>DATANR010000144.1:0-26924 GCA_036266155.1 Gemmataceae bacterium | reverse complement strand
GTTTGACAGTTGGTCCCATGAGCAGCCTGTCTCAATGCAGCGAATAACAGCTTTGGAGATAACTGGTTACGACTCGTTAACTGGACCGAAGTGCGCCAGTGGCAACTGTCAAATCGATCCCCGTCAGAATGCGACAGTCCCCAATCTCTGCTTGCGTTTTCGTTCCCATGTCAATACGGGCAAAGGAGATGTGTCGAAAACATAGGGCACAAAGTTCTAGCGCCAGGAACCCCTGAATTTGGTCCTTTGACAACTTCCACTCTCGATCCCTCACAACAAATTGACGTCCGTCCCGCAACGAAATGCAATGAACGCTGGGCCTCGCGCATATCTTACTCGCAAGCCAGCATTTACGTCGATTTCCGGTCTTGCGGCCTTTGCCGCTCTTGCCCAACTTGACTGAAGTTGAGGGCCGGTTATAATTGCGGGACACTCACGGATCGGGTGTAGTGGCCTTGCCCATGGCCACACCATCGTTCGGCAGCGGCACGCGTGGAAAGGATTCGCGTTTCTCCCCCTGCACGCCGTTGGCTGGTTCCCAGCCCCGTTCGGTGAAACCCTCAACGATCCTTGGCCGGCTCGCCGGTCCCGAACATCCATCCTTCGCGTCGGCGCCAGGGACGGGCGAACTGGATCGAACGAGCGCTCCCGCAGGTGCCCGCGTGTCCGAAGACCGGGTCGCCCTGACGCGGCAAGTGAAAGACGCGAGCGACATTGTCGCCGTGGTCGGTTCGTACCTTTCACTGCAACCGGCCGGCAGCGGCTTCAAGGCCGTCTGCCCCTTCCACAACGACACCCGACCTTCTCTTCAAGTCGACCCCAAGTGGCAGAACTTCCGCTGCTGGTCCTGCGGCAAGAAGGGCGACGTTTTCACGTTCGTCGCTGAGTTTGAAAAGATCACCTTCCGCGAGGCCCGAGAATTACTCGCTCGCCGTGCCGGAATCAACCTCGAAGGCTCGCCGGTCGAAAACGTGCGGCGCGGCAAACTGCTCGACGCTATGAAGTGGGCCGAGAAGACTTACCAGGAATGCCTGTTCGAAAACGAACTTGGCGAACGGGCCCGCGTCTATGTCGGGCAGCGAAAACTGAACGGGCCGACGGTCAGGAGTTTCGGCTTGGGCTTCGCGCCTTCCGCCGGTGAGTGGCTGGTTCGTGCGGCCAATGCAGCACGTCTCGACCTGACGTTGCTGCACGAAGTCGGGCTGATCGGCGACCGCAAGGAAGGGGCCGGCTATTACGACCGCTTCCGCGACCGCGTCATGTTCCCGATTCGCGATGCACGCGGTCAAACGGTAGGTTTTGGCGGCAGAATTCTGCCCGATTCCCCCTTCGCCGACCGGGGTCCCAAATACTATAATTCATCGGAAACACCCCTGTTTTTCAAAAAAGAACTGCTATACGGATTGGATGTTGCCCGGAACTCCGGGTCAGCTGAAGGGTATCTTGCGGTCGTCGAAGGCTATACCGACGTGATGATGGCCCATCAAGTCGGAGTGACCCATGTGGTCGCGACGATGGGCACGGCGTTGAATGAGGCACACGTTCGCCAACTGCGGCGATTCGTGCCCAAAGTGGTGCTAGTGTTCGATGCCGACGCGGGCGGCGTGACCGGCGTCGACCGGGCTCTTGAGATTTTTGTCGGGTGCGATGTGGAACTCGCAATTGCCACGTTGCCCGAAGGGTTGGACCCCTGCGACATGATCGCGGCGCAGGGGGCGGAGGCGTTTCGGCAAGTGCTTGCCGGGGCCGTCGACGCGTTGGATTTCAAACTGACTCAGTTGTTGGCGTCGGCCGGCAGCAGCGTCGATGGGACCAAGCGCGTCGTCGACGCGGTGCTTGGTGTGATGGCGCTCGCTCCGCAGTTGCCCGGCCTCGGCGGCACGGTGAAACAGGAGTTGCTCGTCACGCGCGTGGCGCACCGGCTCGGACTTCGGCAAGAGACCGTTTGGGCGCGATTTGGCGAATTGCGCGACGCACGCAAGAAAGAGGGGCCGCGCACCCCTCCAGAACGCACACCGGCGACCGTGCCGGAGGCGCCGGCCGCGCGATCGAAGCCGGCCCGCCAGGTTGAGAAGGAATTGTTGCAAATCCTCCTCGCCGAGCCCGTGTTTGTGAGACAGGCTTACACGGTGGTTTGGCCGGCGGACGTGGAGCACCCGGGACTACAACAACTTCTGGGTGGTTTGTATCGGTTGCACGAAGAGGGCGAGACGCCGGACATCGACGGGCTGCGGGAAGTCGTGGACAACCCGGCCCTCATTGATTGGGCGATCGACCAGCAGGATGTCGGTAGGATGGCCCCGGACCGGGCGGCCTGGTTTCGGGACGTGATCGAGCGGTTTCGGTCGGAGAAGGTCGTCCTCCGCCGAAAGCAGTTGATGGACCAGCTACGGGCGGCGACCGACGACGGTGTTCGACAACGATTGTTGCGTGAGATTCAGGATTTGGACCGGGCCCCGGCCGTCGCGGCCGAGACCCCAGCGCCCTGACCCGGGTGGCTCACCAACCCGGCGGACGGCGAACGGAATCGCCAGCGAGGAGTTTTGGAATGGAATTGAAAGTCGACGACACCCTCAAGTCGCTCATCGACCTGGGGAAACGGAGCGGGTATTTGACCTGGGATCAGGTCAATGCACAAATCCCGCCCGATACCGTCGAACCGGAGCGACTCGACCAGATCCTCGAAATGCTCGACCAGCACGGCATTTCCATCATTGAAGAGGACCAGGTCGAAGAGCGGGCACCCCAACCGTCCGCCGAAGCCCCCGAAGAAGACAACCTCCGCGACGCCAGCGTCGCCTTTGCCGACGACGGCGACGGCAAGCACACCGACGACCCGGTCCGCATGTACCTGACCCAGATGGGGGAAATCCCCCTCCTTGATCGCGGCAAGGAAATCTCGCTCGCCAAGAAGATTGAAGTCACACGCCGGTGGTTCCGCCGCAAGGTCCTCGAATGTGATTTCGCCCTCCGCGAAGTCATCACCATTCTGAATCGCGTCCACCGCGAAGAGTTGCCGTTCGATCGCACGATCAAGATCAGTCAGACCGAAAAGCTCGAAAAGGACCAGATCCTCAAGCGGATGCCGTTCAACCTGCGCACGGTTGAGCCGCTGATGGAGGCCAATACACAGGATTTCGAACGGCTGATGGACCCGCGGGTGTCGGAAACGGAGAGGCTGGAACTGCGCCGGCGACTCAAGCTGCGGCGCAAGAAGGCCGTCACGCTCATCGAAGAGCTGAGCATTCGGACGCAGAAGATCCAGCCGTTGATGAAGAAGATGGAGCAGATTTCCGCCCGCATGACGGAAGTGGAAGATCAGCTCAACCGCCTGAAGGGTTGTCGTGGCGCCAAGGACAAGGAAGATCGGCTCAATCTCGAGGCCGAGCTGCAAGACCTCATGCGGTTGACGTTGGAAGAACCGGCGAGCTTGCGCAAGCGCGTCGGCGTCATGAATGGTCGGTTCGAAGAGTACGAACAAGCCAAGCGTGAACTGTCCGGCGGCAATCTGCGGCTCGTCGTCTCGATCGCCAAGAAGTACCGCAACCGCGGGCTCAGTTTCCTCGACCTGATTCAGGAAGGGAACACCGGACTGATGCGGGCAGTCGACAAGTACGAGTATCAGCGCGGCTACAAGTTCTCGACCTACGCGACGTGGTGGATTCGGCAGGCGATCACGCGGGCCATTGCCGATCAGGCCCGGACGATCCGCATTCCGGTTCACATGATCGAGACGATGTCGAAGCTGCGGAACGTGACCAAGAAGCTCGTGCAGATTCTTGGCCGCGAACCCACGGTCGAGGAAATGGCCGCCGCGGCCGAGACGACGGTCGAAGAAGCCAAGCGTGTCCTCAAGATCAGCCGGCACCCGATCAGCCTGGATCGGCCGGTCGGCGAGAGCGAGGACAGCTACTTCGGCGACTTCATCGAGGACCATTCGGTCGATTCGCCGGTGAACTCGGCCACGAACGAAATGTTGAAGGACAAGATCGAAAACGTCCTGAAGACGCTGACGTACCGCGAGCGTGAGATCATCAAGCTGCGGTATGGCCTGGGCGACGGGTACACGTACACGCTCGAAGAGGTGGGCCGCATCTTCAAAGTGACACGCGAACGTGTGCGCCAGATTGAAGCGAAGGCCGTCCGCAAGCTGCAGCATCCGGTGCGGAGCCGGCAGCTTGAAGGGTTCTTGGATGGGGTGAAGCGGCCGTAACGACAAACTATTTGCTGCTTCGATAGGTCCTATGGGACGTATGAGTCCCATAGGACCTATTTTTTTGCAGCAATAATGAATAAGCAATCAAGACCATGCTGAACCAACTGCTCGCCGAACTGCACCGACTGCGCAAGCAAATCCGCGACGCCCAGGGCGAAATCGAGAAGGGGCCGCGCGTTCTCAAGGCCCACCAGACCAAGCTGGCCGCCACCGAGAAAACACTCGCCGACGCCAAAGATGGGCTGAAGCATCGCAAAGCCGACGTGCTGACCGGCGAGGCCACGATCAAGTCGCTGAATCAGACGCTGGCCAAATACACGAAGCAACTCGATAGCTTGACTGACCCGCGGCAGATCGAAGCGAAAGAGCACGAGATCGCCAACACGAAGACATTGATCGCTCAGGCCGAGGACAACCTGCTCACCGCGATGGGCGATGTCGATGACCGAACCGCAAAGATCCCCGAACTCGAAGCAGCACTTGCGAAGGTGAAGGCCGACTTCGCGACGTATCAGACCGAGGCGGCCGAGCGGCTCGTGCGCATGAAAGAAGTCGTGGCCACGGCATCAACTGCGTTGGCAGTGGAAGAGACCAAGATTCCGCAGGCGATGCGTGGTCCGTACGATCGCCTGATCAAGGCCCACGGAGCGGACGCGTTCGCTCCCGTTGAAAATCAGACCTGTCTGCACTGCCGGGTCGGGATCACGACGCAAGGACTGGCCGACCTGCGCCAGGGCAACGAATTCATTTGCTGTCGGAACTGCGGGCGGGCGCAGTATCTGGCGTGACGGTTTACACCTTGATCTCGCGTCCCTCGGCGATCGATCGCCGCAACGCGTCTAATACTTGTACAGACTTCACCGCTTCATCTGGCCCCGGCCGCGGATCGCGGTTCTCCCGCACCGCGGCCGCGAATTCGTCGAGCATGCGCACGATTTGATCTTCGCCCTCGATGACATGCTCAACGGCCGGCTGTCCGTTCACTTCCACCTCCCACGTTGCTCGCGGTTGCGGCGCCCACATCCGCGGCACCCGGATCGTTCCATTGGTCCCGACGATCTCCAGCCAGGCACGATAGGGCAACGTGAACCCGCAATCGAACGACGCGACGCGATCGTCGTCGAAGAACAGTTGGCCGCTTGCTTCGATGTCGACACCATTCATGTGTCGGCCACGGGCAAACACATGTACCGGCTCAGCGCCCATCGCCCAGCGAATCCCCGAGATGGGATAACATCCCACGTCGAGCAGACTGCCGCCGGCAAGGTCCGGTCGCAGACGGATGTTCGCGGGATCGAGTGGGTCCATCCGAAACGTCAACGCGCCGGCCACGCGACGCACTTCGCCAATCGTGCCGTCGTCGATCGCTTGTCGAATGCGCCTCGTCCGCGGGTGGTGCGGCCACATGAAGCCTTCCATGAGCCGGATGCCGCGCTCGCGACAGTAGGCGACGACGGCGGCAGCCTCCGCGGCGGTCGGGCAGAGCGGTTTCTCACAGAGCACGTGCTTGCCACGATCGGCCGCGGCCCGAATCCATTCGGCATGCAGGCTATTGGGCAGCGGAATGTAGACGGCGTCGACTTCCTGATCTGCCAGCAACTCCTCGTAGCATCCGTAAGCGACTTCCGCCCCGAGATCCCGAGCGGCGACACGGGATCGATCGAGAGAGCGTGAAGCGATGGCCCGAACATTTGCCGACGGCGCCGCCTGAAACGCCGGTCCCAGGCGCCGCAGAATCTTCGCGACGCCGAGAATGCCCCACCGGAGAGGCCGCTCGCCCTTGTTCATACGATGACCCCGCGGCTCATGAGCCGACTGAGGATGTTGACGTGTCCGAACCGCATCGCATTCGTTTGCATGGCCCGTGGGAAATCCGCCCTCATGAACCGGGCATGGCTGCCGGCCGGATGACAATCCCAGCTAAGCTTCGCGACGGCGGCTGGCCCGGCTATAAGGGACCCATCTCGTTGATCAGGCGCTTCGGACGACCGAGCAATCTGGGAACGAACGATATTGTGCGACTTGCATTCGCATCAGTCGCTGGCGCCGCGGAAATCCTTTTGAATGGCGAAAAGCTCGGCACCATGATCGCGGCCGGGCAATTCGACGTCACGGTCCGACTTAAGGAACGCAACGAGATTGAAGTCGTCATTCAGGCGGACGATGATCAGAGCGGGATTACGGGCGAGGTGGCGTTGGAGATTGTGTCGGGCTGACTTAGGTAGGTCAGGTTTTCAACCTGACCCATTTCTACAGGTCAGGTTGAAAACCTGACCCATTTCTATAGGTCAGGTTGAAAACCTGACCTACATGGGATTTGTCACCGTCCGCGTTCCAGCGTCGCAATCGTTTCGGACAGATGAGTCATCGTCGGATTCGTTTGCAGCGCCTGGCGGAACGCGCGAATAGCCGCGCGCGGCTTGCGCATCTTCATGAAACACTGGCCCATGCCGGCCTGCGCGCCGAAGTGGAAGGGATTGAGGGAAACGGCTCGCTCGCAATCGGAAACAGAACGCGCAAACTCACCGCGACGGAAGAACAAGATTGCGCGCTGGTTATAGACTTCGGCAAAATCCGGGGCCTCTCTCGCTAAATCGTCCAGCCCAGCGAGAATTTGCAAAAAGTCCGGCAAATGCAGGACGCGCTGGAGTTCGCAATTCTGGTCATCAGTCCCGCCGCGGAACCAGACTTGCCAAAGCGCGTCGGCCGCCATTCGCGCGGCCGGCATGTCGTCGTCGTGGAGCACGCGGGCCAGCGGGCCATTCGATTCCATGGTGCCGACGAGCCCGAGCCCGAGCACCGCGGCCCGCCGTGTTTCCGCGTCGCTGCAATTGAGCATGCGCTGCAGCGTGCCCTCGGTGTACCATTCGAGCAGCTCGCGGCGGAACAAGCGCAACGCATCATGCATCCGCGCGGCCCATAGATCAGGGTCGTCGGGCGGCTGGAGCTGAGGCAGTTCGCGATAGTATTCGAGAAGCCGCGCGTCGGACACCTGAATGCGCCTCCACGAACTGTGAAATCAAATGGATTTCGACTCAGTTTACCCGAGGACGCGGCAACTCGGCAACACGAACCATCGCGAAATTTCACATTCTCGCTGCACGATTCGATTCGTGTGCTATGCAGAGCAGAAAAAGATCAGGCCCCGGCAAAATTGCACCGGGGCCTGAATATTGAACTAACGTGACGGGCCGAAAACTATGGCTTGGGAGTAACGACGGGAGGCATTCCCGTCGCCGGTCCGGTCGGTGTGACCGCCGGCGCCCCGGGCGCGACGGCCACTTTGGCGTGCACTTTCTTCCATTCCGCCACATCGACGCTGAGCACGTCGACCGCTTTCTTCAGCTGAGGATCGTTGCCACGCGCCAATTCCTCCGGCGGCGCGTCCACGGCCACGTCGGGCGGCACACCCTCGCGTTCCATGTTGATCCCGCGGGCCGTGTACACCCCGATCTTGGGCAAACGGAAGGTCGAACCGTCAATCAGCGCCGTGGGCGCGGTCCCGATCACCAGACCGCCGGTCGCCTGGCCAACGACTTTGCCGAGACCGAGAGCTTTGTAGGCACTTGGGAAAATCTCGGCGTCGCTATAGGAGCGGTTGTTAATCAGCACGGCCGTTGGCTTGGTCCACTTGCGATCGTAGCTCCGCATGACGAGCCCTTCGCCGCCGTCGCGCTGCCGGAAGAACGTGTGTTCGCGGGCGCCGAGGTAGTTCAGGACCTGATCGTGCGTGAACCCGCCGCCGTTGTAGCGCACGTCGATCACGATGCCGTCCTTGTCGAAGTTGTCCGAGTAAAGCGCTCGCACGAATTGTTCCAGACCACGCTCATCCATGCTCGGAATGTGGATGTAGCCGACCCGGCCGCCCGATTGCTTGGCGACTTCATCCGCGTTGTGGGCCACCCAGCGTTCGTACATCAGGCTCGAGATGCGGCCGCGGCCCACCGCCTGCGTTTCCACCTTGCGGCGCGACATCGGGTTGGCCGGGTTGCTCGTGACCTCGAGCAACACGTTCTCGTTGACCTTCGCATTGAGAAGCTGGCTGACATTGACCTTGTCCGTCAATTCCGTGCGGTCGATCGACATGACAACGTCGCCGGCCTTCAGGCTGATGCCGCGCTTGTCGGCGGGACCACGCTTGAGCACTTCCGCAATCTTCAGGCCCGGCCCCTTGTAAGTCTCGTCGAAAATCAAACCGAGGTCGGCCGTCACTTCATCCGGCGTACGCAACTCGGCCTGGATCCCAAGGTGCGAGGCATTCAACTCGCCGAGCATCAGGCTGACGAGGCTGTAAAGATCCTCCTTCATCGCGACGTTCTTCACGAGCGGACGATACTTGTCGCGGACGGTCGCCCAGTTGGCGCCATGAAGCTTGGCATCGTAAAAGCCGTCGCCGAGGAGGCGCCATGCCTGATCGAAGACTTCTTGAAACTCCTCGTCACGGCGGATCGTCATCTTCGCCGTGAAGTTGACCGTACTCGGTTCATTCGGCCCGGCCATCGGCCCGACATTGTACGGGGCCATATTGCGCAGGGAGCCGGTGGCGTCGAGGAAGTAGACGCTTCCGCCCTTGGTCCAGCGGATTAGATGAGCGCCGATTCCTTTGTTCGTCAATCGCGACAAGCTGCCGCCATCGGTCGACGCGACCCACAGGTCGCCGCCGCCGGTAAACGCGACCATTCGACCATTCTTGGAAATAGACACATTCGACGCCTGGAAGGATGTCGTGATCGCATCGACACGCAGGTGAATGTCGTCCCAGTCGATGTCGCTCGGCGACGGCGTCGGAGCGCCAGGACCACTGCTTGTTCCCGGCTTTTGCAGACTGAGAATGTGAGTATTCATGCCGCCAGCCCGCTGGCTGCGGAAGGCAATCTTGTTGCCGGCCCAGCTAATGTCGGTGTTTACCGTCGCGTAGCGCGAGACGTTGACGGGCGGCTTCGAACCGTCGATCGGCATCAGGTACATCTCGCTGGCGAATGCTCCGTCTTCGCGGGCGAACGCGACCCACTTGCCGTCTGGCGACCACTCGTAATCGATCACTTGCGGCTGATCGACGAGCGGCTTGACGTCGGTCCCGTCGATCTTCATGGTCAGCAGCTTGCCGCCGCGAATGAACGCGACGCGGCTGCCGTCCGAGGTGAAGCTCGCGCCCATCTCCGGTTCCGGCGTGTTGGTCAGCGCTTTGGTTTTGAACTTGGTAGCCCGCGTCAAATCGCTGGTGTCCGGATCGTCGGATTCAAGCAAATACAGATCTTCATAACCGTTGCGGTCGGAGACGAAGAGCAGCTTCTTGTTGTCCGGCGAGAACGCGAGCCCATGCTCGACGCCCGGCGTATCGGTCAGGCGGTTGGCTTTGCCGCCCTTGGTCGGCATTGCGAACACATCGCCGTGAACGACGAAGGCGATCGTATTTTCATCGGGCGACAGGGCGTATTCCGTCATGTCGCGATTGAAGGTGGCCGTCCGATCGACGTTCGTCTTGTCGTCGGCGTGGACTTCGATCGCGAGCTTGCGTGTCTGCCCATCGCGGGTGCTGACGACCCATAGGTCGCCGCCGCATTCGTAAACGATCCACTCGCCGTTGCCGCTCAGGCGCGCTTTGCGCACAGAGTCGTCCTTGTGCTGCGTGACCGCCTTGGGAGAGCCGGCCGCGGGCGACCCGGTTGTATTCACGTCGGCGACGACGATGTTCGCCTGCCCGCCGAGAATCTCGGAAACGTAATAAAGCTTCTTGCCATCCGGACTCAGCATCGGCGACGCATCGTTGCCGGGAAAATCAGTGGCCCGGCGAACCGCGGAGCCGTCGACGTTGGCAAACCAGATGTCGTCGTTCGATGAGCCGCGATAACCCTTGCGATACCACGTGCCCGGCCCGCGAACGAACGCGACCGACTTGCCGTCGGCGGCGAACTTCACGTCCTTGGCGTCTTCGAACGGCAACTTGGTTTCGCTGCCACCCTCAACTGGGACCGAATACAACTGGAACTCGACGTGAGGGAAAGTCGTGCTGCGCGTGGATGCAAAGACAATGTTTTTGCCATCCGGGGTCCAGCCGAGGACCATGTCGTGCGCCGAGTCGAACGTCAGCCGGCGCGGCTTGCCGCCATACGAGGGCGACACGAACACGTCGTACTGACCGTGGCGGTTTGAGGAAAACGCAATCCAGCGTCCATCCGGGCTGAAGACCGGCGCCGTGTCGTGCGCTTCGTGCTGAGTGATCGGCCGAGCGACACCGCCAATCGCTTCAACGACCCAAACGTCGCCAAGATAACTGAAGGCGACGAGCTTGCCGTCGGGCGAGATGTCCGGGCTGCGGGCGAACCGGATCGGTTCCTGAGCGGTGGTCAGTCCGGTAAAGAAGAGCGCGGCCACAAGCGCGAGGCATCGGAAGGCTGACACTCGAGTTCCCTCAAGGAAGGTGACGGCAGACGCGGCGGAGCCGGTGGGTGAAGCGAAAGCGGGGTGCCACTTAAATATTAAGAGTAAAGACAACTTCGGCTGGATGCAAAATGGAAGTACAATTACCCCAAATTACCTAACTCATTGACGAGTCACGTCATCCGGATAAACGGCACGACCGGCAATTTAAACGATGGGGTGTCGAGACAATTGGCAAAACATGAGGGAAGCATGAGACTTGCGAGAAACAAGCGTGACTTGCATGGGCCAGTCGGTGTACATTCTTCTGAGACAATCCTTGTGACGAGTCCCGCCATGCGCATGAAACACTCCGCTCTCATTCTCACCGCGGGCTTTCTGCTCATTCCGACGTTGACCTGGAGCCAGGGGCCCGGCCGCGGGAACTGGAATGGCGGCGGCGGCGGTGATCGCGGCTTTGGTGGTGGTGGCGGCGGCGCCCCGGGTTTTGGTGGGGCAAATCCAGGCTTTGGCGGGGCGAATCCTGGGTTCGGCGGTGCCGATCGTGGCTTCGGCGGCGGCGGAATGCCGGGCATGGGCGGTGGAATGCCAGGGATGGGCGGCGGTATGCCTGGCATGGGTGGCGGCGGCCGCAGCAACCGCATGATGATGGATCCGGATGCATTTTTCGACCAGTTCAGCAAGGACGGTCAGACTCTCCGCAAAGAAGACTTGCCGCCACAGCTGCAGGGGATGATCCAAAGTTTCGGCCCCATGATTGGTTTGACCGGCAATGCCTGGACCCGTGACCAGTTGAAGCAGACCACGGAACGGGTCAAATCACAATTCGGTGGTTTGATGGGTGGCGGTGCTGGTGGCGGCGGCGCCATGACGTTGACCATCCCCGGCGGCGGCGGCGCGCCGGGCGGCTTCACTCTGCCGGGCGGCGTTGACTCCGATCGCCGAGCGGAAGACAAGTTCCGCCGTATGGACAAGAACGAAGACGGCGTGCTCGACTATGACGAAATGAGCATGGACGAGATTCTCCAGAACGAGCGTGACAAGTACGACGTCAATCACGACGGCGTCATCGATTTGCCCGAGTTCAAGGCCTACGATGCGGCCCGCCGCGGGGCTTCGGACGGCCGCGATCCGGCCGTTGCTCGCCGACCCGGTGAGGACCCGAAGAACGGTGGCGATGAAGATGAGCGGAAGCGGCCCACGTTGATCCGAGCGGGCAACCTGCCGAAGGATTTCCCCTACGCGAACCTCGACTTGGATTCGGACGGACAGATTGGCCTCTACGAATGGAAGAAAGCCGGAATGTCGACCGGTGACTTCCTCGACATGGACCTGAACAACGACGGCTTCCTCACGGTCGACGAGTATTTCCAGTGGCGGAAGCAGAAACAGGAAGTCGCCATGAAGGCCGCCGGCATCAGCGGAAACCAGATGGCTCGCGGACGGGGCCAGGGCGGCATGATGGGCATGGGCATGGGCGGTGGCATGATGGGCATGGGCACGGGCGGTGGCATGATGGGCGGTCGCGGCATGGGTGGCGGCTTTGATCCCTCCATGCTGGCGGGCATGAACTTTGGTGGCCGCGGGCCGGGTGGTCCGGGTGGCAACGGCTTCGGTGGCGGTCGCGGCATGGGCGGCCCCGGCGGCTTTGATCCCTCCATGATGTCCGGCATGAACTTCGGCGGCGGTCGCGGCATGGGTGGGGGTGCCCCTGGTGGCTTTGACATGGGCAATGGCGGTGGTCGCGGACCGAGTGGACCCGGCGGCTTCGGCAATGGCGGCGGTCGTGGACCGGGTGGACCCGGCGGCTTTGACCTCACGGGCGGAGGCGGAGGTCGTGGGCCGGGTGGACCAGGCGGCTTCGGCAATGGCGGCGGCGGTCGGGGACCGGGCGGCCCGGGCGGCTTCGACGCATCCGCTGGTAGCGGCTATGGTAACGGCGGCGGTGGTCGTGGACCCGGTGGTCCGGGCAGCTTCCCGCAAGCAACCGATGCCGGGGCCGGCATGAGCACGATTCCCGGCGGCGATCGCATTCCGGGCAGCTTCGGCAATGGCGGCGGTGGCCGTGGACCGGGCGGGCCAGGTGCCGGCGGTCAAGGCGGTGGTGGCCCGGGCGGCCGTCGAGGCGGGGGTGGTAGCGGCGGCGCGGCTGGCAGTGACACGGGCGGCGGTGGCCAGGGCCCCGGCGGTCAAGGAGGCGGCGGTCGCGGACAGGGCGGCGGCGGACGCCGTGGCGGTGGCGGCTGATCCAACGAAGAATATTGCCAAGGCCCGCGACCATCAGTCGCGGGCCTTTTTCCTTGGCGATTGACGAACCCAACAAAAAGGGCCCGCGGCCATTCGCCGCAGGCTCTCCGTAACTTATTACCAAATCAACGACTACTTTTTGTTCTTCTCGTACTCGTCGACGTACTTCTTCGGGTTCGCGTTGAACTCGTCACGGCAGCCGGAGCAGCACACGTAATACGTCTTGCCGTTGTACGACACGGCCATGGTCCCGAGTCCGCCGGTGACGATGCACTCGTTCTTCTTGCCACCCGCCAGCGAGGCCCCTTCCTTGGTCAGGCCCACCTCGGCCAGCTTCTTGGCGATGCCGACGCCCTTCTTCTGGACGGCGACGTTGTACACGAAGCGAGCGCCCTCGTTATTGGTGCTCATTTCGATCGTGTATTTATCCTTCGTTTCTGCGTCGTCGCGAGTCAGGATCAGCTTCTTGGCCTTGATCTCGCCGGTGAAGGTCTGGTCCTTTTTGTCCGCGTCCTTGGCGACCAGTTGGTATTTTTTCTTATCCGCCAGATAAGTCAGCCGGCCTTCGGAATACTGCTTGGCGCCGTCGAATTTCACCTTCAAGGCGGGTTCCTCGCCCTTGAGGTCCCACGACCACTCGGCCGACTCTTTCCACAATTCGGTCTTGCCGGACTTGGACTCGCCGTTGCCTTTCCACTGCCCAACGAACTCATTCAGAGCCTTGAGTGCATCCTTGGAGGCATCCGCCTTGTCCGCCGGGATGGCGAGGGAGACGAAAAAACCAAGCAATACGGCGGGAATAAGCAAAAAACGAACACGCATGCGAATCACCTCGAAAGGATTGGGGAAGGCGGGATCAAGGGTTGGACGCGGCTCGGGGCCAATCGGTTCCTGCCAATGATGGCTTGAACTCCACTCAAGAAGATTAGGATTGGGATTGAGATTGGGAGTCGGCTCGATCCGCTCGGCTCCGGTCCCAATCTCAATCTCCATCCCAATCCTAATCTTCTTCATCTCAGCGATCGGCCGAGTCGGCTAAGGCAAGTTAAGCACATACATCGTCGTATCGCCATTGGCCGTGATGAGTTTCTTGCCATCGGCGCTGAAGGCGAGGTTGCGCACCGGCGTCGGCAGCGACCAGGTTCGCAGTTCCTTGCCTGTATCCGTTTCCCAAAGCTTGACCTCGCCGTTGTCCGAGTAGGTCGCGAACCGCGATCCGTCGGGGCCGACCATGAGGCCCGGCAATCCGGACTTATGGGCCTCGAAGGTCTTCACGACCTCCTTCTTGGCCACGTCGTAGATCTTGACGGTCAGCTTCGCATCAATGGCGACGACCTTTTTCTTGTCCGGCGTCACGCCGATGTCGCCCAGGTCCGCCATGAAAGCCGCCCAGTCGCCGCCCACGCGTTCGTTGGATTTCAGGTTCCAGAGTTGCACCGAACCGTCGGCGAAGCCCAGGGCCGCCATCTCACCGTCGGTCGTAAACGTTGTGCACAAAACGGCGCGATCCTTGAGGTCGAGCGAATTCAACGGCTTGCCCGTCGGATCGTAAGACTTGAAATTGTTCGTCTCCGCGTCGCCGCGCTTCGAACTCTGCCAGGCGACGAACTTATCGCCCTTGGAGGACCAGATCAAGAAGGGGATGCGCTGATCGACAGCCAAGGTCGTGATCGGCTTGCGCGCCACCAGATCCCAGATAACGATTTTGCGGTCGTCGCCACCCGAGACCAGTTTCTTACCCGTCGGATCGAAGGCCACCGATGTGACGTCCGCGTCGTGGCCGCCAGCGCCGGCATCCAGGGTAAACGCTTCCATGCCCGCGGCTGCGTCCCAGATCTTGATGGTCCGATCCTCGGAACCGCTGGCGACCCAGCGACCGTCGGCACTCACAGCAATCGTGTTCAAGCGCCGGCTGTGCCCCACCGGCTTGGCCGTCTCACCGCTCGACAATTCCCACACTTTGACGGTCTTGTCCACGCTCGCGGACAGCAGCGTCCGACCATTTGTCCCGAAGGCCACGGAGCTGATCCAGTCGAGATGCCCCCGCAGCGCTCGCAGCTCGGTCTTGGTGGCCAGATCCCAGACACGAACCACATTATCGCCGCCGCCGGACACGAGAAACCGCCCGTCGGAATTGAACGCCACGGAACTGACCGGCTTGTTGTGCCCCTTGAACTCCGCGAGAATCGGCGGGACGGGAGCGCCGCTAAGATTCCAGTATTTGACCAGCCCGTCGCCGCCGCACGTCGCAATTTTGGTCCCGTCCGGTCCGTAAACAATGTCGCCAACGCCCGCCAGGTGCGCGGTGAACGCGGCCGTTTCCTTCGGATTGGCCTCGCTCAAGTCATAGATGCGCAACATGCCGTCAGCCGTGCCGACCATGGCTTGCTTGCCGTCGGCACGCAAGGCAACGGCGCCGATCATCGACTTGTTGGCGGGCAAAGTCATTTTGGGCTGATCCTGGTTGACGTCCCAAACGCGTGCCGTCTTGTCGATGCCGCCGGTGATGAGCAAATCGTTGCCGCCAAAAGCGACGGCCATGATCGGACCAGTGTGCCCCTTGAGTTCCTTGATCAGCTTGCCGTCGCTCGTCTTCCAGATGCGGACGACCTGGTCGCCGCCCACGGACGCGAGCTTCGAACTGTCGGCGCTGAAGGCGACTGCCGTTACGGGGCCGGTGTGTCCCTCCAGCTTGTGCAGCACCTTGCCCGCCGTGTCGCGAAGGTAAACCACCTTGTCGACGCCGGCATCGGCAAACATCTTGCCGTCTGGGCTGAACGCCGCCGTCCAGACGTAGGCCGTGTGATCCGCGAAATTTTGATGTTCGTCGGCCAGCGACACGCGCCACAACCGGACGCTCTGATCGTTGCTGCCCGAGGCCAGCGTCTGTCCATCTGGCGAGAACGCCAGGCTCGCCACTTCCTCGGAATGCCCCTGGTACACGCGGGCCAGCCGTGCCGACGTGCCCGTCATGTCCCATAACCGAATCGTCTTGTCTGACGAGCCCGTAGCCAGGAACTTGCCGTCCTGCGACACCGCGAGAGCGGTCACATTTTGCGTATGCCCTTCCAACTTGGTCGGCCGGCCGTGACCGGGGATCGTCTCGCCGTCCGGCCCAAGACCGACCCACTGCTTCGCCAGGCTATCCGTGCCGGACGTATAGATGATCGACGTATCCTTGCCGAACGCCACTTGATAGGCCGGCCCCGGTGGATGTGCGTCGAACCCGCTGACGAGCCGTTTGGCTTTCTCCAGGCCCGGGTTCCAAATCTGCAATTGTCCGTTGCCGTTGACCGCGGCGACCAGCTTGCCGTTGGGGCTAAAGGTGATCGCATTCACCTGGTTCTTTTGCTTCTTGTCGAAGTCGGCGTTGAGGTTGGCCGTCTCCGTTCCCTTCGCCAGGTCCCACAGACGCACTGACGTGTCGTCGGAGCCCGATGCGAGCGTCTGCCCGTCCGGTGCGAAGGCGATGGCGGAAGCCGGTTTGTCGTGCCCCTTGAGTGCCGTCTTGAGCTTGCCCGACTCCGGGTCCCAGATGTGAATCTCGTTGCCCGCGGTCGAGGCGACCCACTTCCCGTCACGCGACCAAGCGATCGCCCGCACGGGGTCCTTCGACCCACGGTAGGTCCGCAACTCGCGACCATTGCCGAGGTCCCAGATCTTCACCGTCGCGTCGCGTGAAGCCGTCGCGAGCTGTTTGCCGTTCGGTGAAAACACGACGCCGAGGACGTGGTCGCCATGCCGCATGCGCGCGATGCCGAGCACGCGATCGACGTTCGGCGGCAAGTCGGTCGGCACATACGGAACCAGCCAACGGGCTTCACGCAAGAATTGACCAGCGGCCGCGAGCTTTCCCGCCTTTACCGCCTCGTCGGCCTGTTTGGCCAACTCGTCGGCCCGCTCGAGCGCGCTGGCTGGGAACTTCTTCTCGATGGCCCCTGCCCTCTCTTCGTCGAACGTCTTCTTGAGCGCCTGCACTTCTTCGGCAGAAGGGCCCTTTTCCTGAGCGAAGCCAACGATTGGAAGCGAAGCGACAACGAGAGCGGCGATGAGCCGGGACGCGATCATGATGTCGAACCTCGATGCGGAGGTGCAGTTGTGATGGGGAAGAGTATACGACGGCGAGGTGGCGACCGGAAGCGCCGGCGTGGGATGTTACGGAGTGACGGCACGTGGCATAACATTCCGATGTTGTGCTTATCAGTAGCACAACATCGGAATGTTATGCCACGAATGCGCTCGACTTCCAATGACCGGCGATTTGTTCTATCGGATCGAACCACTCGGCCGTTTCCATGCGGATGCTGCGGAGATTCATCGTCTGGCGATCGGCAGCGTAGAGCGGCTCGGCCCGATAGCCGATCAAGATCGTGCGACGCCGCGCTCCATTGCGGTTCCGGCTGCCTGCGTGAACCAGATCGGCATCGAACACGAGGATGTCGCCGGCGGCACCGGAGAGTTGCATGGAGCGCGACTCGTCATTGAAGTCGATCGGCGGCTCATCCGGCGTGGGGCAGTGGGTGCCGGGGATAATCCGAGTCGCGCCGTTCTCGGGGCCATAGTCGTCGAAATAGGCGAGAACCATCACCGTATCGCCGGGCCGCTGAGCCGACAGATCGCGGTGCAGCTTCTGCTGGCCGCCGCGCACCAACGGCTCGCGGCCCTCCACTTGCGCGAGGAAGAACCGCTCGCCGATCAATTCGCCGACACCCTCCAACAATTCCGGCAGTCGACACACGGCCCGCACCGTCGGATCGAGGTCCAACAGCGAATGACGCCAATCCGCCCCGCGTGGCACGGGCCATTGGTCCGACGGTCGCACTCCCGCGTCAAATGCGGTGCGAAGTCCCTTCAGCCATTCGTCCGGAATTCCTCCGCGAAGCAGAGCGTAGCCATCGCGATGGAGTTGTGCGCGGTCGAGCATCGTTGTCGGCGCCGGGTAGCCCAACAAACGCTACTTGTCCTTCTTCTCCCGCTTCCCTTCGATGTCGAACTCTTGCGTCATGACCGCGCCTTTCCCCTTGAGGTTGTCCCCGTCAATCGTCAGCTTGTACTCGACGGTGAGCTCCATATCCTTGAGCTTCCGCACGGCGGAGAAGGTGAGCGTACCGTCCTTCAGCTTCAGGTCCTTGAGTTTCTCGTCCTTCTGATCCGGCCAGCTCATCGTGCCGGCGAAGTTGTCGCCGTCCTTCTTGATCGTCAATTCGGACGTCCGCTTCATGTCGCCGATCTTGTACTCGCACTTCCACGTGCCAACGGGGTCCGCCTTGTCTGCCGCGCTCGCAAAACCGCAGAGCCCGAGCACCAACGCTGCCGATAGGATCGTCTTCATGTGTGCCTCAAAGAAGTGGCAGGTGGGGCCGTCCAACGCGGACCGCTCCCGACCGCTGAGTGCGATTCTAGGGATGTCGCAATCGCCGGTCAGGATTGGGTGAATAAGCGCCGGCTGTTTCCCTCTCTCCTCCTCGGAGCACGAAAACGAAGCCGTCCGGCCCCGCTCACCCGCGGGGGCGGCGCGAAGTCATGAACCTTGGAACCACGTCCTGCCGCCCCGGTTGGGTGGAGTGGATGGTTCAGCCGGAGCTCTCGTCCATCTCCGCGCCATCGAGTTGCCCCACGCTGTTTGTGGGGACACTTTTCCCCACAAGTAGCCGGCAAGAAACACCTCGATTCACTCCGAGAGCCGCTTGAAGTGCCAGGGTCGGTGCCGAGCGTCGCCGCTGTTGAGATCGTACCACCAGGCGCCGTCGAGTCGCTGTCCGTCTGTAGCAAGTGACAGAACGCCTCCGCCAGTTTTCCCGTCGTTTTGCTCCCACCGAAGATCGAGCGCGCCGTGTTCGCCGATGTCGCCCTTTAGCTTGCCGGCTTTCCAGCTGTAGCTACCGGACACGCTGACGCCCTCTTGTTCGAGACTCAGCACGTAGCGCGGACTGCAGTCGAGATCCTCCCATTGTCCGGAAAAGGTCGGCGGGACATTCGCCCGTCCCGGAAGCTGACCGAGGGACTGAATTGCCTTGATGATCGGCGTACACGCGGGCGAAAGCGCCGCCGACAGGTTCTGGCGGTGGCGATAGGTAGCCCGCGCGATCCCCGCCAGGTCGGAGGGGAGTTTCAGGTTAGCAGCCTCCTCACTCACGATGAAGGTCCGCCGGCGGCCGAGACGGCCCATGAAAAGGCCCAACTCGAAAAGGACGTTGTCGCGGGGCGAAGAGTAGCTCTGGGCCCGGCTTTCCAGTAGGTCATCCGGAGACAACACCATGATGGCGAAATCGAACTGGCCGAGTGCATCGACCAGCGACTCCAGAGTGCCGCTGCCCAGCGTAAAAAAGCCATCTTTCCAGATCGTGGGTTCAGCGACGGTTTGGAGTTGCAATTCGATCTCGCGCGCAACCTCCAGCCCCTCGCTTGACGAGCCAATGAAGATCGCCGGTTTCGGAGTCTCCATAGTTCAACCTCCAATTGCTTCGGCGCCAGACAGGGATCAGATGAGCCGGCGCTTTCGATTTCAAGCTGGTGCCCCAGGTTAGTAACCCCTCAGCAAAGTACTCGCGCGAGCACCGCACGCCGGACTTGTTATTTGAGCGCGCCAGCGCGCTCTTTCCCGGCGTTGCGCGTTTAAATCGGCTGCGCAACAAATCCGGGTGCCATTTCAGCACGTCGGCGGATTGGCTGTCAAGAATTGATCGGAAAACGAGCGATCTTTTTTCCACTTTGCAACGATTATTCGCATTCATGCCATGTGGCATCGGAAAACGAGCGCAACCACACGGATGCTGTTGAAACCTTCGCCGGTCAATCATTCGCCTTTTGGAACTGCACCGCCCTACTGCCGATGCGAGCAAGGAAACGCGTCGTCTGGGCCGGGGTCATTTCGCGCGTGTAACGCCGGGCCACGGCGTCGATCCAGCGGACTTTGCGGTCGCGATAGTCGACGATCACACGCGTCAACACTGGCACTTTGGCTTCGAGCACCTGCTGAATTCCGGCATCGAGTTGCGACGTGGCGTTGATCTCGCAATAGTGGAGGCCGACGGCTTGGGCGAAGGCCGAGTAGTCCATGCGGGCCAGAATCGTAGCCGTCGTCCTTAGATACGCGGCTTTCTGCAGCCGTTGCATGTAGTGGTAGGCCTGATCGTCGAGCACGAAGAATTTGACTGGCAAATTTTCGCGGGCCGCGGTCGACATTTCCATCGCCGACATCAAGAAGCAGCCATCACCGACGACGACGGCGACCGGTCGGTTCGGCATCACTTTTTGCGCGCCGAGCGCCGCGGGGATTGACCAGCCCATCGCCTGGTTGTCGGTCGGATTGAAGTAGGTGCGTGGCTTCGTCACTTCAAACGCCTCGGCCGCGAGGTGTTCGCTGATCGTGACGTCGACGAACACGAGGCCGTCCGCCGGCAGGTTTCGGCGCAGCGACAGCAAGAACGCCATCGGGTCGGCGCCGTGGGTCGCTTCGATCTTGCAGTGCCGGCGCATATCGTCGGCCTTGGCATCCTTGATGCGCGCGAGCAGCTTGTCGTCGCGTTCGCGCTTGATGGCCTGCGGAAACTCAAGGCAGCGCAACATGAACGCGCCGGCATCGGCGGCGACGCAGACGTCGGCCTTGATCACCTTGCCGAGGTTGCACGGGTTGGCGTCGACATGAATCGCGTGCTTGATCTTTGGCATGTTATAATAGCCGGTCGACACCTCGCTGAAGCGTACGCCGATTGCGAGCAGTAGTTCGATTTGCTGCATCGGGTTGTTGTTGGCGAACACGCGTTCCGATGCGCCAGTTGCATGCGAGCCATAACCCCAGCCAACTGAGAGCGGATGGCACTCCGGGAAGCAGCCCTTGCCCGAGACGCTGGTTGCGACAGGAGCTTGCAACAGTTCCGCGAGTTGGATGAGCTGTTGCGAATAGTCCATGCACCCCTGGCCGGCATAGATGCCGACCTTGAAGCGCGTCTCCTTGAGCAGCTTGAGGGCTTCGATGAAGCAGTTCTCGTCGAACGGCGTGCCGATCACCTCGGCCGGCGGCGTGTGGAACTCGTGCGACTCGGTGAGCATCGTGTACGGGATGACGACCGCGACCGGCCCCGGCTCGCCCGAACTCGCGAGCGCGAACGCCTTGCGGATCGCGGCCGCGATCTGGCCGACGTCTTCGACATGGAAGACGCCCTTGGTTACGGGCTTGAGCAAAGCGACCTGATCGAGACAGTGGACCTGGAAGGGTCGGAACTTTTCACCTTGAGCAATGTCGCCCACGATCGCGACCAGCGGGATCGAATCGACGAGCGCTTCGCCGAGGCCGGTGAGCGAGTTGGTCACACCCGGCCCCGGCACCACGGCAAGAACGCCGGGTTTGCCGGTCGCACGCGCATAGCCGTCGGCCATGGTCGACGCGCTGAACTCGTGCGTGCAGAGCAGGTAGGACAGACCGCGAGTCTTCATCGCGTCCCAGAGTTCATTCTCCTGGGCGCCGGGGATGCCGTAGACGCATTCACAACCTTCTTGAACGAGCGTCTCGACGACGGCCATGGCCCCCGTCATTTTGCCTTCGATCCAGCCGGCGGTGCGCTGAATGGGATTGGCGCGCGCCGGCACTCTGGATGCCAACAGCAGCCCACCTACGACGGCGGCCCCGTGGAACAGGGTGCGACGGTCCATCTCCATGGCCACCTCCGGACAGGACGCGGGACACCGTATTTATCGGTTGTGCGGGGTGTAGCAGTTGTGCGGAAGATCAGGAATGTACGGCTTGATAAGGTGGGCAAGACTGGCCGAGGCTTGCGGTTTCGTTTCCGAATCCGTATCTGGAGATCGTATCGATTGATTGATTATCAATTAATCAGATTATCCGTAAAAAATTGTTGGGAAATGACTTATGAATGATGCTCTCAAATCTGAGATTCATTAAGAATACGTTTCCGGGGTGTGTGTGTTTTTGAACGAAACGCGGTTGCAGGCTCCGTCTTTAACAATTCCGTCTGGATTCTCCCAATTCCCCAAGGTATGGCAGTCGCCGACTCTGGAGGGATTGCCATGCGCTTGTGGACGCCGTTCTTTTTGCTGACCGTGCCGGCTTCGTTGATCGCTCAGGACTTGCCGCACTTCAGCGACGCGGCCCTGCGGACGATTCAGTTCGCCGACGAGAACGAAGGCTGGGCCGCGGGCGACGACGGCGTCATGTGGCACACGATCGACGGCGGCAAGACCTGGGAGCGGCAGCCGACCGGCACGCGGGCGGCACTGCGAAGCGTGCATTTCCTGACGCCGTACTCCGGTTGGGCCGTGGGCCGCGTTGAGCTGCCGGGCGGCGGATCGTTGGGCGTTGTGCTCGCCACCACCGACGGCGGCTTGCAGTGGAGAACCGTCAGCGCGAACAACGTGACCGGACTGAACGTGGTGAAGTTCTTCGACGATCGCATTGGCATCGCGGCGGGCGATGGCAGCGATAGTTTTCCCGCCGGCTTGTTCCGCACGATTGATGGCGGCCGAAGTTGGAAGCCGGTGCCGGGCGTGCGCAATCCCACGTGGCTGGCAGGCGATTTCAGTGATTCCGAGACGGGCGTCGTCGGTGGCGCCTGGAGTCGTGTCGCGCCCATCCGCGATAGCCACCTCGGCGTCGCCGACGTCGATCAGTTGGCCGGCCGCAGCATCACGGGCATGAAGCTCAATGGCATGCGTGCCGTCGCGGTCGGCCAGGGCGGCCTCGTGATGCTGAGCCGTGACACGGCCGGCGTGAAATGGGGTTTCGCCGACCTGAAGATTCCCGTCGAAGTGCGTGCGGCGATCGACTTCCATGCAGTCGCCGTGCACGGCTCGCACATCTGGGCCGTCGGCCGACCGGGCTCGATCGTGTTCCACTCGGCCGATCACGGGAATTCCTGGGAAATGTTGAGGACCGGCCAGCCGTTGCCGTTGCATGCGGTCTATTTCCACGACGAGAAACATGGCTGGGCGGCGGGCGAGATGGGTACGATGATCGGCACCGTCGACGGCGGCAAGACGTGGAAGGTGCAACATCAAGGCGGCATGCGCTCGGCCGTGTTGTTCGCCCACACGAACGCGAAGGGAGTGCCGCTCGACACAGTCGCGGCACTCGGCGGCAACGACGGTTATCTCGCGACCGCAATCGGCGTCACTTGTTCCGATCCCGCGACGCTGGCCAAGCGGTATGACACCGATGCCGAACGAATCGCGGCCGCGATGAAGGCGGCCGATCCGTTGCGAGCGACTGACCCGATGCGCGTCGCTGCCGCGATGCGATTGGCGGGCGGTGCTGCTGGCGAAATCATGTGGCAATTCCCGATCGCCGGCTTCCAGGACGGCGTCGACACCCAGGCGCTGCTCGAAACATGGGAGAAGCGGCACGGCGAAAAGGCGGCGACCACCCTGCTCCGCCAACTCGTTCTCGCACTCCGCATCTGGCGACCGGAGGTCGTCGTCACCGATGGCGCGACGGACGATACGTCGAAGACGTTGAATCTGGTCGTTCGCAAAGCATTCGAGATTGCCGCGGACCATGAGGCGTTTCCGGAGCAGTTGGAGGTCCTTGACTTGGAACCGTGGGCGAGCCGTAAGTTGCTTAGCACTCTTATCAGCGGCAACATGATTACCGCGGTGAATGCCGACGTTCGAAATCCCTTGCCGAACCTCGGCGAATCGGCCAAAGACTACGCTGCAACGGCTGCACGCCTTTGGGAGGACGTGTGCGACGTGCCCGGCTTCCGACTCGTCGCCACGCGCCTCAAGGATACTGACGGCCAACTGCGGTTTTTCGATGGCATCGCGCTCGCGCCCGGCGGCGCTGCTCGACGCGAACAGACGGTCCTCTCCACCAAGGACGAAGCCGCCCGTGCCGAAATGATGAAAGTCCTCGAAAAGAAACGCAATGTGCAAGCCGTGATCGATGGCCACGCCGGCGCCATCGCGAGCCCGGACCAGGCGTTGTCTGCACTCGGCGATGCCATCCGCGACCTTCCCGCAATGGACGCTGGCAAGGCGCTCTACACGGCGGCAACGGCTTACGCGAAATCCGGCCAATGGAGCATGGCCCGTGAGGCGTACTTGCTGCTGCTCGACAAATATCCCGGCCACCCGCTCGCCGTCGATGCGGCCCATTGGCTGGTTCGCTTCCAGTCGTCCAGCGAGGCCCGCCGCCGATTCGAATTGGGCCAGTTTGCCGAGTTGACCGAGACGCAGATCACCTTGAAAGATCGGCCCGATCCGCGACGCGTCATTCCGAAGGCGAAGAATAAGGATCAACTGCCGCCACAAACCGAGATTGAACAAACGACCTACCGGGAGACGCTCGCGGGCCTGGTGTCCGCCCGCAAATGGTATGAGGGCGCACTTGAGCTGGAGAACCGCCTGAGCGCACACGGCGATTTATTTGCGCGCGATGTGGCGACCAATCTATGTCTTGCATCGGCCCGGCGGCAACTCGGCAAACCGGAAGAGTCGCAGCGCTGGCTCATGAAGTACATCGCCGAGACGACCGGGCCCGTGGGCACGCCGACCGGCGTGCGCGGGGCCGACCCGTGGCGTGACTGTGTGCTGCTCGAGTCGTGGTTGCTGAATCGTGCCGGCCAGCCAATGCCGCCAAAGCCGGTCGCCGCGTGCAAGAAAACGACGAAACGGCCGTTCCTCGACGGCAAGCTCGACGACGAATGCTGGGCCGGTGCGATGCCGATGTCGTTGATCACGATGGCCGGCGAACTCAGCAGCGATTTCGGCTGCAAGGAAGCGATCGAGCGCGAACTCAAGGACAAGGGCAAGCCGACAGCGGCGTCGCTGCAAGAAGCACTCGGCGACGGTTCGCGTGCCATGTTCGCTTTTGACGACGAGCACCTCTACATCGCAATTGTGTGCAAACATCCCGCCGGGATGAAGAGAAGCAAGCTGGAGACGCGCTCACGCGACATGGACCTGCGTGCCTTTGACCGCGTGAGCATCTTGATCGATCTCGATCGCGACTATCAAACGTATTACCAGCTCCAGGTCGATCAACGCGGCGCGCTCGCCGAGGATTGTTGGGGCGACAAGACCTGGAACCCGAAGTGGTTTGTGGCGGTGAATGCCGAGGAAACTGGCTGGACCGCGGAGATTGCCATTCCGCTCAGCGAGTTGACCGGGGATCTGGTGGCGCCGGGCAAGCTATGGGCCGTCAACGTGGTTCGCACGGTGCCCGGCAAGGGCGTTCAAGCGTGGAGCGGCCCGGCCGGTGTCACGCCGCGGCCCGAAGGCATGGGCATAATGACGTTCGTTGGTGAAGCGAAGAAGTGATGAGTGTCACGCCAAGGCGCCAAGACGCAAAGAGGTGTTGTTTCTTCTTTGCGTCTCTGCGTCTTGGCGTGACAAAATCCTTTAATCACGCGGCAGCACGCTTCTGCCCGCCGGCAGCCATACAGACAACTCCACCGATGATGGCGGCGAGGCCGAGGATCGGATGGAAGATAATCGTGTGCGGCTTTTGCACATCGATTGCGAACGGGCCTGCCTGACCAACTCGTTCGGTCGTGAAGTAGGTCACGCCCTGGAACATCAGGGCGCAAACGCCAAGTACGAGCAACAAAACGCCAATGGCGAAGAGGGGACGCATGGATGCCTCCGGGTTCTTGAATCGGGCGGCGATTGCAGTCTTCTAATGCAAACGCCATTCCGAATCAGACGCCGGCCGGCTCCAATTCACGCCCACGCACCACTTGATCCGCCGCCCGTCGCAGCCGGCGAACACCCTCGCGAATCTGATCGATGTTTGCGTCGCCAAAGCTCAAACGCGCCTCGTTCCGCGGGATGTCGCCCGCTTCGCTGACGTGACCGAACTCGCCGGGGACGTACAGAACGCCTTCCTCGAGTGCCGCGTTCAGGAACGAACTGTTGGGCGACGTCTCGATTTCATCGGGCAGCGTGAGCCACACGAACATGCCCCCCTTCGGATTCGTCCAGGTCGCGCCTGACATGTCGCCGAACTCGGCGTCGAGCGCCCGCAGCATCGCGTCGCGCTTCTTGCGATAGACGCCGCGCAAAAATTCGACATGCGTCTTGTACGCGCCGCTCGTCAGCAGCTTGTAGATGATGTGCTGCGACAGATTGTTTGACCCAAAATCGTGATTGCCCTTCATCCGGATGAGCGGTTCCATGAGTTCCGTCGGCATCAAGGCGTAACCCGTCTTCAGTCCCGGCGCACACGGCTTCGAGAACGTGCCGGCATAGACCACGAAGCGGTTGTCGGGATCGAGGGATTTCACGCTCGCGATCTCATCGCCCTCGTAGCGCAACTCACGATAGGCGGCATCTTCGAGAATGAGGATGCGCTGGCGATCCGCATAGAGTTTGACGATCTCGATCAGGTGCCGACGTCGGTCCGCCGAAAGAGTCAATCCAGTGGGGTTCTGGAAATAGTCGACCGTGTAGATGAGCTTGACCCGCGAAAGTTCACCGGCGCGATCCAGGCGCTCGAGCAATCGCACCAGATCCGTCGTGATCATGCCGTCGTCGTCCATCGGCACCGTGAGCACGCGGGCGCCGGTGCCGGCGAGGACGCTGTGAAAGACGAAGTACGAAGGCGATTCGGTGATGACGATGTCGCCTGGATCGAGCAACAGTTCGCCGAGCATGTAGAGGACCTGCTGCGAGCCGGTCGTCACGAGCACGTCCTTTGCTGTGACGCCGAATTGTTCGGGTGTCCGGCCGTCGAGAGCAGCGACATGCTCAATGATCTTGTTGATCAATGGCCCGTGACCCTGCGTGGTGCCGTATTGCAGCGCGGCGCGCGCTGTCCCGAGATCAGCCAAAAGATCGGCGACGGCCTGAGCGACCGGACCGGCGGGCAGCGAGGAGCCATCGACCATCCCGGCGGCCAGACTGATCAAATGGGGGTTTCCAAGGGCCAATCCCATGAAGTGAGTGATCGGAGATTCGGGGGTCCGCCGCGCTTTGGCCGACAACGTCAATGGCGCCGTTCGCATGGTCCGCTTCCTTGGTAATCGGGTAGGAGGCGGGGTTACCCCGCCGTCCTCCCACACCACCGGACGTACTTGCGTATCCGGCGGTTCCTAACTGGGTTGTAACGCCTCGTACCGACGAACGA
>DATANR010000143.1:0-11386 GCA_036266155.1 Gemmataceae bacterium | reverse complement strand
GGGTCATCATCAACGGTGTCGAATACGAATACACCGGCACCCGGCACCGCGACCTGCTGTACAAGGCCTACGAACAAGCGATCGATAACGCCGGTTGGCTAGGCTTCGGCACGACCGACGACCGCATCAAGCCATTCATCGACCCCGAGATGCCGGTGCAGTTTGTGTCGATTGATCATCAGTACCTGCTCCAATATCTGCGCTACGGCATCGTGGGAACGGTCGCGTTCATTGCGTTTGCACTGTCCGGCGCCTGGAATTTGGCCCGCGAAGCCTGGGCACGCGATGGCCCGCTGTCGGACTTGGCGGCCGGTCTGTTTGGCGCCTCCATCGCGGTCATCATCATGATTCGCGGTGTCGCCCTGTCGCCGGATTTCGGATTCACCTGGGTCTTCATCGCGGGGATGGCCGCGTCGATGCGCGCACGCCGGGCAACCGCCACGATGCCCACACCGCCCCCCGCCTCCTAACATGAAGTGGTCGTGGCCGGCCCAGGAGCAACATTGATTCCCGGTATGTCCCGTGTCCTTGCCGCTGGCCGTCGATTTTTGCACGGCCTCTCGACGGACGTGCGGGCAGGCCTTTCCGGTCTTGGCTGGTCATACCTCACGCATTTCTTGCAGCTTGTCATCCGCCTTATTAGCAGCAAGATCCTCACGCATCTGCTCGTGCCGGAGGCCTATGGCGTCTTCGGCACCGCACTGTCGGTTCTGTTCTTTCTGGAATTCCTTTCCGACATCGGCCTTCGACCGGCGGTCGTCCGCTCGTCGCGCGGCGAGGACCCGCTGTTTCTCGGCACCGCGTGGTCAGTCGTCATGGTTCGGGCAGTCGGACTGACGGTCGTCGCGTTTGCCCTGGCCTGGGTATTGCCCATTGTCTACGAGGGAAAATACCCGGAACTCGGCCTCGTTCTGCTCGTCCTTTGTGCTCGGCCGTTGTGGCTATCGCTGCAGAATCCGACCATTTACGTTCTCTACCGGCGTCTGAACTATCGCATTCCGTTCTATCTCGATATTCTCCAAACGCTCTTCGCCGTGCCAGTCACGATTTTGCTCGCCATCTGGCTGCGGAATGTCTGGGCCATGGTGCTGGGGCTCATCATTGGCGACATCGTGCGCATACTTCTGTCACATCTCCTTTGCCCGCTGGCGCCGAAACTTCACTGGGATAAGACGGCCGTGCATGAGATGACACACTTTGGCGTGCCAATTTTCGTTAACACGCTCACCTATGGGGGCTGGTTCTACTTCGATCGGCTCGTCGGCCCTCGCTTGCTGTCCGGCGACCAGATGGGCCTCTTTTTCTTCGCGTGGAATCTCTACGAGGCGATGGACAATCTGGTCGGTCGCGGCAGCGAAGTCTTTTACTCGATGTTGTCGCGGAAGGCCGAAGGGGACGAGCGCTCCGATTTCTTTCGTCGAACGACGCGCCGGCTGTCGCTGTTCCTCATGCCGATTCTGGCGCTCGGGGCCATCGTGATTCCCTGGGCGTTTAAGCTGTACTACACCGCCCCCGAGTTTCGCGCATCCGCCTTGTTGCTCGGTGTGCTCACCGCCCGCCTTATCATGCGAGCGACCAGCCAGGTGCAGTTCATGTACTTGATGATGCGCGGCGAAGTGATTCTTGCGACACGTGCCTACGTCGTTTCGCTCGCAATCCTCGCCGCGACCTTTGCCCTTTGGGTTCAGACGTTTGGCTTCGGCGTCCTGGGAATCGCGCTCTCGTCGGTTCTCGCGATGACGACGTTCACGCTCGTGCAAACCGCGCAGATGGTCTACCGGCGGCAGACGAGCCCGTGGCCCGCGTTGATCGCACTGGGTTGGACCACCATCGCCGTTCTCGGCGTACTCGCGTTGCATGGCGAAGGCGCTTTTCCGGAATAGATTGGCTCTTCCACCCGAGACGGGCGAGCCACCCGTGTTGTCGCGCGCCATCGCCTACGCACCGCTTGTTCCAATTGCGGCCTCCACGACCGCCGCGATTGTGCTGGATCGTTTTCTCGATGTGTCGGTTCAAGCCTGGCTGGTCGCATCCTTGCTTGGACTTATCGTCTGGGTCGCTTCTCTTCGTCGCAATGACCTGCTGGGACCGATCGCCATCTGGCTGTTTGCCGGCGGCCTCGGCGGCGCCTATCACCACGAATGGCGGCACGACTTTCCAGCGAATGACCTCGGCAACATTGCGGCAATCGAACCGCGACTCGTTCGTGTTCGCGGCACATTGGCGGATGAGCCGTCGGTCCGCCATTATCCCAAATTCGATCCGCTCATCGCACGGCCACGTGAAGATTCATCGATCGTCACGATCAGAGTAACGCAAATCGAAGCGGCGGGCGTTTGGCAGGAGGCCAGCGGCCTGGTCCGCCTTCACGTCGAAGGCACGCTGACGTCATTGCATGCCGGCGATGAGGTCGAAGTGACTGGTTGGCTTTACCAACCGCATGGCCCGATGAATCCCGGTGAACTGGACTATGCATCGTACTTGCTCGACGACCGCATTCGCTCGGAAATGCGCATCCCACACTCTCCTGACAGCGTCGTGCGCCTGGAGCCAGGGTCGTGGAGCATTGGACGAATTCTCGGCAAGATTCGCGGCTGGGGCCAGCGCGGCATTGAGGAAACCCTGACGCCGAACGACGGCAAGATCGCCAGCGCCCTGCTGCTCGGCGACAACGCCGCAATGTCGTCGCAAGAATGGGACCGCTACGTCCGCACGGGGGTCATTCACGTGCTGGCCATTTCCGGCCAGCACCTCGTCGTCCTCGGCGCGTTTTTGTGGTTTGTACTACGCATCCTGCGCATGCGCCGCCGGTCTGCAGCCATCATGGTGGCGGCCGTCTTGCTGGCATATGCTTTGATGACTGGCGGCCGGCCCTCCGCGATTCGGGCCGCGGTGATGGCATGCGCTGTGTGTGCCGCGATCCTCTTGCGCACACGCGCACTGCCCGCCAACACCTTTGCCTTGTCCTGGCTCATCGTGCTCGTGGCCAATCCGACCGACTTGTTCACGGCCGGATTTCAACTGTCGTTTTTGTGCGTGGCGATAATGATTTGGACAAAAAAGTAAGATAGATGGTAGCAATGCATTCCGCCGTCTGCCCCGGCGACCCGGCCCCAAGAGTAGATAAGCCTGCTTCCTTGCCGTACGACGCATCGGTCGAGGTGACCCTCTTATTCTCGCTGCGCGAGAACGCCATCGCCAAGGAACCGGGGTTGAGCTACCTTGAGTGCGGGCGGTGTGCGTCTGGGCTCGGTGCTTCAATGGTGGCACAGACTCATTCGAGTCTTCCCCGTAGGTGACTCTGAGCCGGGGAGCGCTTTCGGCCCCATCACTGGTGACCCCCTCTCGGTGACTTCGTCCCGCGAGCGCGTGGTTCCCGTTTGCAACCGTGACCTTCTCCTGCCGACTCCCCCGCACACGGCCTCGGCGCTCGCCCGCCAGTCCCGTCTCCCCCATCGCGGAGTCCGCACATGACCACACCGACGACCCGAGACCCACCGGCCGCTTCCGCCTCTCGTAGCGGCCAGCAAACCCCGGCTCGAGCCCAGCGCCAGGCCTATCGCCGCCGCAAGGCTCGGGCCAAGGCCCAGAGCGAAGCCCGCCGTCAGGAGGAGGCCGGCCGAGTCGAAGCTCTGCCCGTGCAACACCCGCACGCGGCCGGCATCGACATCGGCTCGCGCTCCCACTGGGTCTGCGTCGGCTTCACCACCGACGCCGCCTCCTGCCTGATCCGGGAGTTCCCGGCTCATACGGCCGGCCTGCAGGCCATCGCCGCCTTCCTGCGCGCGCATCAGGTCAACTCGATCGCCCTGGAATCGACCGGCATCTACTGGGTCCCGCTTTTCGAACTGCTCGCCGCCGAGGGGTTCGAGGTCATCCTGGTCGATCCCAGCTACAGCCACCAGTTGCGGGGGCGTCCCAAGACCGACCGCCGGGACTGCCAGTGGATCGACCGGCTGCACTCCGTCGGCCTGCTGGCCGCGCCGTTCCGACCCGATGAGAAGACCTGCCAGTTGCGTGCCTACCTGCGGCAGCGCCGACTTAGTCCACTCGGCCAGCCGGCACGTGCAACTCATGCAGAAGGCCCTGGAGCAGATGAACCTGAAGCTGACGGAAGTCCTCAGCGACATTACCGGCGTTACCGGGCGAGCCATCCTGCGGGCGATCCTGCGTGGCACCCGGACGCCGGAGAAGTTGGCCAAGTACCGCGACAAGCAAGGCAAGGCCAGCGAGGCGGAGGACGCTCAGGCCCTGACCGGGTCGTACCAGGAGGAGCACCTAATCGAGCTGAAGCTGGCCTACGAGGCTTGGCAGTTTACGCTGGGGCAGGTCGCGAAGGTGGACGGGCAGATTGCCCTGCAGTTGGGGCGGATGAAGTGCGACCGGGCCCTGCCGCCGTTGCCGCCCAAGGCACGCCCGAAACGGCGCGCCAGCTCGCCCGGCTTCGACGTGCGGGCGGCGCTGTACTACGTGGTCGGTCTGGACCTGACGGAGGTCGAGGGGATCAGTGAGCTGACGGCGTTGACCGTGATCAGCGAAATCGGCCCGGGGGTGTCGCGGTTCGCGACGGTGCAGAAGTTCTGCAGTTGGCTCGGGCTGTGCCCCAACTGGCAGAAGACCGGCGGCCGGGTCAAGTCCAGCCGGACGCGCCGGGGCGTGAACCGCGTGGCGCAGGCGTTGCGGATGGCGGCGCAGAGCCTGCACCACAGTCGGGGGGCTCTGGGCGGGTTCCTGCGGCGGATGAAGGGGCGGCTGGGGGCGCAGGCGGCCGTGACCGCGACGGCGCATAAGCTGGCGCGGATCGTCTACCTGGCGTTGAAGCACGGCCTGACGTACGTGCGCCAGAGCCAGGAGGAGTACGAGGACCGGATGAAGGAAAAGCAGATCAAGGCGTTGCGGCGGAAGGCACGCCAGTTGGGGCTGGACATTGTCGAGAAGGCCGCGAGCGACGCTCCTGCGGCAGCCGCCGCATCGGCGCAAGGGTAACAGATAACAGAAGCGCTGGGTCACAGGGGGAACGCAGCCGGGACGAGCGAGTGAGAGCGGCCGGTCCGACAGGCCCGTGGGTCTGCCAGGACCGTATGCGCGCCCAGGAGAACCCGAGAGATCGATGCGCTGGGCAAGCTGCCTGCAGGTGGTTCCTTGCAACCGACGCGAGATCGGCGAGAAAAGCCGGCAAGGCCGAGCGAGAGGCTTTGGTCAAAGTGCTTTACTCAACTGGCTACGCGGCCGCTCAGTTGAGCTTGCCACGGGGCCAGTACGACAACGACGATTTGCTGGACGCCTTTGCCGCCCTTTGGAGTGGCGAGCGTGTGGTCGCCGGAGAGGAACTTCTCCTCCCTGCCGAGCCGTCTCTCGATTTGTGCCGGCGATCCGGCCTTAAGATCAGAGCCTTGCCTAACTAAAACTAACGTCAGCAAAGAAGTCCTGTTTTCTGAATCTACTCGAATTTACCCCAAGCTACCCTTAATCTGCTCAATTTACCCGAAGCTACCCCTTGCAATTGATGACAAAGATTGTTCCAATTCAACATCGCAGTTCACAAGAATCTTGATCGGTTTTCCCTCAAACCTCAGGATGCCCACATGATACGCCCTCGCCCATTGCTTCGCCGACGCCACCGCTCGGTCCGTTTGCTGGTTGAGAGTCTGGAGGATCGCACGCAGCCAACGACCGCGACGTTGCAACCGGTCTTGGGTGAAGGCAACGTGCAACTCGACGCGCACGAATTCGGGCTTACGGAATTGGACGTCCTGCCCGAGCCGGGGGTCGTCGCGATCCGGCCGTTTATGCCGCGCGGCATGTTCGCGTTCAACGTAACAGGTGTGCCGACGGGTGGGCTCGCGATCGTTGATCTGACTTTACCGAGCCAGAGTTCACCGCGCGCGTATTTCAAGCAAGACCCGACCACCGGCTTGCTCAGCCGTTTTGATTTCGACGGTCAGACGGGCGCACTGATTCACGGCGACCAAGTAACTCTCTATTTGAAAGACGGCGGCCGCGGCGACGCGGACGGCATTGCCAACGGCGTCATCGTCGACCCAGGCGGGCCGGGCGGTCTCGGCGGCGGGCCGGGCGGATTGGGCGGCGGTGGAACGACAGGCAACCTCGTCATCAGCCAGGTCTACGGTGCCGGCGGCGCGACCGACGCCGCCTATAACCGCGACTTCATCGAGCTTTTCAACCCGACCGGTTCCACGATCAGCCTGGCTGGCAAGAGTGTGCAATATGCCGCGACCGCCTCCAGCAGTTGGACGGTTTTGACGCTTTCCGGTTCGATCGGTCCAGGCCACTACTATCTGATCGGCGGCGCGAGCGGCTCAACCGGCGACGCCTTGCCGACAGTCGATCTAAGCGCTTCGGTTGACCTCGCGTACACCGGTGGCAAGATCGCGCTCGTTGATGGTACCTTCTCCCTCTTCGGCGCCGTGCCGATCGCGACTAACATCATTGACCTCGCCGGCTACGGGACTGCCGACTGGTTCGAAGGCAGCGGCGCCGCCCCGGCGGGCGATCCCGCCGACGCCACGCTGCGTCTCGGCAACGGCAACTACGACACCGACGACAATCAATGGGATTTCACCAGTGGAGCGCCGACGCCGCGCAATAGTTCCTCGAGCGCCGCCAACTTGATGCCGCACGTGACGATGCCGGACACGCAATGGACCGGGACCAACACGGCCCTTACGTTGACGGGCATTACAATCACCGACGCCGACGCCGGCACGAACAATCTGTCGATCACGGTCGAAACCGACACTGGCTCTCTGACGCTCGCCAGCACGACCGGCCTCACCTTCACCGATGGCGACGGCGCCGCCGATGCTTCGATGACGTTCGCGGGCACGCTAACAAATATTGGCAACGCCCTGTCCAGCCTGACATACACGCCGGAAACCGGATATCATGGCGCTGCAAGCATTTCGGTTGCAGCTGACGATCAAGGCAACACCGGCGTCGGCGGCGTGCTATATGACTCCGGCGTCGCGACTGTCGTCACTGGCGGCATGGTCGTCTCGCTCGACGACACAGTCGCCGGCACCGAGGACACGCCCGCAATGATCGACGTACGCGCGAACGACGCATGGGCCACTTACTCGACGCCGGCCCTGACAATGGCCGCGACCCCCGGTCATGGCACAGCCGTCGTTGACAACAACGGCACCTGGCTCGACTCTTCCGATGACATCATCAAATATACGCCCAATGCCGAATGGCATGGTACGGATAGCTTTACATATCAGCTGTCGGACGGCATGGGGCATACGAGCACGTCGACGGTAAATTTGACTGTTGGCGAAGTGAATGATGCGCACATCGAAACCTCCCCACTTTACCAATCCGAAGAGGGCGAGTCCGGCGATTGGAGTTTCGAGACGCCGAACGCGACGGAAGCAGTCACTTGGTCAGCAGGGGGTCTGCCAGCCGGACTGACCATCAACACCAGCACGGGACACATCACAGGCCGGCCCTTTTATAGCGACGCGAATGGAGAAGATGCACAGTTTTCCGTGACTATTTCAACGGCAACTGCGGATGGCGACTCCGACTGCATGGTCGTGCCTTGGAATGTGCTCGACGTGAACCGCATTCCTTGGCTAGACGATCACTTTAGCTGGGCCGGGAACGTCGAGCCGATTGATGTGACGGCGACCGACAAGATCGGCAACACACTTACCTACAGCGTCACCGGGTTGCCGCCGGGCGTCACGGTAACCTCAGCGGGTGAAGTGGAAGGATATCCGGGGTATGCCGGCGCGCCGGGGTTACCTGACATTCCCTGCGCCGGAACCTATCCAGTGACGGAAAACGTTACCGGCGGCGGCGCTACCGACGAGCGCAAATTTACTTGGACGGTATTTGCCTCTGGTGCGAGCGGAGGCTGGCTGGCGATCAACGAAACAAAAAACCCGGTTGATGATGTTCTCCTGGCGGACACCGAGGGAGCACCATTTGAAGTCGTCTACAAGGGCGAGCCCAGTCCAGCAACGGTTTACGTCGTACTCACAGGTGGCCGAGCGACATTTGCAGACGGTGCGACGATTCGGTCATTCCCTTCAGGAATGCATTCCGGCGCCTTTGGATATACGGATACCATCGTCCCCACGGCAGCGAGCGCTGCAGGCGGCGACATCCAACTCCAGTTGTGGATGGGCGACGTGAAGGTCGATGAAGTCGCGTTGACGAGCCTCAAAGTCAGCTTTGGAACGGACGGCAGGGCTGGGCAGGGTAACTATGACAACCACATCCGGAAAGGTGACACCCCGGACGCAATGACAGCGGACCGAATTGCGCCCGGCAGTCCAACCGCGGTTACACTTCACCTTTCAATGGCGGACGGCTCCGGAGTCGGCGGCGTCGCGGCGCTTCAAGGAAAAGAGCTTCAAGTTGGAGTCAGCGGTGGGCAAGTCAATGGTTCAGTTGACAACGGTCTAGCCTTCGTTAGCTTCCAACCTGGCGACCATGAAATGTGGTCTAATGGTAGAATCATAAAGCCATTTGAATTGGGTGCCGCTAGCAACTTTAACTTCCGCGTCGTTGGCGATGAAGATGGAAACTTGAATTACGGGCTCTCGCCTCGACGTGCACAAGGGTACCAGACTCAACCGGGCAATGCGAACAAATTAACGCTCAAGGTTTGGACGATGAAGTCATCGATAATCCCGCCAATCGGGATTGGCAAGGAATCGGAGAAGTTCAGCGTCGCGGCGATTCCTATCGGCGTCGCTGGTTCCAAAGATAAAGAAGTGAATGACGTGCGATTAACTCCACAAATGACTCTCGACGGATACTTCGGATTCACAGCGATCATGCAATTTGAGTCAGACAGCGGGCCCAATCGTTCCAAAGACCTTGGCAAAATCGTGATCGCGGAAGCGCTCAACGTTAAGAAAAACCCTTGGAAGATACAATCTGCGATGTCGGGCTATCTCCCCGAATCTTCCAATTTGGCCGCAGGAGGGGGAACGATGTATGATACGCATGCGATTCCGACCGGGCTTATCACTACGCATGACACTACCGAGATTTTGCAGGCATATGCCTTCAAAGACTTGCGCACCGGCGCGAATAATGGCCCTACTGGAAAAACTGTCGATATTCCAGTCGCCAAGTCGGGATTCAAGATCACATACACGGATTCGCTGGAAGACGCACCAGGTGGCGGCAAAAGGCGAGCAATTACAGCGAAAAAGGTCGGTGCCACAGTTAACGACACGTTCACAATCCTTGACCTTCCGTCGGGTACCTTTCCCAAACTGACATGGGATGATAAACGTGAGAACGTGCCGCTTGCTACTGAAGCCGGGACGACAAACCCCGCGGCAGGTATTGTATCGGTCTTGCAATAAGGCTGTTTCGATCCAAAGTGCGTTGTTTCCATTTGGTGTAACTGACCCACACATATGATCGGCAGCTCTCTTACGGGTCGAGCTTCGAACTTGTGTCCTGCGTCTTTGTAACTGATGATCCGAGGTTGGTTGAGTGAACATTGTAAATGAGGTGCCCAATGAAAATGTTCACATGGCGTTCTGGTCTCGTTGTACTCGTGTGTGCAATCACTGGGCCGAACCTGCGATCAACTCCGCCTACTTTGGAAGACGCAGGCTGCGTCGAACCAACACTCTCCGTTTCGGTCGAAATCGAACAGCGAGTGTTTCATTCCGCTGATGATGTCGTCTTGCGCATCACTTGGGACAATCCGACGACTACCGATATGATGCTGGACCCAAAGTGGTTCGAAACGAATAAATGGGACGTCGCTTGGAGTCGGATCACGTTTACTAGCAATCCGGCTCGGTACAAGTCTTCAGATTATCAGCCGTACCTGCTCACAATTGCGAACAAGCAAATAATCAATTGGAGTACCCCATCGTCGGTTTGGCGTATTCCCGCCCTATCCACTACACGCGTCGAAGTGCCGATTCTTGTGTTTATTGACCGCAATTCGCTCGGCGATGGGGCGCACGTCCTCGACTTCTCAGCTCGGTTTGCATATTACCAAGAGGTCGATTTTCGTCGGCGCCTATTTGCTCTGGATAAACGGGGCACATTACAGTTCTCAATTGTAGCTGAAAAATAGGCCGAAACGGTGGGGATTTTACATGACAATCGCAATTCATCGGCGAATTGCACTTGATAATCAAGCTGACGAGGCCTTACAGCAGAGGAACTTGACGGAGTGTTGTGGGCAGATGACTAGGCCAGCATGTTGAAGGGATCGCCGAGTCTGGTCCGAATAGTGCGCCAGCGGATTCAGCACGGCAGCGAACAGCGCTAGCGGTTGCGGGATTTTGGGAAGTTGCCGCTTGTGGCGGAGACGCCTTCGTACCTTGCCCGGTAGAGAGTGCTTCTTCGGCTGGGTAAGGGACTTCACTGCCGCCCCAGCGGAAAAACGCCAGCGGCAAGCGGTCTTCCCGCGAGGACCACAATGGCCGTAAGTTTGGAAAAAACCTTGGGTTGCTGGACACTACTTTTACCGTGGAGTAGAACGGCACCACGAATTGCGGTTTTCTGACGGTGAGCTGAGCTGAAGAGCGAAGTTCCCCACGGCCGCAAAGTCAGTTCGCTTCCCTGATGTTCAGGGGTGGGCAGTCACAGAAGCAGGCTATCGGTGCTCCGACTTACAAGAGCCTCCCCGCCTTGACAATAAAAAGGCCTTCAAGAATGACTCCCGTCTGGAATCGCAGATGGACAGTGGCGAGCTTGTTTTTCGCACTGTTCTTGTGGCAGACGAACTTGGCTGGTGTCGTCCGCTCCTACATACAGTACTCGAAGTTCGCAAGGATGGGAAGCGTGCGAAATGCAGATCGGCAACTGGGTCGGATTTACCCGACTCTTGACGACGTTTCGAAGCTGGCAGCGTTCCTGCATTCGCTAAATGAAGACTGCGAATAAGGGGACTACTACACACGTTCCTCTACACCTGATGAACTTAAGCCAGAACGCGGAGCGTTAGGATCTTTGAGAACGCTGGCTCGTTCTGCGGCTGAAACTCGGTTCGGGAGATTTTCATGTTAAGAAAAACGCGAGTACATGGAGCGATCAGCACGAATCGCAATTAACCACAAAATCCTAAAGGACACTACAATGAAAAAAAGAGCAAACTTTACCGGTGCCATTGGCGCCTGGCTGACTAATGAGTTACATCCGGAAGGCGCTACCTACAACTCACCCAACAGCAATTTCAGTTCCATTAAGCTCAACGGGATATACGGCACCCTCGATTACCTTAGTATCGGCTGGTTTGGCGTGGATATGAGTAACCCTAGCAGTCCCACCCTGAAAACCAGTAACATATATCTTGCCCAACAGGTGGCGGATGCTCGTGCACAAAACTCGGACATCATCATATTTGCTTTGCTGGCCTATACCGATGAAATCACCG
>DATANR010000142.1:0-4911 GCA_036266155.1 Gemmataceae bacterium | reverse complement strand
AGGTGAGCGGCCGACACGTCGGGCTTACGCCTCGACGCTCGCCTACTACTTCAGTTCAACGCGTCGCAGGATCAACTTGTTTCGCTTCGGCGCTGCGATGGTGATCAGTACCTGAGCGTCGGGAATCAGGAAGAGGGACTGATCCAGTCCCTGATCGATTCGAGACAGGTCGACGTCCTCGATCATTTCAAATGTCTTCGTCGGATCGTCCTTGCCGACCGCGAACATGCCCAGGCTCGCGGACGCCGCGCCCGGCGCGAAGCGCGGGCCTTGCTCCTGCGCGACGATGTACCAGTTGCCTTGCACCGCCGGAACGATGAACGTCGAGAAATCGCGACGGAAGACGCCGGGCGGTCCATTCAAATCGGTCCCAAGGATTTGGCCGCGTGTGGCGAGATAACGGCCATCCGGGCTTGGCAGGACATTCGGCGGCGAGCCCTGGACCCAGAACGCTTGATTCTCGTTGCCGGTTAAGACATGACACTCGCTGCCCGCTGGAAACTTGGGGCTCCAACCGGTGACGACCGTTCCATTGGTGTTGACGCGAATCGCGGACTCCGTTTCGCTCGTGCCGATGCCAAACGGGTTCTTGGTTCCTCGGAAAACGTACTCGACCTCTTTCATCGTCGACGGATTGAAATAGGCAAGCGTGGCGCCCCGGTGGCCCGTTTTCCGGCTCCCAATGAGGGCCGCGACGAGTGGGCCATTTGAAGCCGAGCCCATCGCGAGCGCTTTCACTGGGTCCTTGAACGGCGAGGCGATCTCCTCCACGCGTTCGAGCTTATCGCAGCTCCACCGCTCAATGACGTTTTTCTTCGGCTGATAGATGACGAACAGATTCATGCCGCCGGCGAGCATGGTGTCATTGGCTGGAGCGTCGATCTCCTTGACGATTCGCGCTTCGCACACGTCGAAGACGACGACTTTGTTCACCCGCGGAACGTGCAGCAACAGCAAGCGGCCGCCGCCGGCAACCACGGCCGATTCGACGGGACCGGGCAACGCGATCTCATTCTGATCGCCGGCGAGACGAGCGGGCTTGAGCGGGCGAGCCACGATCGGCGCGAATTTCGGTCCGCCTTCAACCGCCGCGGGCGCGGGGCCGAGTTGCGGGAAGACGGGCGCGACGAGCGGTCGGCGGGGCCCGACGTTTGGCATGACCGGTACGCCAGGGTCGGGAATGCCCGCGGGATCGAAGCGCGGCACGCCGGGCCGAGCCCCACCCGGCTGAGCCGCGCCGTTCTTCGGTGCGTCGTTCAAAATGTCAGCGAGATTTTTTTGCGGCTCTTGCGCAACGGGCGCCTGGACGGCCGGCGACGGGCCTTGAGTGACCGGCGTCGTCGGCTGGGCCGGCTTCGGCCACAGCAAGTAAACGAGGCCTGTCACAAGCAACACAAACCCAAAGAGGAATATGGCCACGAGGCCGGCGAGGGCGCCCGCGCTCGTCGGGCGTACGTGATCCCGCACACGTCGACGCCGGCGGTCGTCACGTTCGCTGGGCGCGTCGGTGGCCTCGGCCCAGATGGACTGCGTCGAAGTTCCACGCACTGGCAATGGCGGCGGCATGAGCGGCTTCGACCCGGCGGCGACGGCAACCGGCTCGGCTGGAACGTTCGATTCAGGCGGTTCAGTGATCGTGAAAGGATGCGTGCACTGCCCGCACTTCACGGTCTTGCCGAGCAAGGCCATTGAAAAGGCGAAGTCTTTCCCACACGCGGGACAGTGAATTCGGCTGGCCACGGGATTCGCACTCCCGACGAAATGAGTCCGCAGCGATTCGCGGCATCATTATAAGCAATTGAAAAAACGCAGCTACGGAATGGGACTAATGAGACGGAGGGCACATATGTGTCCCCTCCGTCTCATTAGTCCCATTCCGTAGCTGCGCATTGCGACGGGCGAAGAGAGAGGGGCGGAGGATCCCGCCGGAGACCACCCGGAGCGAGACCGCGGACCCACCCCCCTCGCTGCGCCCATTGCGTTACATGCCGGGGCCGGCCGGCTTCGTGTTCGTCGACGGCTTCGGCTTCGGCTTGTTGTCGTCCACTTCGATCTTCAGATCGAGCGGCTTCAGGGTCTTCAGCAACTCTTGCAGCTTCGCCAAATCGAGATCACCGTCCGTGTCGACTTTGCCCTTCATCTTCAGGGCTTTTTCCAAGAGGACGTTGAGATTGATCTTGTCCCCCTGACCTTCGCCCGTCACCTTGCTCGGCACGGCAGCGGCAGGCTTGGCTGGCGCCGGGGGCCGCGGTGCAGCGGGTGCCGTCGGCGCTGCCGGTGCTGTCGGCGGCGTCGGGGTCGCAGGAACTGCCAAACGAAGGGACGGCGCTGGCGTCGGCGGCGCGAGCGGCGTGAAGTTGAAGCTCTGCCCAGGACCCGACGGAGCTACCTTCCACTCGAAACGCAGATTGCCGCTCTGTCCCTGCACCAGATGCACGATCTGGCCGATCGCCGACTGGGCTTCCGGCGTCGTCGTCACCGTGATGCTGTCGCCATCGATCTTCGTCTCCATCACCGTCGCCTTGATCGAACCGAGCAGCGTGCTCAACGCGGCCGCTTGATCCTTGTTCAGCTTGTACGTCGCGCGTGAGAGCGTGATGGTGTTGCCGGCCTGATGGGCGGAGTAAATCGACCGAACGTGGTCCGGCGTCGCCCACGTCGCGGGTAGCGGTTTGGTGGTCGGCACCGGGACTGGGTTGGCACCCTCGGGCGTGGCCAGGCGAACCTCGACGCGTTTCGCCTCCGTCGCCGGTGCAGCGCCCGTCACCGTCACCGATTTGCGTACGGGAGGCGCAACCGCCGGATCCCCTTGGTGAGTAATGATGACCTTGACGTCCTTCAATTCCTTGCCGTCCGGGCCGATAACTTTGACGCCATCTTGTCCGGCAACCATGACTCTCACGCCGTGCGGGGCATCACTTTTCTCAATGAAGAAGTCTTTGCCGTCGACGCTCTTGAGCCTGAACTCCAATTCCTTTGTCTTGTCGCCGAGCTGCAGCCGAGCCGCCCTCACCTTTTCCGCGGCTGCCTTTTCGGCCTCGGCTTTCTTGCCGGCCTTCATCGCCTCGAGCTTCTGCATCAACGCTTTGATCTGGGCCTCGATCTCTTTGACCTGGACGTCTTGTACGCCCTTCTCCTCGGCAACTTCGACCACATATACTTCGTCCGAAAAGACGACTTCCGGCTTGCTCTGCCCCAGCGTCCACGCCGGGATGGCGGCGACGGCCATCAGGGCGACGACGAGCTTGGCCCCGAAGGCCAGGCGACACGGTACACGGTCTCGCATTATCATGGTTAGCCTCTCGTGCATGGCGCGCCGACCTTCCCCGAACACGCCGACTGCCGGCGCGGGACGGCGACGTGGGTTAAACGAACAGACTTCCAACAGGGCTTCGGCATAAGCTCGGCGATCGGCTTGCCCGGTGGCCCAGGCATCGCACGCCAGCTCCGCGTCGGCCCGCATCTTGCGGCGGGCGATCCAGAACAACGGATTCCACCAGTGCAGCACGCTGGCGACCATTTCCAGCCGACGAACCCAGTGATCGCGGCGACGAAGGTGAGCCAACTCGTGGGCAATCACGGCCCGACGACCATCGCCCTTGAGCCGGCATTCCAGGCCGGCAGGCCACAGCAGCACCGGACGACCAAGGCACCACATCACGGGCGACGTGAGTCCCGCCAGCGTGCGGACGTTAGGAATCCGCACCCCGAGCCGATTGGCGACGATCGCAACTTCGGCGACCAGGCTATCCGGTGCCGATCGAGCATTGCGGGCGAAGCGGTGAAAGCGGAATGTCTCGCGTACCTGCCGACCACCGAAGTACAAAGCCCCGGCGACCCAGAACGCGAGCAACCACGGACGATAGTTGAATGGCTTTGCAGGCGGCGCGGTCGCTGAGAGAGAAGCGACCGCAGGCTCCGCCGATTCTTCGATTGCTGGTTCATTCTTTTCCGGTCCGCGCACGGCGATCGCGGCCGCTTCCTCGATCGTCTGCCCCGGTTTCGGAGTGACCTCGATCGTGAACACCTCGGCTTCAACGACCACGTCGGGCGCCGGTGTCAACGTTTGCTCCGCAACCACCTGTTCAACCTTGGGTGGATCGACGTCGATCGGCAACCAGACAGTCGGTCCCGCGGGCAGCACAAGCTTCAACACAACCACGAGCCAGAGCGCATGCCGCACCGCCGGGGCCGGGCGGAACGTCCAGATCAAGGTGCCGGCGATCGCGGCCAATGCGAGAGCAATCAGTGCGTTGGTGAACAGCCAGTCGATCACGGCTTGCCCCCCTTCTTCCGGCCACGCGATGATTCAGCTTCGAGCTTGTCGAGCAGGTCACGAAACTGGGCGATCTCTTGCGGCGTCAGTGCGCTGCCTTCAACCAGGGCGAGCATCAACGGCGAGGTCGTCCCCTCGCAGAACGTGTCCGCCAGATCGCTGAGCCGTTGTTGCAGCAACTCGCCGCGCGACACGGCCGCCCGATACACATGGGCCGGCCCGCTCCGGTCAGCTGCAACATACCCCTTGGCCATGAGCCGGGTGAGCAGCGTCTGAACGGTGGTGTACGCCCACGAATGGCCCTGATCGATCAGGGCATCGAGCACTTCACGAACGGTGCCGCGATCCATGTCCCAAAGGACCTTGAGGACCGCCTGCTCCGTCTCGCTAATCGGCGGCTGAGTGGCCACGCCGTGCCTCCTACAGTGTGTCGGAGGATATTACTACAGCGTGTAGGAGGGTGTCAATATGGGTTGAAGCGAATTGTTACAAAAGGGTGCAGCCGTGTTGCCGACAGGTCGATTCGCCCAGTGTTGGCGCTTTTCGTCGGGTTAAGTGGTCGTTAATGGTCGCGCAAACAACTGGAGCGTATCCCGGACCTTGCTGAAGGGAAACCCGAGATGCCGCTCCATGGA
>DATANR010000141.1:0-28901 GCA_036266155.1 Gemmataceae bacterium | reverse complement strand
TGTAGTCGGCGCCGGTCGCGCCGCTGCTGTTGTTGGCGTCGAGGTCAATGGTCGGCGGCGCGTCCACCACCGTGTTGGAGTAGATGCCCTGTCGGCCGCACGTGTCGGTGACCAGCAGCCGGACAGTATCCTTCGGTCCGTTCAACAAATACTTCGTCGTGATGGGAGGGTCGCCCACGTTCCAGGTGCCGGACGGCTTCGAGAAGACGGCACCATTGGAGCTGACCCATTGATAGCTGTACGAACCCGAGCCTCCCGAAATGGTGGCCGTGATAGTCGCAGACTGTCCTGCCACAATTGTCGGGAAGTTGACGGCCGGCTGCGGAGCCTTGTTGATGCCTTCGGTGAGCAAGAAGTTGAAGAAGGCGCGCTGAGCCGCGATGTTCGCCGGTCCGTTGCCCGCCAGCGAGTGCCCCCCTTCGTACATCACCAGTCCCTTTGTCGGATCACCGTAGGCATTGCCGTAAGCGATGACGCTGGCATCGTTGAAGGGAGCGGTTCCGCCCGCCGGATTGTTGGGGTGGTCCGGGTCGAAGACGGCAACGGTCGTCGTACTCCGCCAATCGGTCGAGGTGGGCACGTAAATCTGTTCCGAGCCATTCTGCGTGGCCGCGTCGAGCCGATTCATGATTTGCATGATCGGGTCGTTGGCGGCGGCTGGATTGTAGCTGTAGGGCGGGGTCCCGCTACTATGGCTGCCAAAGGGGACCAAGCCGCTATTGGTCAGGAAGTCCATCTGCATGCCGCCGGCGAGAAGCGCGTCTTCCAGCTCGCTGACGGAGTGGCAACCGGCCCAAAGACCGCCGCTGGCGGAGACGAAGTCGAATAGGTTTTGCTTCCACACCGCCGGCCAGCTTGTCACGTCGGCGTGGGTGAGAATGTAGACGTCGTCGCAATGATTCAGATTGGTCGGATTCCCGAGCCGGTAAGACGAGGCCGGGACCCCGGCATTGGTGTAGTACGGAACCGCGATGCTCCCGTTCGCGCTATCGAGCACGGCGCGCGGGAAGCTGGTAACCGTGCCGTAGATATCTGTCGTCAGTGGAGCTGCCAGCGTATCGACGACCACGCCCTGGGCTTTCCAGGTGTTGATGTCGGCGATCACCGCCGGCGTGAGAAAGGCCGTGTCGATGATGAACGAGCCGCCGCTGTAGCTTTTCGTCCCTGTTGTGACGGTGGCGGTGAAATCGACCGGAATGGGCTCGCCCGCATCAAGGCGAAATGTGGTCTTGGCGGGATTAATGGCCCAGTTCACCGGCACCTTGAAGTTGGTGACGAGATCGTAGACGAGGCCGTAGGGCTTCAGGCCGTTGCCGACTGTCTGGGTGGCCTGCCCCATGTCGATCAAATAGGAGCCGGACGCGAATGACGTCGCGACGGGGGTCACTCGGGGCTCGAGAGGGTCGAGTCGAAGTCGCATTCCGCGGCGCGCGCGCCCACCAGACTCGCGCACCGTTGTGTGGATCGAGCCAGGGCCGTTACCAAAACAGCGGCCCATCACGCCACGCAGCCACGACCCGGAACGGACAGACATCGCAAAAGCTCCCCGGCCATTCTCGACAGACAACGCAGCTCGCGGGCGCCGGCGCCACCACTCAACCGCGCGGCTGTCCGTGCCGTGAAAGGCTTGTGGGCCAATTCCCGAGGGGGGTCCTCAAACAAAACCTACCCGAGGCGCACCGCGAACGCGCTACGTTTCGGAGAGCTAAGGTTGCTAATTCCTTGCAGTTGCGAACGGCGAATTGCTCAGTCCGTTGTAGCCCGTCCCCAGACACCACGTCAATTCAAAAGCGAACAAAAATCAGGGGCGGCAACTCTGCTGTGACCTGTCCGTCGAGGGATTTCGGTTGTGCGACCCGTCGCAGTCTCGAATCCGATGCCGATATCGCGAGGGGCCGAATGTGCAGGTTATAACGACGGGTCATCCGGCTACCGGATGTGGCCGATGGAATGCAATGCGATGCACGGCAGCAGTTGAAAAGGGGGGGGTGGAGGTGTTGCCGCCCACCAATGGTTAGACATCGGCCGGAGCGCGTAGTCCGGAGTTAGAATCCGATCGACAGACCCACGTCGAACCCATAGACCCAGAGGCCGGATCCAGGCGCGAGCGGGATTGGTCGTACCGGGCCGACGGGCCCCGGCGCGCCAGGTAACCGCGCGGGGTTCACGACAGGATCAATCAAGTCGCCGGCCCGGGCGACATCTGACCAATACAGAGCCGAACATCCAACCCCAATGTTCACACGCGGGCACACCTCAAACCGAACTTGGATTCCGACTTCGGGCACGATCGAAAAGGTCGTGTCTCGCCGGGTACCAATGTTGGACGGTAAGGCCAATAACCCCCCGGCGGCCGTCGTCGCCGCGAATCCGGGAACGGCTGTCGCCGTGGAACCGGCGACATCGCCCACCCGGGACGTCTCTCCCAGAGCAATGCTGCCGTAGGCCGAAAGGACCAGCGAGCCCCAACTCATCTGTCCGGACAGACCGACATCCGCTCCGTGGAATTCATTCCACGCGGCGAAGCGGTCGGCCAAGCGAAACGTGGTCCCACCGGGCAGTCCGGCCGCGTTTGCCGGGTCGACAACCAGGTTTTCGGTGACCGTCACACTGTCGCCGTAGCGCAGGTACCGATACCCGAAGAGCACGTCGAGCCGACTGTCGCAATCCTCGCAAGCGATCTTGCGGATGTGCAGTCCAGCTCCACAAAGCTGGTCGGCATCGGCGTGGGGTGACACGCGTCCCGCCAGGTCGCCCGGAAAGGCGACCCGCTCGGCGGCCGGCCGGCCGGTCAACGCGTTGATGAACGGTCTGGACAGTATCGGCGTCCCGCTTGACGAGAAGATTGCGCCGCTATCCACTCCGGAGAGGGAGAATGCCGACGCTTCCAAACCACCGGTCCGGCACTCGTCCAGCCAGAAACCGGCGCGAATCTGGATGCCGTGCCGCCAATCGTCATTCGGATCGTTCCCTCCGAATAGGACCGAGGCACCTGGAGTTCCGAGCACTCCAGACTGGCCAATCGGTGTCCCGGGCGGGCTGGTCGTAACCAGCGGCGGCAGGTCGTGTCCGCGGAGCCGCCAAGTGAGATGATCGAACTCAGCCCAACCCGCCGAAACCGAGTCCTGAGCGCTAACCGCGATCGGTGAAAGAGCCAGAGCTAGGAGCCAGCCAATCTTCTTGACCATCACTCCCTCGGTAGACGGCGTCGCCCCGGAAAAATGGGTAGTTGTCATCTGTTCCATCGGACCTGGACGATCCGAAACTTGAGCAGGAGCGGAGTTCTTGGAAAATCCGGCGAACTGGACAGTATGATGTGTCCGAGTTAACGGATGGTACTATGGCGATGGAATCGCTTTGCGCGTAGTCGGTCCTGAACACGATGACCTGGGCGAAGTGGCCCTTCAGCTTTAAGTAGTGCAAGTCGAACAGTTCGCGTATGAAGTCGCCGTCAGTTTGGCTCTTGGCAGAAAAGATGGTCTTCCCGAGCCGATCCCCACTCGCGATCTTTAGCCCCTGCGTCATCAGGGTGTTGCAGCACCTTGTCAATGGTGTCAAGGTTGAACAGGCATTTGTTATAAAAGGAACGCTGATCGAGCCTTGATTGGCGTTAACAGAGCTGTCATTCCCATTCGCTCCCCACCAACATTCGGGTCAGGGCGGCGCGCTCGTCCGGCGTCAATCCGGCCATTAGCCTCATTAAGAGCCTGTCTGCAAAGCTGGGGTAGCGGAAGTGGCGGGGGATAGGTAGACGGCGTGGCATGAAAACCCGCCAAGCGTACCCGACGGATTTGACCGACGCCCAATGGGAGCGTGACGCCCAGTGGGAGCGTCTGGAACCGTATCTGCCGGCCGAGAGCACAGACTGTCGGCCGCGCGAAGTCTCGACGCGGGACATCTTGGATGCTTATTTCTATTTGCTCCGCGCCGGGTGCTCGTGGCGGATGTTGCCGCATGATTTGTCCAAGTGGAAAACGGTGTACTCCCAGGTTCGCCGGTGGACACAGGCGGGCGTATGGGAGGCCATGCACGCGCGGATCCGCGATGATGTCCGGTTGGAGGTTGCGGGCAAGCTCACGGAACCGAGTGCAGCGGCGCTGGATAGTCAAACCGTCAAGGCCGCGGACCACGCCGGACCACGAGGATACGACGCCGGAAAAAAATCTTCGGCCGGAAGCGGCATGTGCTGGTTGATCTGACGGGACTGCTCTTGGCCTTGGTCGTAACGACCGCCGACGTCCAGGACCGGGACGGGGCCAAGAGAGTGTTACGGGACGCGCGTGGTTGGTGGGCAAGGTTGCGTGTCATCTTCGCCGACGGCGGCTACGCGGGCCAACTGATCGAGTGGGTGAAGCGCGTCTGTGGCTGGCAGGTCCAGACCGTGTTGCGGCCCAAGGACGCGATTGGGTTTGTGCCGCTCGCCAAATGCCGGGTGGTCGAGCGTACCTTCGGGTGGCTGACGAAATATCGGCGCCTAGTCAAAGACTACGAGGCCGGCATCGAGATGAGCGAAGCAATGATCTACGCCGCACTCACCCACCGCATGCTCCGCCGACTCTGCCCGTAAAGAACTTTGCAGACAGGCTCTAACAGCCGGTCTGTTCCTGCGAAGATCGGAAACGCAACCCCTCGGGGAAGAATCGGTCGGACCGTCCCAACGCGTCGGCCAGCCGACCCCGCTTCGCTTTGCCTCAACAATTGAGGGCCGCACGTTTGACAAGCGTCAATCCTGCCGTTCGCTTCATCAACAGGGACAAGGCGGTAGGAACGTCGGCGACTGCACCGGCAGCCGCTCAGGCTTTCACGCACGTTGGCTGAGCATTGGACCAGGAAGGCACTGGCGGATCTGGTTCGCAACTGATTGATTGGCGGCATTCGCTGCTGTCAGAAACGTCGGGGATGCCAATTGCTCCGGCAGATGTTCGAGTCGCCGTTCTAATTGATCTATCTGGTCAAGCCCGAGCACGTAGTTGCCGAGTCCAGATGTCCGCATGAACGCTTCGACCTTGTAGTCGCCAGATACGGCAAGCACCTTGCGGCCCAGGCCAACGCCCAGGATGCAACCGTGCAGCCGGCCGGTCAAGATGACGTCGGCGCTGGCGTACAGATTCAACGTGGCTTCCAAAGCTCGAATATCTCCGGCAGGGATCAGGTTGTTGATTGCCGCGAATGGCCGCCCGGTGCGGGTGGCAAACGCCGCTCCCATCTGATTCATCAACTCGTACACTTCGTCGCCGACGTTGTCATAGGCGTCGACGTGAAGCAGACCGTACCCGCCGGGAGGGGGCTTAACCGTCGTGATCGTGGGGCATGGGACCACATCGGCCGCGGTGAAGCCCGCCAGGAAGTCTCGTGTCAGTTCGTCGCGGACAGCGCAGACGACAGCGCGCGCGGCAATTGGCCCGATCAAGTTGGCCGACAGTCGTGAATCGGCCCGCTTCATGTGGCAGCAGCCCACTCCCCAGAGAGCGAAGCGGGCGCGCCGTGAAATGGCGTCGAACCCCCGCCAGAACGGTTCGAAGTAGTCCATGAACAACCCACCGCCGCCGATGATGATGAAATCGTCCGGCCCGGTATTGGCTATGCGAGCAAGTGTGTCTGGCACGAACGGGTCGTCGCACAGCAGCTCGGTGACCGGAACGTTGAGAAGCGCCTGGATGCCGCGAGCGGATAGCCAGTCGCCGACGTTCGAGCGATTGGCGAACATGTGATAGAGGATCATCGCAGCCTCCGAAACACTTCCGCGTATTCGCCATCGGGCCACGAGTGCATCTCACCCCGGTAGCGGCTAAGACCGATCGCCGCATCGTCGAACGCCATGACGGCACACTGGCTAGCATGTGCCCGTATCGCGGCTGCCTTGATTGCGATCTCGGCAGTGATGTCCTCTACGTGGTCGAACAACTCGAGAGGTGTCCAGACTTCGAACATCAACACGTCCGGCCGGTCGGCCCGACCGACAAGTGACGCGCGCACGAGATCCGTGGATGCTCGGTGATCGGCGTGAGACTCGCGGTCGTGGGGCAGATACAAGATGTCAGGGCGGAATGCATCGAGTGTTGCTGCAAGTCGGCAGACGAGTTCCGGCGTCGGCCGGATGGCGCCGTCCCGCTCGCGCCAGAATTCGATGCCGCCGAGTCCCAGGATTTCGGCCGCTGCAGCCGCTTCTGCCTCACGCAAGGAAGCAGTCTCCGCCGGAGGCCGCCCATGGCCGCCGCCTTCGCCGGATGTCAGGAACACCACACGTACCTCATCACCATGCGCCGAGTGCTTGCGCAGGGTGCCCCCGCATCCGATCGCCTCGTCATCCGGATGGGGGGCGAGCACCAGTACGCGCGTCATGGGCCGTTCTCCCCGACGGGATAGAGGCCCCAGGTTCGCACGCGCCGCACGCGATTGGCGAACCGGTGCTTGAACGCCTCGTCGCCGATGCCGAAGTCGAATTCGTCTACGCCCTCGGCGATCGCCGCCAGCAAGAGCTGACGGAGAAGTAACTCGCCCGGTGAGCGTCGGGCCAGGTCGACCGCGAAACTGGGCTTGTACCACAGGTAGCGGCCGGCGAAGCAGGACCCGAAGTGGAATGCAATTGGCCGTCCCGCCCAGTCGATTCGCGTGAATCGAAGCCAGCCGGTCCGATCAGCGACCTCGCACAGCCGGCGGTAGAACGCTCGCTGCGTCGGATCGCAAAAGAGGCTCGGATACGGTGTGTTCACCCAGCGAGCCACGTGCTGATCGAAAAACTCCTCCAGGTGCGGAAGTATCTCGCGGCCGTCAGTCAGGCGAATGGCCGCGAGTGCTCCGTCGCGACGAAAGTACCGCTCGTGGCGAACGAGGCTTGCCTTGTCGGCCGCCGCCTGGCCGGCCGCGGGCGGGTCGTGCAGTTGAAGCGTTGGGGCCGGAAGATCGCCTTCGTCGTAACAAGCGAGTCCGAGTCGTCGGGCGGCCGCTTTTAGGCGTTCGCCAGTCGGTGACTCGTCGGGAACCAAGTAGAACCGAAAGCCGACGAAGTTTAGTGTGTGGGCCCGTGCGGTTTCAAGAATGGCATCGAGCATGTCTGCGTCCGACGTGTCGCCGACGAAGTCGAGATAATCTGACCCGCCGGAGCCGACGAAGAAGACCATTCCGCCGTCGGCGAACAGTGGGGCGAGGGCGACCGGCCGATCCGCCCGGGCTGCCTGGATCAGCAGTAATTTACCGCGGCCGAAGGTGTCCCACCAAGCGCGCTGCCAGTGCCACGTCTGGAAAACCGTACTCGATGGGCTAGCGGTCGCGACCCGTTCCCAGACGGCGCTCGATGCCACCGGGTCGTCGAATCCGGACAGGACGGTTGCTGTGACCGGAGTCATGGTGATCACGGGGCGCAACTCCCGACAATGCGGGCCGGGTTTCCCGCGACGACGGCATATGGCGGAACTTCGAAATCCACGACTGTGCCAGCCCCGACGATAGCCCCGTCGCCGATCTTCGCCCCGGCCAGCAGCACGGCCCGTGCTCCGATCCAGCAATTCTCGCCGAGCACGATAGTGGTCTCCCCGTCTGCGCCATCATTCGGTCCGATACCCGGCACGGCGGCGAACGAGTCGGCGAACGTCACCTCGTGGGCAATGAACACGTAGTCGCCAATCGTGATCCGGCTGTTGCAGGCGAACACAGCACCCACCAGGGTGCAGAAGTTGCCAATGGCCACCTCGCCCAGCGGTCCGAGGTCAAAGAACGAACCGTGATAGATGCCGGAATCGTTCCCAATTCGGACGGCGACGGCGCGCCGGCTCCGGCAGTGCGCGAACGCGAACGAACTGTAAATCCAACTCCGTTCGCCGATGACCACGTTCGCGGGCAACGGCCGAGGAAACCAATCGTGCTCGAGGGCTCGCGACATGGTCAGATCACCCGCGCCGGGTTGCCCGCAACCGTGGCTCCCGCCGGCACGTCGGTCGTGACCACCGCGCCTGCCAAAACGCGGGCGCCGATTCCGATTCGGACCCCCTTCAGTACGATCGCCCCGATACCGATCAACGCCCCGTCGTCAATGACCACCGGCCGGGCAACGACCGGCGGCCGCGACGATCGGTCCCCGAATGGGGCATGAGCGATGGCGTCCCGCTTCCTCATCTCTGGATCACGCGGGTGAAAGTCGCTGTCGGCGATGGTCACGTTGTACGAGACGACGACTCCGCGCCCGATGACGATCTGTTCGGCGCACATGAATACGGCGCCGACGAGAGTCGTGTCGTCACCCACCTCCAGGTATCCAGTCGGCTCGACATTGAATTCGGTCCACGTGTACGCGGTCACCCGATTGCCGAGGATTAGGCCCGGATCGCGAGTGCTGCGAAACCGTTGAAAGCTGGCCTTGCGCTCCAGCCAGCATCCGGTTCCAAGTCGGATATTGAATGGCAGGGTCGCATAGTCCCAGGCGCCGGTGATGTCGGCCACGTCCATATTGTCACTCCAGCCCAATCCGAGACAGTAGGTCGCCGAGCACCCGATTCGAATCAAAGTGTGATTGAGCAAGCTCGCGAGCCGCAGCCTGGTGCGCTTCGTAATCGGACTCGATCGCATCAATTCCCGAGAGCGCTTCCGCCGCATCTGTAAAGGCGAATAGCCCCCGACCCGTTGGGATTACCCGCGAGAATCCCGTGTCCTGAACAACCGCGGGCCGGCCGGCCGCCAGGTAGCAGGCGGTCCGGCAACTGAACCAGCCGGACCCGGTGGCCACGTATACGTTCTTCGCCACGCTGAGTTCGCCTCGCGACCGCTGGATGTACGAGCGATACATTTCGGGCGTGACAGAGACTGCCTGGCTGACCACGACCGACCAACCCACCGATCGCCAGCGGTCGCGCGGCGGATCACCGCCACAAGCGACCTCGAACCGTGCCGGCGACAAGCGGGGGAGTTCCTCGATCTTATCAAACTCCATCTCCTTGGTTCCGTAGACGACTCCTTCGTGCGCGATTGTTTCAGCGAAGTTTTTCCACGTCATCACCGTGGTCCACGAGTCGCCCGGCGGCTCGGGTCGCCAGCAGTCGATGACGACGGGCGGCCGGGTCGATTGCCAGGGCAGGCCGAGCGAAGGCAGCAGGCAATCGGGTCGACCGAGTCGTTCCGCGTAGGTAAAGAAAAACTCGTGAGCGCGATAGCCGTGGCCCTGCCGTGTGAATTTGCGCGATGCCTCATCCGGAGGGTTGTCCCAACGCGGAAAATTCCGAAAGTGGTTCCAGCCGGGGTCGGTGTCGATCAGCACTTTCCGCCGGCAGGACATGTACTCGTCGCGCAGCAGCGTCCCGCCGGAGACGTTCAGGAACAGATCGGCCCCCGCGACAATGTCAGCCACTGCCGCAGCCGGCATTCCAAACGTCCGCCCATCCAGGTTGCGGAAGTGCCATCGCCGGCCAAGTGTTGGCGATAGATTGGTAAGCGCGTTCTCCAAGGAATGAACGGCGTACCTGCAGTCGTCTCCATAGCAACCCGCGATTGGGTCGTAGGTCTGCCAGCCCGTGTCCTCCAGGTAGTACACCTCGAATCCGAGCCGTTCCAGGCCCAGCGCGTATTGCCCGTAGTCCCAGGCGACGCCGCCCACCGGGTACGAACCGATCATTCCGGTGACGACGGCCCTCATGCTCGTCTCCCGGCCACGTCGGCATAAAAGGCTTCGAAGCGGCGAATGCATATCCGCGAGTCTGCCTCGGCCTCGACGTATTGACGGGCCGCCCGGCCGATCGCTTCACGCCGTCCGGTGTCAATTAGTAGCTGGCGAAGGGTTGCGGCCAAGGTGTCGACATCGCCAGGCGCCACGAGCAATCCAGTTTCTCCGTCCCGGATCACTTCTGACGCTCCGGACCCGGAACAGGCGATCGCCGGCAGCCCGCAAGCCATCGCTTCCAGGTAAACGAAACCCGGCCCGCCTTCATAGAGGGACGGGGCGGCGAATACATGGGCCCGCGCCAGCCGGGCCGGAAGATCGTCTTTCCCCGCGAAGCCGATGACATCCAGGAGATCTGGGCACCCGGCGTCGGCGACACGGGCCTTGAGCCCGGCCAGAAACGTTGGTTCCCCGCGACCAATGAGTTCGAGCCTCAGTCCTGGTACATCGTGGGCCGCTTGAAGAGCCGCATCAACGAGTACATTGATCCCCTTCGTTGCGGCAATCTTGCCGACGAAGATCACGGTCGGCCGGTCGGCCTTACGTCCGCCGGGCCGGAAGTGGGTCGTGTCAACGCCGGTATGCAGAACCGGTACCCGCGCCGCGTCGAGCCCATAGTGCCGGGCGCACCAGTCGGCCGAGCACCGGCTCGACGACAGGACGGCGTCGGCCAGTCGGACGCATGTGGCTTCCATGTGCATGCCGACACGGTAGAGTTCGGAATCGACTTCTGGCCAGCCAAGAGCATGGGCAAACATGACGAGTGGGCCGTGTAAGTGAATCACGGTGGGGACCCGGTCCCAATCGGTTCGATTCAGAAGGTGGAAGTATCCTTCGCCGGCCCATTCAGGAAAGTCGATCAGATCAAACGGGGCGCGGGCATGCAAGCAGGCAACCGTGGCGGTTACCTCAACGCTATACGCCAGCCAGCGTGCCGCGTCGGTTCGGATGGGCAGTCGAAAGTCCGGTCCAGGAACACGAGTCACGCGGACCGATCCGTCGACATAGTCGCGCCGATCCGGACCGATGGCATGAGAAACGATGTGGATTTCGTGCCCGAGCGCGGCCAGGCCGTGGGCCTTGGCGTACGTCTGGGTCCCAATTCCGCCGTGCGCGGTTTCGGGCGGGTACTCCTGGGACACCAGCGCGATTCGCACCGGATCTTCCCCTAGTTGATACCGAGAGTCTCGCCGCCATTCCGGCTCGCTGCCGAGAGCAGCGACAGCATGTCGGTCGCTTGCCGGACGAATCGAACCGACCCGTCCGCCATCAGAAACACCACCCCGTTCGAGTGATTGCTCCCGAAACTGATGTCATCGAAGTTGTCGGTCTCGTTGTACCCGACGGCGTTAATTGCATAGCGCAGGTTCTTGCACGGGGCGCACCATGCAGTATCCTGGCACCCACGCGACCAGACTCGGTAGCCCGTTTGCCGCCACGAAATCTCGCCGACCAGCAACGTGTTCGACGTCCCGTCTGTGATCGCGGCCATCGTATTCTGTCCGTCCTTGGTCAACACCCCTTGCAATGCGAACCCTCCGTGTCCGCCGCCTTGCCACTGGTAGGAAGTACCGTCCGGGTTGGTCCCCTTTGGCCCCATCACGCCGTAATAGTGCGTCGTAAAGGGCCGATTGCCCCCGACGTACTCGGCGGAGAAAAGCGAATACTGCTCGCTCGCGCTGGGGCACAAATAGTTGAGCACCTTGTTCAGGGCGACGGCCAGGTTCACCGGGTCGTCGTACGGCAGCGAGCGGTTGAACTTCAAGTAGAGATTGTCCTGCTCCAGGAACGGCAAGATGTAGACCTGGAACCCCATCTTGTCGCCGCTGCTCGATCCGCCGGGCGGCAACACGTTGTTGGTGTCGTGGTAATTGTGTAGAGCCATTCCAATTTGTTTCATGTTGTTCGAACATTTGATGCGGTTGGCGGCCTCGCGCACCTTCTGCACGGCGGGCAGCAATAGACCGATCAGGATGGCGATGATTGCGATCACGACCAGGAGTTCGATGAGAGTGAACCCGCGGCGAGCGGATTGGCGAATTGTCGACATCGAAGACCTCCTTCGAAAATTAACGGCCAACAGTTTCGAGCCGCCGAGGCGATTCGCCGATGAGCCGACCCGCGTCCAAGCGAAGCCGGACGTCACAACCATCAAGCGTCGCCAGTCGGTGGGCGATGATGAACGTGGTGCGCCCGCGCATCAGCGCGGCGGTGGCATCCATGATCAGGGCCTCAGTTCCGGTGTCGACCGAACTGGTCGGCTCGTCAAGGATCAGGATCGGGGCGTCCTTGAGGAATGCGCGGGCCAGCGAGATTCGTTGCCGCTCTCCACCCGATAGCCGCAGGCCGCGCTCGCCCACGCGCGTTTCGTATCCGTCAGGCAGTTTGCTGATAAACTCGTGGGCATGCGCCGCGTGAGCGGCCGCCTCGACTTCGGCCCGCGTAGCGTCCGGCCGAGCGTAAGCAATGTTCTCGGCGATGCTGGTCGAGAACAGGACCGGTTCTTGAAGCACGATCGCAAATTGGTTGCGCAGGTCGGCCAATCGGATTTCGCGCAGATCAACGCCATCGACCAGCACTTCCCCGGCGGTCGGGTCGTAGAACCGGGTGAGCAGGCTGACAAGCGTTGACTTGCCCGCCCCGGTCCGACCCTCGATTCCGACGCGCGAGCATGCCGCAACGCGGAACGACACCCCGTTCATGACCGGCGGGCCGTCCGGATAGGCGAAGGACACGTTGCGAAACTCGACCGCCCCGGCAGTCCGAGCCAGTGGGCGGGCATCGGGGCGATCGGCAACGTCAGGCGATTGGTCGAGCAGGCGGAAAGCCCGTTCGGCACTCACCAGCGACGCCTGTAAATCGGCGACCTTTTTGCTGAGAGTTTCCATCGGCCCATAAAGCTGGGCGAGATACGCCATTACCAGGAGCAGTTCGCCCAGTGTGATCGAGCCGTTCTGAACGTGCCGGACGCCGAGGTACAGGACTGCCGCTGTACCGGCGGCAGTTGTCAGGCCGACCACGAGGCCGAACACGCCGGTGACGGCTGCTTCGCGGAGTCGATAGCGGAGTCCGCGGGCCGAGTGCGTCTTGAATCGCTCTTGTTCGCGGTCCTCCTGCCCGAATGCCTTGACGACCCGGAGCGCGGCCAACACCTCCTGGATAACCCCGAGCGACTGGCTCTCGGCCGTCTTCAACTCCTTCGACTGACGCTTCAGTCGCCGACCGGCCGCGTGTGTGAGACCATACAGGATCGGAGCGACGGCAATCGCCACCAGGGCGAGCTGCCAGTCGATCCCGGCGACGACGATCAACATGCCAGCGAGAGTCACGGCCGCTGTGACCAGCGGAACGGAACCGTCGACCACGACCCACTGGACGCACGGGGCATCGTATTGGATGCGGTAGGTCGAGTCGGCCGTGCCGGTTGTGTCGTGGTACGCGAGCGACAGTCGCTGGGCATGACGGAAGAGAACCGCTCGAAACGCGCGGACGAGGCGCTCGCCGACATAGGTTCCGAGCAGTCCGGCCACCAATCCGACAAGCTGTCCGGCGAATGCAAGGACGACAAGCAGACCTGCGGCGAGCGCCAACAGGGCAGGGCCGGAAAGCCCGCTCGCCACGGCCGGCGGCGGCCGCGTGCCGAGGACGCTGTCGACAGCCCAGGTCAGCGGCAACGGCGATAGCAGTCGCACGGCCGGCGCGACTAGGCTCAATGCGACGAGAACCGCCAGGTGCGGCCAGAACGGCCGCGCCTGGAGGAGTAGTCGTCCGTAAAGCGCGCCGCCGGGCTTCATTGCTCGGATCTCCGCGCCGGGGTCGGGACCAGATTCATCCCGCGAGCCACGACTTCAATCACCTGGGCCGCTCGACCAGCGAGACGCCGGCCGCGCCACCAGATGTAGGCCAAAAATCCGGTCGTCACCAACGCCGGCCCAACCGCCAGCAATGGCTCGGCAAGCGCTGTGAGCGCGGTCGCGGCCATCCCGGTCATGGCCGCTATTGCAAACGTTCCTCGGCGGCGAAGCCGGTAAGCGACGCGGATCAATCGCCGGCCGCCGCCATGCTCCTCCTGTACGGTCCGTATTTGCAGAAGGGTCCAGCGGTCGCCGGAGAGTTCGAGGTCCCACTTGGCCCAGCCGGAGTCGATTGCCCGGCCCCACTGATGCTCGGCGAGGTACGCCGCGGCTCGCGTGAGCAGCTCCGACCGATCGGCCCATGTTTCAGTCCAATAGGCGACCTCGAACCGACCGCCAAACGGCAGCGGCGTACCCTCCCCTTCGCAAGCGTCTGGTCGGCTGGGGCACGGGAAGGCGAGGGCCCAAACTCGGTAGCGCTTCCACGACCGCACGAGCGGCTGAGCGTAGCAAAGCGCCGCGACCACGATTCGTGCAGTCCAACCGTCGTATCGGGTGGGAAGGCGGGCTTGTGCGGCCAGAGCGAATGCGACCACGAACGATAGCAACAGCATCAATCCGGCGATGGCCAGCAATGGCCACCACCCGATCCCGACAAGGGCGACCAGGCCGGCGACGAGGTGCCACTCGAGCGTCGCGGGCACCGTTGCCCAATGCGCTGGGCCGGGCTGGTAAACGCACTGAAACAGTCCGGTGGCAAATGTTCCATGATATACCACCGGACGGGACAGTCGGACCCCATGCAGGGACCCGCCGTACATCACGCCACGCCAGCGGCTTTCACCGCGAGCGTTGAACTTGTCCGGGTGCTTGAACGCTAACAGGCCCTCGGCCTCACCGTAGCCGCCTTGCTGCTTCAGAAATGCGCGCGGTCCCTGCCGGCGGTGGTGCCAGACGAACGCGCCGGGAGCAAAGGTGATCCACATCCCGGCCTGCTGGAGACGCCAACAGAGGTCGACGTCGTCGCCGGCCTTGCGATAGACCGGGTCGAACCCGTTGATCGCCAAAAGCGATTCCCGCCGGAAGGCCATGTTGCAACCCGGCACGTGCTCAGCTACCTGATCGCTTTCGAGCACATGCGTCGGCTGGCCGGGGCTGGCGGCCACGCAAGCCGCCAGCCAACCGTCGTCTGGCGTCAGGTTCGGGCCGCCGACACCGTGCGCACCGCTCCGGTGAAGTTGGTAGACAAGGTGCGTTAGCCAGTCCGGGTCGGCAAAGCAGTCCGAATCGGTGTACGCGACGATCTCGCCCGAAGCTTCAGCCAAGCCGACATTCCTGGCCACACTCAACCCGCGGTTTGGTTGGCGGATCGCCTTGATCTCGGGGAATCGGGCCAGGATGTCACCCGTGTCGTCCGTCGATCCATCGTCCACGACGATCACTTCGTAATCGGGATACTCGACCGCCGCGAGCGATTGCAGGCACTGGTCGAGTGTCTTGCCGCCGTTGTAGGTGCAGACGACGACCGACACGCGCGGCGTTGTCGGCAACAGGGCGGCCGGCGACTGTTCGTACACTTCGCTTAGGGCGTGGCACGCAGCCTTGGGGGTACGGTCGGCGCTGGTCACGCCGAACGCCCAGTCGGTGATCGGGTGACCGCCGGTGTGCCACTCGTCGGTCCAGGCAAACACGAAGCTGCCGGCCAAACCCATGAGTCGAGCTTCCGCCACGTGCCCAGCAAGGAACTCGGCTTGGGCCAGCTCGCCGTGCCGCAGTGTGTCCATGCCCAGCTCACCGAGGATCAGCGGCCGATCCCCGGCCAAATTTTGCAAGCGGAACAAGTAACGGCGGAACGCCGCGCGGTCATGCAGGTAGACGTTGAAAGTAACGAAGTCGAGAAACGGCAGGTCGAGGTACTCGGTCGGCGGAAAGCTGGCGAACGTGACCAGCCGGTCCGGGTCGACCTGCTTGACTGAATCAGCAAGTTCGGCTAGGAACCGCTCGACGCGCCGAACTCCGTGCCAGCGAACGACGTCGGTCGGGATTTCGTTGCCAACGCTCAGGGCCAGCACCGACTCGTGCCCCACGCACTGTTTGGCCGCGCGCGTGACGGTTGCAAGAGCCTCGGCCTGGATCCGGCGACTGTCAAGGAAGCAGAGGTGTTTCGGCCACGGTACGTCAATGAACACTGACAGTTCGTTTTCGGCCGCCGTTTCCAGGAACCAGCCGGGGGGTAGATGGTACGTTCGTAGAGCGTTCACCTCGACCGACCGCATCCGGGCGAAGTCATCGGCGATGCGGTCGGAATTGGGCAGGTGAATGCCGTCGGGGCCAGGGGCGAAAGGGCCGTAGGTAACTCCCTGGATCCGGAAGCCGGCTCCGCCCCGGGTCAGACGCTTGCCGTCGACACGGACGCGATTGTCGGTAAGGCGCGCGGCCGGCGCCAGGCCGCCTGTTGGTTCCTGAACTGCGGCCCAGTCCCGCCGCAGCGCACTCTCCAGCATCGTCATGGTGCCATGTCCCTTCTCGTCGGCCACTTTGCTTTCCGCGACACTCCTCGCGGAAGCGCTAGGCCCCGGTCAAACAGGCAAGACATCAGCTTGGGAGAGTGTGGTACGGCCGGCGCGAAGTCGACACGCGGCTTCCGGGCCGGTTCGGAATCGGTCAATCCGACTCCGTGGGCGCTATCCGCCCTTCATGCAAGCGGTTGCAAGTTACCAGCAAGTTGAAGGATGTACATCATGGTGTTTGCATCGGGTAAGAGGGGCGCATTAATTGTCGCCAACTGGGGCTGGGGTGAAGGCCATCGAACCAGGGGTTGGCGGTGGGGTGGGCTGCGAGATTGGAGAGAATATTAAGAAGTCGGTATCGCGGTCAAGTAAATTGTCGCCAGCTCGACGACTAATGCCGGACACTTTCGCTCGACTTACAGGCCCACCAAGCGCTTAGGGAATCTGAGAGGCAATTTGATTTCTCTAATATTTCGTCCGCGGTAAATGGGCGATACGATGAGCATTTCGCCCAGAAAATGCGGCGTTGGATAGTCAGCTGAATGATGGTCAAGTGGGTTGCCTCCGGGTCGATTGCGTGCTGGAACTACTCGTGCACCACCGGCTCGATGGATGGGTGCCCTTCAAGGTCGATAGGGCGAGGCATCGAGGCCGGGGGGTTGTTTCTCCACGGAATCACCGACCGCGGACGGGCCGACAACACGCCGGGAGTAATCGTCGGCCGGCCGTTTTTCAATGCCCTGACCAACGCGCCACATTTTGAAATCGTTTCGGTTCCCGGCTCAGTATCGGGGCGAGTCGCGATGACGCAGCCGCACACGAATTGTGCGGGGCTGACATTTCGTTCCGCCGCGCCATTTGTCGCGACTGCCGGAGCCGGCTCGATCTTCTCGTCGGCTACCGGCTCCTCTCCGTCGACGACGGATTGCACGCCTTCGAGGACATATTGCCGACCACCGCTTCGTTCACACCTGGCACGTGAATCACTCTGGCCGACAGCTTTACCGCGACCAACCGGTTCCGCGGACTCTTACTCGGACTCACGGGCGAGTACCAGTTCGACAACTGATACGTCCAGGGGCGTGGCACGCTCAGCCTCGGCGACACCACCCGCCGCGTAACGATAGAGGGTGCAACGTCGATTCAGCCACCCACGCTCCCGCCAGTTGTCTCCCCTGGCGGGCTGTTGGCGCTTTCAAGCAACAGCGGCATTGTGTCTGAATCCGAGCTAACATGGATCCCCGACCTGTCTGCCCGGCTTGGATATCAGGTCGCCCCCAATCTGCGCGTCTACATCGGGTACTTATTCTTCCCGTGGCCAGGCGTGTTTTGCGCCGCCAATCAAATCGACCCATTTGTGAACCCAGCCCTGTTGCCGCCGTCGCTAGGCACAGCCGGCGGGCAATTGCGACCACTGTTTCCAGATCGATCAAGCTCGCTCTGGATCCACGGCGTCTCCATTGGGATGGAAGTGCAATTCTGATGGGCCAGTGGATGGCAAGTTCAGGATTAAGCCTTGAACGGCCTCGGTAAGACGACATGTATTCGCTGATCGGTGGTTGCAAATGTGCGGCCACGATTAGCCCACCGGGGTCGTATTCGATCAATGTGTCGACTTCCAGCGTGTCGACGTGCTCGCTGCCGGGGAAGGGCTGGCCGGTTGCTTCCGTCATCCATGCACATATTTTATTGTGACGATATCTTTACTATTCCGCCGGTGCGCGACTGGATTCGCCTGCAGATTGGTTCAACCCAACCATAATGACATGATCTCGCCTCCCTGGCATGCAGGGACCGACTCCCGTCCCCAGTGGACGACGGAAGCCGCTTGGGGCACGGTCTCCACATTCAGGGTGTCCCATGCGCCGGCCTCCTTCGACGACTCCGGTCCCAGTCCGCGCACGCGACGAGGACGCCCCGCTTCCCGGTCCGCAGCCGTATTTTTTGCTTATCGACGAGCGATTTCGGGTGCCCATCTTCGTTTTCGTTGAGATCGACCCGCGTCGACCGGCTCGCGCCGTGACCATCGAATTTGCGCCCTTGGACCCGAGTCCCCGGCGATGTTGGGTGGGTGTTCGGCCGGGGTCGGCAATTGGTCGAAACCCGGAGCACTGGGAGCGATTCAGGGAGTTTACGTCCGACGGGGAGGCACGCGCGGCCGGATATTTGCCGGTTGAACCGCGCTATGTCGGGCCGAGTTGGGAGTCCTACCTCGCCGCGTTTCGTCCCGAAGGGGAACGGCCAGCCAAGCGTCATACCGGCGCCGGCGCCGGCGCCGGTAGTTAACGGAGTTTGGCGATCGCCAACCGGGAGTTGTGAATGTCGAAGGATAAGAGGAATCGTTCGCCCGAAGTGCCGAAGGTTGAGCCGGGCGAGTTGACTGCTGAATCACTGCACACGCGGATTGGCGCTAATCTCCTCCGCACGCTGGGACAACCGAAAGATCTGCACGCTGTGCAAGTCCGACCATTGTGGGAGCGACACTACCGAGTGAACGTGCTCATCGGCAAGGATGCAGCCGCCATCACGGTCGCGCACAGCTTTTTCCTAGAGGCCGACGCGACGGGGAACATCGTCACGACGACACCGGCGCTTGCCAGGCGCTATTGAAGTATCTCGCAGGTGCAAAGCGAAAGCGCAACGAAAAGGCCCCCGCCAATTGGCGGGGGCCATCGTGATTCACAATATGGCCGGTATCGGTTAGTAGCGGCGGCTGGCGCCGTAACCGCCTCCGCCTCCACCGCCGGAGCGGGGACGTTCTTCCCGGGGCTTGGCCTCGTTCACGGTCAGGTTGCGTCCCTGAAAGGACGTCATGTTGGTGGCCTGAATGGCCGCGTCGGCCCCGTCCGCCATTTCCACGAACCCGAAGCCGCGGCTTCGGCCAGTTTCGCGGTCCGTCACGATCGATGCACTGGTCACGGTTCCGTGCTCCCCGAACAGACCCATGAGGTCGTCCGAGGTGGTGGTGAAGGACAGGTTGCCAACGTACAACTTCTTACTCACTGCAATCGCCTTTGCTGTGGCCGGGGACCGGCCACGAAGAAAAACCAACGTCCCCACGCAGCAAGGGCCGGCAGGGATGGACGTGCGAACTCAGCGCGAGCACTTAGCTTCGCGACTGACGAGTGGCAACACCGTTCGAACAATCTGGGAGTGGCTGAGAAAAAGGATCAGAGCTACGACACCAGGACAGGTCGGAAAGGAAGCTGCGTTCGGCGTCATGGGTGACCAACAAGGTCTCCCGAGTTGAAAGTATACACATTTCGAGCGCGGGAATCCAGAACAATCCTTCGGAGTCGCAAAATCGCAAAATCGCCCATCCTTGTGTTCTCGTTCAACGGGTTGGACCCGCCGGAACGCGATTCAGAACGAGGCACAGATAAAGCGACAGCACGGCGGCAAAGAAGCACCATACCGACGCGAACGCATAGCGGAAAAGCAAGAACGCAAGTGCGGCCGATGCGATCAGCAAGAGGCCGAGGATTTTGATCCGCCGATCCGGCAGTAGCAATAGCGGTAACGCGACAATCGCCAGATATAAGAATGCCCACGTGCCTTCGCCAGCCCGCACAGTCAAAGGCAGATTCGAAAAGTCGTAGCGAATAGAATGTTGAACCAGAGTCGCCTCCGGCCATAGGTCCGTGTTCATCGCCACCGGACAATAACCGACACTGCCGAACGTCAGACCCACCGCGACAAGCATGTAGAACAATTCGCGGCTTGGGCCGGGCGGCGCCAGCGGTACGGCGGCGAAGGGGAGCCAGAAAGGCCAAAAACCTAAAGCAAAGAAGAGAAAGCCGAGCGACGCCCATCGCGTCAGGGTCGGGTAGCCGTGGTCGAGACCGGCCCAGACGCCGGCCTCAAAGAATTGTTGAATCGCGAACAGCAATGGGATCACGGCGAGCGGAATATAACGCCGATCCTTCTTCCATCCGGCACGAATGCAATAGATGCCCGCGGGCACCAGGGCCGCACCGACCGTTAGGCTCGCCTCGACGGAAAAGCACATAGGGACTCCGTCCGGGAACGATTGTTCCAGAGGTGACGGAGGGTGCCGGCCGGCGGATTGCCGAACCGAAGTCCCAATCAGGTCTGGGGGAGGGCTTTAACGCGACGCCCACAAGCGAGAATGCACGGGCTGCGTGTCCAATGGAAGGAGAGCGGATTCCAAATGAAGCGCGGCGAAGAAACAGGCTAATGGCTCAATCAGGATCCAAACGGGAAAACCCGACATTCCGTATCGTCATTTTCCATTCTACGCTATAACTCCTAATCGGTCGTTGGCACATCACGTGCATCTAGTAGCATCTCACGCGCAGATAACGGCACGGCCACCTGGCCAAACCGCTCCGGCTTCTCCCGGTTTAGAGCGAGAATCGAGGGCGTTGTGGCTAATTCCAGCTTAAAAGACGAGTCCACCAAGATTGAACCGGAATTGATCCCCGTCCCTTTTCTTGGCAAATTGGCAACGTTGATTGCCGTCATCGTGCCATTTTTGGCACTCGTTGGCGCAGTCTTTCTGCTTTGGGGATGGGGAATCACCTGGGTCGATTTGGGACTTCTGCTCGGATTTTATCTGCTGACGGCCGTGGGCATCACAGTTGGGTTTCACAGACTATTTGTGCATCGGTCCTTCGAGACAATTCTTCCGGTGAAGATCGTGCTCGCCGCCCTGGGATCGATGGCCGTGCAGGGTCCGCTATTCAACTGGGTTGGTCAACATCGCCGGCACCATCAGCACAGCGACGAAGAGGGCGATCCCCACTCGCCGTATCGGTATGGCCGGGGCATTTGGCGGCGGATTCGCGGATTGTGGCACGCACACATCTGGTGGGCGTTCCAACCGGACGCGCCGGGCATCAAGAAGTACGTGGCCGACCTTCGCCAGAGTTGGGCTCTGCGCGTGACGGATCACATGTTTCTATTTTGGGTAGCGATGGGGCTTATTCTGCCGGCGGTCGTTGGGGGAATCTTGACCGGTTCATGGGTAGGCGTGTGGACTGGGCTGCTGTGGGGCGGTTTGGTTCGCTTGTTCCTGGTGCATCACGTCACCTGGAGTGTAAACTCGCTCGGTCACGTCTGGGGCACCCGCCCATACAAGAGCGACGACCACAGCCGCAATAACTTTCTGATTGGAATCCTCGCCCTGGGGGAAGGCTGGCACAACACGCATCACGCCTTCCCGACGTCGGCCCGACATGGGCTCCGGTGGTGGCAGCCGGACGTCAGCTATTACCTGATTCGCTTGATGTCGTGGTTGGGCCTGGCCTGGAATATCAAGCTGCCGACTCGGGCGGCCCAGGCGCAAGCTCGGCGACATGCGTGATGCAGGGACGATCAAAAAAGGAAGGCCCCGGCGGATAGACGCCGGGGCCTTCTACGTCGATGAGGCTGCGCTGACGCAGCTCGTCAGCGGCTTCAGTTCAGCCGCACCTTTCGTTGGTTACCCGATGATATCACAGGACCACCTCCCTTCAACAAGGTTTCCCCACGCCGGCCCGGAGTAACTCGTGCCATTGTGAGCTAGAACCCTGCCGGGCCACGTTAGCCCGACCCACATGCACATCGTAACCGCGCTTTGGGCAAATCTCAAGCGCCCGAACCAAAAAATACTGCCGCTGTCAATCGCGCATCAGTTCACCGCCGAACCGAGCTTGAACACCGGCAGCAACAGGCCCATGACCACGACTAGCACGATCGCCGCCATGAACAGGAGCATGAAAGGTTCAAGCAGCTTTACGAATAATTTCAGCTGCCGGGCCGAGCGCTTCTCGAGGGCATTGGCGATGTCGACGAGCACTTTTTCCAGGCTGTTCGATTCCTCGGCGACCGCGATCATCTCGACCACGTCCGACGGGAAATATTTGCAGCGCCGCAAGGGGGCCGCGAGCTTTTGACCGGCCGTGATGTTCTCGGCCGATTGTTCGATCGCGTCGGCGAGCACGCGGTTGCCGGTCGAGTCCTTGGCGATTTGCAGCGAGCGCAAGATCGGGATACCGTTGGCGAGCAAGGTGCCGAGGATGCGCGTAAAGCGGCCCAGCGCCAGCGACAAGACGAGGGTGCCGCCGATGGGGACCTTTAATTTCACCCGATCAAAGGTGATCCGTCCCTGTTCGCTGCGTTTCCAGTAAAGGAATCCAAAGATGGCCCCGGCCCCGAGTGGAATCAGCCACCACCAGTTGCCGGTCATGAAGTGGCTGAGGCCAATGATGAATGTTGTCAGAGATGGGAGTTGACCCTTCGCCTTGAGCTTTTCAAAGATCGGCTCGAACTTCGGAACGAAGAAGATCACGAGCACATTGAGAATGATGAAGCCAAGCACGCCGAGCACGACGGGGTAGGCCATCGAGCCGACGACTTCAGCTTTGAGGTCCTCTTGGTGCTCCGTGAAATCCGCAATGCGGCGGAGCACGTCTTCGAGAAAACCGCCCTCCTGGCCAGCCCGGACCATACTGACGGCCAGTTCGTCAAACACTTTTGGAAACGGCTTCATGGCGTCGGCGAGCGTGGTGCCGTCGGCGACCTTCGCACGCACTTCGCGAATCGCGAACGCCAAATTCGCCTGCTTGGTCTGCTTCTCCAAAATGTCGAGCGACTTGAGGAGCGGCACGCCGGATTGCAGCAAGTCGGCAAGCTGGGCGTAGAAGGCGGACATGACCCGCCCCTTCACGCGTCGCCCGCCGCCGCCAGAGCCCTTGGCCTTGGTGGCCGTGATGCGTACGGGAAAGAGGCCCTGGGCGTCGAGCATCAACGACGCTTCGCGCTCGCTGGTCGCGGTCAAGACCCCGGAACTGCGGTCACCCGTTTTCCCGATCGCGTCGTATGTGAAATCAGGCATGCGTTGTCAGCCTCAAGCAATAATGTCACCGGCCGTGGTCCGACAAATCTCGTCCAGCGTCGTCGTTCCCGCGTGCACTTTTTTCCAGCCGTCCTGCCGCAAAGTCAGCATCCCCGCTTTCAACGCTTCATTTCGAATCAAGCCGGCGTTCACGCGTTGAACGATGAGTTCTTTCAACACATCGTTGTTCACCAGCAGTTCGTGGATGCCCGTGCGGCCACGATAACCGGAGTTGCGGCAACTTCGGCAGCCGGTTCCCTTGAGCAGCGCCGGCGCCGGGCCATCGTGCTTGACGGGCGCGAGCGGAATGATCTCGGGCGTGAACGGGAAGTCCATCGGATACTCGTCGTGCGGCATCTTGTACGGCGTCTTGCAGTCCGGGCAGATCGTGCGGACAAGCCGCTGGGCCATCACACCCTCGACGGTGCTCGCTACCAGGAACGGCTCGACGCCCATGTCGATGAGCCGCGTGAACGAACTCGGCGCGTCGTTCGTGTGCAGCGTGCTGAACACCATGTGCCCGGTCAGCGACGACTGGATGGCGGCCTCGGCCGTTTCCAAATCGCGCATTTCGCCAATGAGGATCACGTCCGGGTCATGCCGCAAAATCGAGCGCAGCGAGGCCGCGAACGTGAGGCCGATCTTCGCCTGCGTCTGGATCTGGCTGATACCCGGCTGCATGTATTCGACGGGGTCCTCGACGGTGATGATCTTGGTCGCCTCGTCCTTGATCTCGTTTAGGGCCGAATAGAGCGTCGTCGATTTGCCCGAGCCGGTTGGCCCGGTCACCAGGATGATGCCGTGCGGCATGTCGATGAGTTGCTTGAACGTGTGGTAAACGTGCGGCAGCATCCCGCAGTTGGCGAGGTTGAACACCATGCGGCCCTTATCGAGGAGTCGCATGACGATGCCTTCGCCGTGCACCATCGGGATGATCGACACGCGGACGTCCACCTCGCGACCTTGGACGCGCATCTTGATGCGGCCGTCCTGCGGCAAGCGCTTCTCAGCGATGTTGAGCCGCGACATGATCTTGATGCGGCTGACGATCGCCATCGCGAACCGATTGATCTCCGGCGGCAACACCTGCGTTTGCAACAGACCGTCGATCCGGTAGCGGATGCGAATTGCCTTCTCTTCGTGCTCGATATGGATGTCGCTGGCCCGTTCGTTGGCCGCTTCAATTAGAATCTCGTTGACGAGTTTGACGACCGACGCTTCCTGCGCCTGCTTGGCGAGTTCACTATCGTCGGCCTCAATGCCTTCGAGCAGTTCGATCTCGTCACGTTCCTGAACGAGCGCCTGGACCGTTTCGCCGCCGACACCGAAGTGATGCTTGATCAGCCGGGCGATTTCCCGCGGGCTGCCGAGAACCGGCTGAATCTCCAGGCCGGTCAAGGTCTGCAATTCATCGAGCGAGTAAACGTCGTAAGGATTCGACGTCGCGACCACGAGCGTCCCATTGTTGCGGGACACGGGCATCAGGCCCTTGCGGTGGACGAGCTTGGCCGGCATGACGGCGAGCGTCTCGGGCTCGATATGCGCATGCGACAGGTCGACGAACTCGAGGCCGAACTCCTCGGCGAGCGTCTGGAGAACGTGCATCTCGCTGCCGATGCCCTTTTCGAGCAGCAGTTCGTGCAACGGTCGGTTCGGCTCGGCGGCCTGAACTTCCTGAGCACGCCGGGCGTCGGCGTCGGACAGCTGGCCTTTTTCTTGCAAGCGCTGAAGGAGAAACATGCGGCCTCGGTCGGAGCGAATCCACGTGTGCGGTCGGCGACAACTATCAAACTAACGTGAGTTGGGGGCAGCCGTCCAGCGCAACGGTTTGGATCGCCGGGATTATTTTAGGGCGGCGCTAGATTAAACCGAGGTTAATGCGACGGATCGCGGCCGGCGATAGAATCACTTCGTCACACGGAGGGCGCCTGGTGGAGCAGGGCGATCTGCCGGAACTGGTGCGCCTGGCCGACGGGCGAATTGAGCCGTTCGAGCCCGAACGGATCACGCACTCTCTATTTGCCGCGGCCGAGTCGCTGGGCAAACCCGACGCCTTTCTCGCTCGGGAATTGACTGAAGGGGTACTCCATTTTCTGGCGGCCGAAACGTCTGGCAACGAGATCACGGGCAGCGATATCAGTTGGGTGGTCGTCAAGGTGGTGCGGGAACTGGGTCATCCCGATCTGGCCCGGGTATTTGACGAACTGCGGCATCGCCGGCCAAAAACTCAGTCCGTCGAGCCGGCCGAGAAAGCGCAAGGCGAGCCGACTTGGGTGCGCGCGGATCAGTCGCCGGCGCTCGTGCTACGCCGGGCTGCCGCGGAATCGCTGGTTCGACTCAGTCGCATCAAAGTCTTTTCGCGTGAACTCGTGGCCGCGCACGACGAAGATTTGATTCGGCTCGCGGGGCTCGAACATCCGCTCGAACTGGCCGGCGTTTGCAGCCCCGTAACGCCTGGCGCCGTCCTGGTCGACATCGAACGAGCACGTGAGATCGCTGGCAGCTACCTGGCGATCGACGGGCCGGAATACGAACTGGCCGCGCAGCCCGGAGAACCGACGGAGTTGGTCGAACGTTATGTCTCCGAGGCGCGATTCGCGGCGAATGCACTCGGCTTGTCGTTGATTTTGAATTTGAACATCGGCACACCGCCGCCACGATTGGCGGAGACCAGCGGACCACTTTTTGCGATTACGCCTCCCGCCGACGTTGAACGACGGCACCTAATGGCGTACGAACTGGCGGCTCATGCGGGTGATGAAGGTATGGCGGTTTGGTGGCATATGACGGCGTCCGAACTTGCCAGTGGTGCGTCGCCAGCGATCGTCGATGCCGCGCTTGTCGGACGGAAAATCGAATTCGTGTTCGACCGCCCTCGCTCACCCATCGCGCTGGGCCCCGGTATTGATCGGGTCGTTCCCGCGGCGCTAATTCAGATTGGCATCAATCTGGCCCGGCTCGCCGAAGTCATGGGCGGCGCCCCCGTGGCTCCGGAAGTCTATTTGCAAAAGGTCGCCAGCCTAACTCGGTTCGCCAAGACGGCAGCACACGCCAAGCACGACTTCCTTCGGCGCCACGGTCGCACGGCCGTCCGATCTGGCTTTATGCTTGAGCGGGCTCGTGTCGTTTTCGAAACCATCGGGTTGGTCGAAGCCGCTCGCGCCGGCGGTCGTGAGGCAGCCGACTTCGCGCGTGACATCGTGAAGGCCATTCGACTGGCTGGAGAGACGGACCGGCCACGCACTATGGCGATTCGAGTGGACGGCTCGTCGGACTCAGAGTCCCTGGCGGTTGCCGAGCCCGGTCTCACGATGACGCAGCAAATCAAACTGGCATCGCCACTCCATTCCGCGATCGGCGGCGGCCGGCTCGATCTGCAATTATTGACCGGGGCGGAAGGCAATTCGGACTTGGCAATGGATGTGCTTCGCGCCGCGGCAGAATCCCACGTCGGCCGCCTACGTTTGACGCGATTTTGATCTCGTCCGAACGAAAGTATTCAAGAAGGGGATTCGGAGCTTGCTATCGCGCTATAAATGCGGCTACGATACTAATAACTCCAAATCCTTCGATTGGGCGCCAGGAGGGCGATCCGCCGGACTCGCGGATCACCGGCAGGACTCAAGCCGAGCCCAGGGAAGGGGAGAGCCGTGGGACCCGTGTCACTCTCGACACCACTGTTTCGGCTCCCGCCGACAACTTCGGCGCCTGAACGGCCCACGCTCACCAGCGTGGGCGGCCGGCGCATGCTGCGCCGTCTCGGGGCGGGCGGAATGTCGGAGGTTTACCTCGCGTATGACCCTGACCTGCATTGCCAGGTCGCCGTGAAGGTTCTGCCGGAAGAGTTGGCGAAGAGCGCTACCTACGTCGGTCGCTTTCGTCGTGAGGCCGAGGTCGGTCAAAAGATCCACCATCCGAATGTCGTTCGTTGTCTCGAAGCCGGGACGGACACCAAGACGGGTCAGCGCTTCTTGGTGATGGAGTACGTCAAGGGGCGAAGCGCCCAGGCCATGCTCGACGAGCAGGGGCCGCTCTCCTTGAAGGACGCCACGCGGATAATCCTCGACATCGCCCGCGCTCTCGAAGAGCTGCATCATCGTGGGTATGTCCACCGCGACGTCAAGCCGGGCAACATTCTGGTCGATGAGGAAGGGCGGGCGAAGCTGGCCGATCTCGGCGTTGCTAAGCCGCTGGCCGATGCCGCTGAGTTGACTTCGTTCGATCAAGGGGTGGGGACGCCGTACTACATGCCCTGGGAGCAAATGCTCAATGCCAGCCTGGTCGACGCCCGCAGCGACCTTTTTGCATTAGGGGCAACGTATTATCACCTCGTGGCCGGACAGGTTCCATTTCCCGGCAAAGATGTGACGGAGGTGTCGCGGCTGAAGGACGAAGGGGATTTTCAGCCAATTCGCGAAATCGATCCTTCGTTGCCGCGGTCCGTCGACACCATTCTTTCGAAGCTCCTGGCACGCATGCCCAAGGATCGATTCCAGTCGGCCGCGCAACTCATTGACGTGTTGACGGCATCCGGTCTGACCGACGACGAATCTGCCGGGCCGCCGGCCGCCGAGACAGCGATGCCACAGCAGGCCACGCGCCCGGAGATCACGCACGAGCCCAAGCGGCGCAAGTCAATCGCACCGGCTGTCTGGACGGTTCAGTATCAGCACGAAGGCGTGTGGAAACGGAGCAAAGCACGACTCGACGACATTCTGCGAATGTACGAGGAGGGCACGTTGCCCGATTCTTTCTTCCTGGCGCGTGCCGGTCAAAAGACGTGTCGGCATTTCCGCTCGTTTGTCGAATTTCGCGATCTGCGCCGACGCACGACCGGTGCGCCGGCGACCCCGTCATACAAAAAGAACCGTTGTGGCTGGCTGGTGCTCGGCGCCGTGGTCGCCGTGCTGGTCACCGCGATCGCGTCGCTGGTGCTTCACCTTGTTTGGAGTTGAGGTCACTCGGCTCGCCATTTCTACCATGAACCGAAATCTCGAATTGGCATTGTTGGCCCACGCATGATCGCCGAGCGTTCACCGGTTCCCTCTGTCGCTGGTGGTCGGCTGTGCATCGTGCTCGCGGCAGTGTTCTGGAGCCTGAGCGGCTTCTGCACGCGGCTGTTGCAACACCCGTCGCCTTTGAATCTGAACGAACCTAACCTCTCGCCGTTGCAGATCGCTTTTTTTCGTGCTGTGTTCGCCGGTCTCTTTCTGATGCCGTTGGTGCGGCCGCGATATCCGATTTCGGCCTTTGATGCCCGTAATGGTCGCCCTGTTCGCGGTCATGAATGCGCTGTTCATCTCCGCCATCGCCCTCGGCACTTCCGCGAATGCCATCCTTCTGCAAAACACGGCGCCATTCTTCGTTTATCTGGTGACGGTCTACCTACTCGGAGAGCCCGCCGATCGCCGCAGCCTCTACGCACTTCTGATCGGCATGGTCGGCATGGTTGTGATTCTGTCCGGCGGAGAACTGGGCGCCCGCTTCGATGTGATGTTGATGGGCCTCGGCAGCGGCATTACCTATGCCGGGGTCATTCTTTGCTTGCGGCATTTGCGCGGCGAATCGTCACAATGGCTGATCGTGCAAAACCATCTCGGAAGTGCGATCTGTCTGTCGACGGCAGTTCTGATCCTGAATGGCTCGACTTCCTGGATCGACTGGATGACGATGCCGACGCCGCGGCAATTGCTGTTCCTCGCGGCGTTCGGCTCGATTCAGATGGGGCTGCCGTACTTCCTGTTTGCCCGCGGCCTCCGGTCGGTCAGCCCGCAAGAGGCCGGAGCATTGACGCTGATCGAGCCGCTGTTGAATCCACTTTGGGCGTTTCTGATTTCGCCGGAAACCGACACGCCGACGCAGTTCACCTGGATCGGCGGGAGCCTGATCGTCGGGGCGCTGGCGTATCGTTATCTGCCGAGAAGCGAGCATATGCGGCGGAGACCTCAGGGCGGGCTTTGCCCGCTTCCCAATGGATGAAGTAGGCGTGCTTCGGAAGATGAAGGTGTCTCACCACTTTCACTTACCGAGAGCACGCCTACTTCATCCATTGG
>DATANR010000140.1:0-17801 GCA_036266155.1 Gemmataceae bacterium | reverse complement strand
GCTTCGGCCTCCGCCCCACTCATGCCGGCACTTGCCGTGGCTGGCAGGCGCGGCTGGCGTGCTGATCGCTATCAAACCGCATCTCGTCTACTTGTTTTGGATCGCCCTGGCCGCTTGGGCGGTACGCCGGCCATTGCCAACGCGCTGGAAGGTCATCGCGGGCGGCCTCATCGCGGGATTGATCGCGACGGCGATACCGATGGCGCTCAATCCGCACGTGCTCGATCAATACCGCGACGCGATGACACAGCGCACGCCGGAACAATGGAAGTCGCCGACCATCGGCTCGATACTTCGCGAGGCATTCGGCCCCGAGCGCTTCGACCTGCAATTCGTGCCAATGATCTTTGGCCTTTTGTGGATCATGGCGCTCGGCTGGCGTGACCGCAATCGACCGTGGGACTGGTCGGAGCGGCTGCCGATGCTCTTGCTTGTGTCGTTCGTCACCGCGTCCTATGGGGCGTGGCCGTTCGACCTGGTGATTCTGTTGCCGGCGGTGATCCACGTCGCCGCGACGCTCGATCATCGTGCCGAGCGACCGCGGTTCGTGGCGGCAATCGTTGCCTACGTCCTGATCAACGGCATCGCTTTGGGCATGAACCTTCGCCACATGACATCGGAGACATTTGCGTGGATGGCCCCGAGTCTGCTGATCGCGTACGTCTTCCTCCGGCCGGAGGCGAAGGTATGAAGCGCTATCTCGGGCCGATCACGTGCATTTTTCTCGGAGTTTGGCTGGTCCTGATGATCGGCGGCCGCTCGCGGTTCTTTCAGGATCCGGGCACGTTTTGGCATATCTCGGTTGGTAACCGCATCATCGACACCGGCTTCTTCGACACCGACCCATACACGTTCACGTTCGCCGGCAAACCCTGGATTCCGCATCAATGGCTCGGCGAATGCACGATGGCCGTCTTGCACAGGATCGACGGCTTCGACAGGTTCGATACGCTCCTGCTGGCGACATGCACATTGTTGGCGGGGGTCTATGCGGGCCTGAGCGTCCGTCTGTTGCGCTGTGGACTGCATCCGTCGGTGGTCGCGGTCGTCATCGCCTTCGCGGTGGCTGCGAGTTCGGGTCACTTCCACGTCCGCCCGCATTTGGCGACGATCGTCGGCATGGCCGTGTTCATGGTCTACATCACGGATGTGGAGAATGGCCGCATCTCGATCAATCGGCTTCTTTGGCTGATACCCGTCACCTGGCTCTGGGCCAACATCCACGGCGGCGTGCTCGGCGGGCTGGCGACGTTCGCGCTGGCCATTGCTGGATGGACGGCGAACTGGCTCGTCGGCCGTGATTCGCCGGTGACGGCGCGAAAAGACGTCGGTCGACTTATCGTCATTTGGCTGGGCTGCGTCGCGGTTTGTTTCGCGAACCCCTACTTCTATCGATTGCCATACGCGTGGCTCGAGATCTACGAAATGAAGAGTTTGCCCCTCATTATCAAGGAGCATTTACTGCTCGACGTCACCGACTGGACTGGTCAAAGTGTCATCGCTTTCGGGGTTCTGTATGGGTTGCTGCTGATAACCATTCCGGTGCGGCAATGGCGAGTGGGTTGGCTATTGCCGATGATATGGTTCGGCCTCGCCTGCATGCGCGTCCGCCACGCGCCGCTCTTCGCCGTGGCCGGCCTCGTGGGCATCGCCGATCTGTTCCCCTCGACACGGATCGCGACGGCACTATTGAAGCGCAAGAGCGATTTGTTCACGCCCGGAACGATTGATGATTCTGCGTCGATCCGCGAAAGCGCGCGACCCTTCGCCCTTCCCGCCGGACTGATCGTCCTTGCCCTTCTCTTGCAAGCCTTTGGCCTCATGTTACCCCTGGTCGGTCGTGGTTGGGCGCAGCTTGATCCGAAGATCTGGCCAGTCGAACTCTTGCCCGAAATTCGTGAACATCAAAACGATCGCACCAACGGTACGCGGATCTTCTGCGAGTATTCGTATGGCGGATTCTTGATCTATCACGCACCGGGTTATCGAGTGTTCATCGACGATCGCTGCGAGCTTTTTGGCGACGATTTCCTCGTCAAGTTTGAACAGGCGAAAGCCAAGCTGGTTCTGGGCATTTATGCGAGCCCCGCCGAGCCGTTCGCGGAATGGCAGGCGGAGTATGGTTCGTTCGACTTCGCTTTGGTCGAAACCAATAAGGCGTTCGACGAGGCCCTCTCGGAATTGCCGCAAGCATGGGAAGTCGTTCGGCAAACGGATACCGCGACGCTGTACCGCAAACGCGTCAGATGAGCCCGTGCAATGGTTGGCCGCGCACGGCCAGTGCATCAATGCGTTTGGTCACGGCCGGGTCTTCCTCAAGCGGCGGAGCGTGATGCGGCTTGAGTCGAGCGTCGATCACGAGCGGGCCGCGACAGCCCCAGTGCTTGCGGTGCGTGAAAGCACCAACGCCGTAGACGTCGCTCGCCGGGTCAGAACGCGTGAACGTCACCCACAGCCAGTTGTCGAGCGACCGGGCCGCAAAGTCGCTGTCATCGACGACCGTGATCGCGGCGATCCCCGATAGTTCTCCAGGTTCGCCACTAAGCCGGAGCATCGCCGGGTCGTACTCGGCCGCTTCGCGGGTGAGCGTGGCGCGTGGCCCGCGGATTGCGAACACGCCCGGCATAACCAAACGCGGCTCGGTGAATCCGTCGGGCAGGCGCAAGTCCGCGGGCAGGGCGGTTGTCAACTCTCGGCGACGCGGACCGGCGGCCGCGATCACCAGCTTCGAGCCGGTATTCAGTCCCATTCCCGCGGAATAGTCGAGCGTGTCAATCGTCGTCCGCGTCTGAAAATGCAGGCCGGTAGCCCAATCGACTCGTTCGAAGACATGGCGGAGAAAGCCCGCGACGTCGTGCACATCGAGATTCGGTTGATCTTCCTGAGCCGCAATGAACAGATACTTTGCCAGTGAAAGCTGGCCCTGACCAAGGATCGCGTTGGCCTGGGTGAGCAATTCCTGCGGCCGTCGCTCGGCGGCGTAGGGGACATAGCGTTCGCTGCCGATCGCGAGCAAGAGCGGATGCACGCCGGCGGCATCGACTGCATTAACGGCTTTCACACCGGGCACAACGGTCGGAATGAGCGGACCAGTGAGTTCATGAATGATCTCGCCGAAGGTCGTGTCCTCTTGCGGCGGTCTCCCAACGACGGTGAACGGCCAAATGGCGCCGGGCCGGTGATACACCTTGTGGACTCGCAGCACCGGGAAATCGTGCTGCAAACTGTAGTAGCCGAGATGGTCGCCAAAGGGGCCTTCCGGTTTGGTCGTTCCCGGTTCGACAGTACCGCAGATACAGAAGTCGGCCTCGGCCGGAATCGATGGCCAGGCTGGCTCCGGCACGACGAGCCGCACGCGGCGACCACCCAGCGCGCCCGCGAACAGCAGCTCCGGCATTCCCTCAGGCAACGGCATCACGGCCGCAAGGATCAAGGCCGGCGAGCCACCGACAATGACGTTGACCTTCAGCGGCTCGCCTCGGCGAATGGCCGCGGCATGGTGAATTCCGATGCCACGATGGATCTGATAGTGCAGTCCAATTTCGCAATGCGGCACATAGTCGTTCCCTGCCAGCTGGACTCGATACATACCTAAATTGGATTGTCGCCAGCCCGGGCGATCGGGGTGTTCTGTATAGACCAAAGGCAAAGTAACGAAGGGGCCGCCGTCATTCGGCCAAGAGGTCACTTGTGGCAGCCGGGCAACGGTCGTCGTGTGCGCCAGGATCGGTCCGTGCCGAACTGTTTTCGGCAGCATGTGCAGCGCCGCACGGGCCGCGTTCAAGTTTCGCCACGGTCGGCGAAACGCTTCACGCGGGTCGATCTTGAGCCGAATCAATCGGCGTACGGCATCGAGTGAATCGCGGAAAAGGAATCGAGCCCGGTCGATTGTGCCAAAGAGGTTGGCCAGCAGCGGAAACGCCGATCCCTTGACGCGGGTGAACAGAACGGCCGGCCCGCGGGCGCGATAGAGACGGCGCTGAATCTCGGCCGCTTCGAGGTAGGGATCGACCGCGCAATCGACCCGGACGAGGTGGCCGGCACGGGCGAGGTCATCAACGCATTCTTGTAGGTTGAGGTATCCCATGCCGCTCGTGGAAATGCATTCCCTGAGAAAAAAGGCTTTGTCGCGGCGATGTTGGCCGGTACCCTAGCTTGATCCCAGCCCAACGGATGAACATGGGTGCAACCCACGATTCGTTCCGCCAATAGGACCAACACCCACTCAGCAGTCAAGTCTATGGCCGCCCGTGTCGTGCGGGGGGGCATTGGAGATGTCGAATGAAGGCCCCCATGTTACGCTCACGTCGGCCGGTGAAGCCAGCCCAAGACCGGACCAACAAGGAGATGGCCGAGATCTTCAAGAGCCTCGCCGATGAAAATCGTTTGCAGATCCTGCGCATCCTGATGCGCGAAGGCGAATTGCATGTTTCGAAGATTTGCGATGAGCTGGAGGAATCGCAGCCGGCCGTGAGCCACCATTTGACGCAATTGCGCCACGCGCGCCTCGTCGACTTCCGCCGCGACGGCAAGTTCAATCACTACTACATTTCGTCAGACGCGATCCAGGCATTGCTCCTGCATTTCTTTCCGAACGCCGCGCGCGCTCAGCAGACCATTGCCTTCGGCGACATGGAGATCTCGTTCCGCACGCGCGATCGAGTTTGATCGCGAGCCGATGGCATCAAAATCCGTGACCCGCTGGTCCAAGATCGGCGGGTCGTTCCGTATCTAGTAAGGAAGCCGGATTGCTTCGGATGAGTCCGAGGCGCGTATGCGGAATTGAATGCGGGAGATTCGAGACGATGGCGCAGGCGAAGTTGGCACTGGAGGATGGAACCGTTTACACGGGCCGAGCGTTTGGGGTCGCCGGCGAGACGACCGGCGAAGTCGTCTTCAATACCAGCATGACCGGTTATCAGGAGGTGCTGACCGATCCGTCCTACAAGGGCCAGATTGTCACGATGACCTATCCGCTCATCGGCAACTACGGCGTGACGGGCGAGGACCGCGAATCCGGCAATCCACACGTGGCCGGGTTCATCGTCCGCGAGAATGCGGTTCACCCGAGCAACTTTCGCTCCGAACAGGGACTGCAAGCATATCTTGCGGAGCATGGAATCGTCGGCATCGAGGGAATTGACACACGATCGCTGGTTCGGCGCCTGCGGGCTCGTGGGGCAATGATGGGCGTGTTGTCGACAGTCGATCTCGACGACAACTCGCTCGTCGCCAAAGCTCGTGCGCTGCCGGGCATGGAAGGCAGCGATCTTGTGCGCGAGGTCGTGCCGGCAAAGGCCTACGAGTGGAAACAGGCCGGTCTGGCCCCGCTCGCGCAGACCATGTTGCCTGCGCGGACCCCCACGTGCCACGTCGTCGCGCTCGACTTCGGGATGAAGTGGAACATTCCGCGGTGTCTGACGCAGGTCGGCTGCAAGGTGTCGGTGGTGCCCGGTACAGCGACGGCGGCCGACGTTCTGGCTTACAAACCGGACGGCATCTTCCTATCGAATGGCCCCGGCGATCCGGCGGCAGTCGGATACGCGATCGAAACCGTCAAAGGGTTGCTTGGCAAAAAGCCCATCTTCGGCATCTGCCTGGGGCACCAATTGCTCGGGCACGCGATGGGCGGCAAGACCTACAAGCTCAAATTCGGCCACCGCGGCGCCAATCATCCGGTGCTCAACCAGCGGACGGGCAAGGTCGAGATCACGACGCAGAATCATGGATTCACGATCGACATCGACAGCCTGTCACGCGATGTTGAACTGACGCACATCAACTTGAACGACCGCACGCTCGAAGGCATGCGCCACACGCGAATGCCGATCTTCAGCGTGCAGTACCACCCCGAGGCATCCGCGGGCCCACACGACAGCAGCTATTTGTTCGAGGAGTTTCGGCGGCTGATGGGGTAGATGCAACCATTCTCATTTCGTTTCGTTGCAGGTTTTTTCTGCGAAACACTACGAGGATGGCGTGATGTGTATGTAATCCATTCTTCGGCTCGCTATTGGCGACGCGCATTGGGGTTTCCCTCTACCGTGACTTTGTTGTAGATTCTTGAGTCCCCTCTCCCGCCGTCCCCGACAGGAAGGTTGCGCCATGTGCGGCATTGTGGGTTACGTTGGTCCGCGCGAAGCGGAGCCGATTCTCGTCGACGGTCTACGTCGCCTCGAATATCGCGGCTACGACAGCGCCGGCCTCGCCACGCTCACAGGCAATCGGCTGCACCTACGCAAGAAGGCCGGCCGCGTCGGCGAATTGACATCGTTCCTCCAACAGCAGCCGGCGCCCGGTTGCGTCGGCATTAGCCACACGCGCTGGGCGACGCACGGCTCCGCCACGGACGGGAATGCTCATCCGCATGTCGCCGGCCAGGGCGTGAATCAGGTGGCCGTCGTGCACAACGGCGTGATCGAGAATTACGCCACGCTCAAAAAACAACTGGAGGCCGAGGGCGTCGTCTTTCAAAGTCAGACCGACACCGAGGTTGTCGCCCAACTCATCGCTTACCATCTCGACGGCGATCTCGTCTCGGCCGTGCGCAAAGTGCTCAAGCAACTCAAGGGCACTTACGGTTTGGCGGTGGTCAGTCCGCAGAATCCCGATGTGATCGTCGGCGCCCGCTTGGGCAGCCCGCTCGTGGTCGGCATCGGCGAGGGCGAGCACTACCTCGCGTCGGATCCATCGGCACTGGTCAGCCACACGCAGAAGGTTGTCTACCTTCAGGATCGCGAGCTGTGCGTGCTCACGAGCGACGAGTTTCACGTCTACGACGATTCGGCGACACGCGTATCCTCAGCGGTGCAGTCGATCGACAACGACGTGGGCGATTCAGACAAGGGCGGCTTCCCCCACTACATGCTCAAGGAGATTTTCGAGCAGCCGGAGACCATCGCGGCGGCGATGCGTGGGCGGTTGGATGAGGCCGATGCGACCGCTCACTTCGGCGGTCTGAATTTGGACGCGCGGCAGTTACGCCAGGCCGAGCGCATCATCCTGACCGCGTGCGGCACGAGCTATCACGCGGGCATCGTCGGCGAGTATCTGTTTGAAGAATTCGCGCGCATGCCGGTCGAGGTCGAATACGCGAGCGAGTTTCGTTATCGCAATCCGCCGATCGACAAGAACACGATCGTCATCGCGATCACGCAATCCGGCGAAACCGCGGACACGCTGGCGGCGCTCCGGGAGTCCAAGCGCAAGGGGCACCGGGCTCTTGCCATTTGCAACGTCGTCGGCAGCACGATCGCCCGTGAGGCCAACGGCGGCGTCTATTTGCACGCGGGTCAAGAAGTCGGTGTCGCCAGCACGAAGGCGTTCACTTCGCAAGTGACCGTGCTCGCGATGCTCGCGCTTTTCTTCGGTCGGAGCCGGCATCTGTCGAGTTTGCAAGGCGCCCGAATGATTGAGGAACTGCGTGCGTTGCCCGAGACGGTGACGCGTGCGCTCCGATGCAACGATGATGTCCGACGGATTGCCGAGAAGTATCACACGGCCTCGACGATGTTGTTCATGGGCCGGCAATACATGTATCCGGTCGCGCTCGAAGGCGCGCTCAAGCTGAAAGAGATCAGCTACATTCACGCCGAGGGTTATCCGGCCGCCGAGATGAAGCACGGGCCAATTGCGCTCGTCGATCCCGAGACGCCGAGCATCTTTCTGACGCCGCGCGGCAGTGTGTTCGACAAGGTAATGTCGAATCTGGAAGAAGTGAAGGCTCGCGGCGGTCCCGTCATAGCAATCGCGAGCGAAGGCGATCCGCGGGCGGCGGACTACGTTTCTTCGCGGGCCGACGAAGTCATCTTCATTCCCGATGCGCCCGAGTATCTGCAGCCGGTGGTCGCGGCCATTCCGCTGCAATTGTTTGCCTATCACGTCGCACTGCTGCGCGGCTGCGACGTCGACAAGCCGCGCAACTTGGCCAAGAGCGTGACCGTCGAGTGATGCCTATTTCTTGAGGAAGTCGATCGCGTTCAACAGTTCCAAGTCGCGCGTGCCGAGCCGTGCGACGCTGGCCGGCCGCATGGTGAACGTGACGACAATCTGGTCGCCGTTGGCGTTGGCCATCACATAGAAGTTCTGAACGACCTGATTGCCGTCCAGCATCCCCTGGGCGCTGACGCGATACGCCCAGCGGTCGGCATCGGTCGGGACGGACGTCCGATCGGTGACCTGTTCCATCTTCCAGTTGGATCCGCCGGCCGTCAGTTTCTCAAAATCCTCCGGGCTGATGTGTTTGCCGGCGCCGGCATTGGTCCACGGCGTCACCGTGGCCTGCGCGACGAAGTCGCCGCGATCCAGGAGACGCAACACGAGATGGTAATCGGTCTGCCCGACCACGTGCCAGTCGCGTGAATGCAGGAACTGATAGCGTCCCTTGCCATCGCGATGGACCAGATGCCGCAGCGTCGCAGCGGGTTCGTCGGTCTGCGGAAGCCCCGTCACGATCGCGTCGGACAATTCGGTGGGCGCCGTCTCCACCGGCTCGCGCGTCAAGGTTGACATGATCTCGAGGTCGGCGGCCGGGCTCACCGGCCCCTGGTCGCGAACGTCTTTCTGCTTCCATTCAACATTGGCAATCTGCTTGCGCGTCAAGTCAAAGCGGACGGTGGCGGCGATCGCCAGATTCGCGAGCGCCCCATTTTCAATTCCCTTGGCCGTGCCTTCGATCGCGATGACGGCGACGCCCGCATTGACTTCCTTCAGCCGCGCGACGAGTTCGTGGGAGACCAGGCCGTCGAACAGGCAAAGGGATTGAGCCGTGATGCTTTCCAATTTCCACGAATCGCCGATGGCTACGTCTTTGTTTGGCAGCAGCCCGGTCAGGTGCAAGGTTTCAAAGTGCTCAGAAACCACTTCGAGATCGGAGCGAGTCAACGGGCTGGTTGGTGAGTAGCACAGAAGCAGGTCGCCGGCTCGCTGCGCAACAATGAGCCGCCGATCGCGTGCCAGCTCGCGGTCCGCCTTCTCACCATCCACCGTGGCGTGCGATACTGCCGACTGGTAATGGCGAACTGTTTTCTTCGCGACCAGCCGGTCCGCGGCAATGATGCGCTCGACAAAAGCATGCTCATTTTTCGCGACGATCTTGAGCGGCGCCGACTTGCCCTCGCGCGTGACGGTGAGCGTGCCGGCCAACTGTGTTTCCGTCTTGATGCGGAAACAGGCGCCCTCGCGCGGCGCTTCGACCAATGAGTACGTCTCGGCCCGTGCCGTGCAGGCCGCGAACGCGATGACGCAGATTCCGAAAATGGTGCGGCCAAGGTTCATCGCAGCGCTCCTAAGCTCTCACGTCATTCATCGGCCGCACTCGTGGCGTCCCGCACAAACCGACGTGGTGCGGGACGAGCATGCGGACCGGAAGCCGGCATAATCGTCAGGGATTCACTGGATGCCCCCGCTTGCCGCGCTCTGGACGTTGGGGGGCGGGATTGCGACCATGATCGGATAACCTTCCCGCCCTCGCATCAGGCAGCACCATGCAGCAGACGCTTCTCCTTCTCAAACCCGACGCGGTTCAGCGCCGGTTGATTGGCGCCATCATCGAACGATTTGAACGGAAGGGCCTCCGGCTTGTTGGTTTGAAGTTCCTCCAGGCCGACCGTGCTCTGGCGGAGAAGCACTACGCGGTTCACAAGGGCAAGCCGTTCTACGATTCGCTGCTGCAGTTTCTGACGAGCGGCCCAACGGTCGCAATGGTGTGGGAAGGCCGAGAGGCTGTCGCTGTCTGCCGTAACTTGATCGGAGCGACCGATGGCGTCAAAGCCGCGCCCGGCACGATCCGTGGCGACTACGCACTCACCGTGCAAAACAATCTGATCCACGGAAGCGACAGCGCGGAGAATGCGGCCGCTGAAGTGGCGCTCTGGTTCAACAAGTCCGAATTGGTGAGCTTCACAACGACCGACGCGAATTGGATCGGCTAACGAGCAACGATCGCAATACCGGCTTCGTCCGCGGCGCACACGGTGTCCGCTTCGTCGATCAAGATGGTTTTCTCAGCTTCGATCGCGAGCACTTTGCCGCCGGCGGCCTTGATTGACGCGATCGTCGACGGCCCGACCGTCGGCACGTCGAAGCGCATATCTTGATTGGGTTTCGCGACCTTAACCACAACGAAGCCGCCGGTCGGGCACAGTTCGCCTGCCCGGCGGATCGCGGCATCGGTGCCTTCAATTGCTTCCACCGCGAGCACGGCACGATCGCGCACGGCGACGCTTTGGCCGATGTCGAGCCGGCCCATCTCTTTGGCAAGCATCCAGCCGTATTCAATGTCCGCAAGTTCACGGCTGGTCGGTGAACGATGAGTCAGCACGCCGCTGCGCACGAGCAACTCCGGGCAAAGATCGAGAGCGGAAGCACACTCCAGGCCGTCGCGGGCGAACTCGGCGATGATGCCGCGTGTGATGCTGTCGTCCGCGTTATTGCTGCGTGGACGGAAGAACCAGAAGCGCAGCATCCGCAGGTCGGGCAGGAGTGTGATCCAGCGGCGGGCCGAGAACGCTTTGACCTTGAACACCTTGCCCGCCATCATCCAGCGACGAACGCCTTCACGCTTGAAACACCGAATCGGCCGGTTCATCGCGGCGAGTCGGCTCCAGTAAAAGCGGTGACAATGCGGTTCGAGCGCGGCCCGATCGGCCATGCCGCGGATGCCGACGCAGATGACCGGGATTCCCAGCGAAGTGGCCTTCTGCGCAAACAGGACCGGGAATTTGCCCCATCCGGCGATCAGGCCAATGGGCTCGGCAGTCATCCGGATTCCGGCACGCGCAGGTGCTTCTTCAGTTCGCGGATGTCCTTCCGCATCTCGGGAAGTTTTTCCAGGCTCGAGAGAATGCGAAGTTGTTCCGACACGGGCGTCGCCGGAGCGCCAAGCATCTTTTGATCGGAGGGGATATCGCTGTGAACGCCGGACTTGGCGCCCAACATGGTCCGATCGCCGATGCGGCAGTGATCCGCGATGCCGACCTGGCCGGCCATCACCACGTAGTCGCCCGTTGTTACGGATCCCGCGATCCCGACCTGGGCCGCGAAGATGTTGTGCTTGCCGATCTGGCAGTTGTGTGCGATTTGCACGAGGTTGTCGATCTTCGATCCGACGCCGATGCGCGTGGTGCCGAAGGTCGCGCGATCGATCGTGGTGCAAGCTCCGATCTCGACGTCGTCGCCGATCTCGACGTTGCCGACCTGCGGCACTTTGACGTGTTTGCCTTGGATCGTACGGAAGCCGAAGCCGTCGGCCCCGATGACCGCGTTGCCGTGGATGATCACGCGATGGCCGAGAATGCAGCGATCGTAGATGACCACGTTTGGTCCAAGCGCCACGTCGTCGCCGAGCTTGCAATCGCTGCCGACCGTCACGCCGGCCGCCAAGTGGCAGCGTGCGCCGATGACGCTGCCTTCGCCAATGCTCACGTGTGGGCCGATGCTGACTTCGGGGCCGAGCGTTGCCGTTGGATGAACGACGGCCGACGGGTGAACGCCAACAGCAACGGTCGCCGGCTTGACGTGCAGCTTCTGTACGATGGTCACGAACGCCAGCAGCGGGTCTTTGACCCGAACCATCGTCTTGCCGTTGAGCGGGACCGATTGATCAACCACGGCAGCGCCGGCGGCTGAGGCGTGGAATTGCGGGATGTATTTTTCGTGCAGGATAACCGTGATTTCGTCGGCCTTCGGCGCATCGCTCAGCGGCCGCGCGGCTCTGATCACATACGCCGGGTCGCCGACGACTTCGCCTTGCACCAACTCCGCCAGGTCGCGCACGGTCAACGTCACGTCCGAATCCCCTAGACGACGGCGCGGGTCTACCAGAAAAGTTAACCGAATCGCGCCAGACCGGCAAACCCAATCTACTTACCCAGCCCAAGCAGATTGCGTGCGTTCTCCACGTACACGCGCCTTAGCACGTCTGGCGGCAGGCCGACGCCGCGCAAAATCGGCGTTCGCTGTTCACCGTCCGCCTTAAAATCCGGGTCCGCGATCGGGCTCGGGCCTTCCCAGGTGCTTTCCCACAGCGTTCGCTGACACCAGTATCGGCTGACGTAGTGCTCGCGCGTTAATCCGTGCCGCGTGACCAGATCGGACCCGAACAGAAAGCGCGTTGGATGCCGGCAAATCATTGCCCGCGTCGCGTCGGCACGCGGCGACACCTCACGCACCTGCCATTTGGTCGCGCTCGTGTCGAAATAGAGATTCGGGTGCTTTTCCAACATCGCTTCGAGATGGTCAGGGTGTTCCGGGTCACCACCCATGTGGGCGCCGATCCACACGAACTCCGGAAACAGCTCGATTGTGCGCATGAACGGCTTGTACTGGTCGGGCTTCGTGCCGAATTTCGCGGTGTCCTGGTACGTGTGCGTCCACCAGACGTCCGGGTCGCCGACATGAACCATCACGATTTTCACGCCGGCCTTCCAGGCACGCCGCAAGGCTTCGAGCCGCCACGGGGCATCGACGAGCAGGCCGCGTTCGCGGCCACGCGGGGCCGACCAGAGCTTGACGATTTTGACGCCGCCTTCGATGAACTGGTCGAGCGTGCGATAGGCCGCGTCGTCCGGTTCGTCCGGCTTCTTGTTGAGCATGCCGTTAAACATCAGCCGATCGCCAACGCGTGCCCGCAACGGGGCGATGTCCTGCGGCGGGCACATGCTGACGGTCAGGCCGATGTTGAACTCGGTCGCGACGTCCAACATCATCGCGGCCGCGTCACTCGAGCCCTTGTCGCCATAGCCACCCGCCGGGCCGGCTGCCTTGTCCTCTGGCGACGTCATCGTCACGTGGGCGTGGATGTCGATGATCGGTGGGCCGACATAGGTGAAATGATCGCGCTTGGAATAATCGTGGCCGGTGACATTGTGTTCCGGCGGGGCGGTCGGCTCGCTCATGAAGATATGGTAGGTCCGGCGAGCCGAGCCGGACCTGTTCAATCCGCCACTTGTGTTAAGCCGCCATACGCATCGATCCGCCGATCGCGGAAGAAGGGCCAGTTGCGGCGGACGTCGAGCATGCGGTCGCGTGAACACGGGACGACGATCAGCTCCTCGTTCTTATGCGAACCGCGGGCGAGGACGACGCCGAACGGGTCGGCCACGAATGACGCGCCCCAGAATTCCAGCCCGTCGCCCGCCGGTGAGGGTTCGAAGCCAACGCGATTGATCGCCGTCACGTAGAGGCCGTTCGCGATCGCGTGGCTGCGCTGGATCGTCTCCCACGCATCGTGCTGGCTCTTGCCGAACTCCTGTTTCTCGCGGGGATGCCAGCCGATGGCGGTCGGATAGACGAGCACCTCGGCCCCCTTCATCGCGGTCAGCCGAGCACCTTCAGGAAACCATTGATCCCAACAGACCAGCGTGCCGACCTTGCCGAACTTCGTGGCGAACACCTTGAAGCCCTGGTCGCCGGGCCGGAAGTAATACTTCTCGAAGAACAGCGGATCGTGCGGGATGTGCATCTTGCGGTAGATGCCGAGCATCGAGCCATCAGCGTCGAAGACGACGGCCGTGTTGAAGCACAGGCCCGGCATTCGTTGCTCAAAGAGCGAGGCGACCACGACAACGCCAGCGTCCTTCGCCGCTTTCGCGAGCCGCTCGGTCCGTGGGCCGGGGATGGGCTCGGCGAGGTCGAACAGCCGCATGTCGTGCGTGTTGCAGAAGTACGGCGACAGGAACAGCTCGGGGAGGCAAACGATCTGGGCCCCGCGTTTGGCGGCCGCGTGGATTTGCGCAACCGCCTTTTCCATGTTGGGTGCCGGCTCGGTGGCGCATTGCATCTGCACTAGCCCCAGGACGAACTCGTTCGACGGCATCCGGCGTCCCCACTCAGGCAATGATTGTCTGGCAGATTATAGAGGCGGAGTTGTTTACCGCGGATGCGGCGATCACCGTCCAAATCAAAGGGCGCCAATCAAAGAGCGCCACGAAGAGCGCCAGTGGTGCATCGGGTTGGCGCTCTTTGAATTCACAATTGCCGAAACATTCGGCGCGGCCGATGGTTATGGCGAGAGCGGCCGAGAAAAAAGTGGCGCCAGGAACCCCCAAGAAAGTGGTAGTAACTCGCGTCGCAGCGCCAGCGCCAGAACACTTGGCGGGCTTCGCTCGAACGCGAGGGCAACCCATTTCTTTCCCGCCAACGGTCGGTTACCATCGGGGGTTAACGATCTGGAGGCCCGCCATGCGTTGCACCACGCTTGCATTGCTTTTCATTGCGTTGCCGCTGCACGCCGACGATCTCGGCCTGAAGGCGCCGCCCAATTTCAAGGTCACGCTCTGGGCCGACCACATCTTGGCGAACGACATCTTCACAATGGCCCTGGACGAAAAGGGCCGCGTCGTCGTCTCGGGACCGGGCTATGTCCGGCTGCTGGAGGATACCAAGGGCACGGGGAAGGCGGACAAGGCGACGGACGTCGAGCAAACAAAGACGGGTCTCATGGGGCTGTATTACTCGCAAGGGGAGCTGAAGAAATACTGCATGATGTCCGGAGACGGCCAGATCATCCAAACGATCGAAGCTCCAAAGGACGACGGGGGAACAACTCGTTGGACAAGCAATTTCTTCACCCAGAGTTGGAAGTTTTCGGAGCATGGCGGCCACGCCATTAAGGCTGGCCCGGAGGGCGGCTTGTACGCCATTGCCGGCAACGATGCTGCCCTTGCCTCGCTGCGCCTCAGACCGACCTCGCCGGTGCGAACACCAGAAGCCGGTGGCATGCTTCGATTTCCGTACTTCATGGATTGGAGGAACGTCGACCCCGACGTCATCGCCCACGGTTTCCGCAACCCTTACGACTTTGACTTCACGCCGTACGGCGACATCATCACCTTTGACAGCGACACCGAGCGCGACTATCTGTTGCCGTGGTACGTCCCGACGCGCGTCTATCACGTACTGCCTGGCGCTCATCACGGCTGGCGCTTGACGGGTTTCACACGCTCGCTCGGCCGACCGGACTACTACCCGGACACGGTTGAAATGCTCGCCGACATGGGCCGTGGGTCGCCGACGGCTGTCTGCTGCTACCGCCACACGCAATTCCCGAAGCACTATCGCGGCGGCGTGTTCCTGGCGGACTGGACCTTCGGCAAGATCTACTACATGCCGCTGATTCCCGAGGGAAGCAGCTACAAGAAGGTAAAGCCGGAAGTGTTTCTCGAATCGACCGGCACGAACGGCTTCGCGCCGACGGCGATGCGCGTCGGCCCGGACGGCTCGCTCTTCATTAGCATTGGCGGCCGCGGCACACGCGGGGCGGTCTACAAGGTGGAATACCTCATCGACGGGAAGGCCCGCGTCATCCCGCCAGGCGAGCCGATAACCAACCTCGATCGTGTGCTGAACGCGCCACAGCCGCTGGAAGCGTGGTCGATGGCGAAGTGGAAGCCGATCGAGTACGACATTCCGATGGTCGACCTCGTTCGTGTGGCGGAGGATGAGAACGAGTCGGACGAGCGACGAATTCGAGCCGTCGAGATCACCGTTCGCGCCGGCTACCGCCCATCGTCGGGTATAGCTCCGCCTACAGAAAGCCGGTCCGCTCTCGTGCGCGCCCGTGCGGCCTGGGCTACGGGATATCAGTCGATTGATGAAACTTGGAACAGTTTGTGCCAGTTAATTTCCGATCCGCATCCACGCGTGAAAGTTGCTGCATTGAACTCCCTCGCCGACAAACTTGCAGGCGGCGGCCTGAATCGGTCCGTGGACGTCGGGCGACTGCTCAAATGCCTCGGTGACGACGACCACCGTGTTCAATTGGCGGCGACACGTTTGGTACAACTGCTGCCTATCGATACGCGACGTGTGCTGTTGAAACGCGCGAGTGAGTTTAGCGCACGCACGGTTGCCGCGCTCGCCGTGGCGGAGGCAGTTCCGGATGGTCTCGCGCCGGACTACTTTTTCGCCGTCGTCAATGCAATGGATCGAACGCGTCGTTCCGAAGATCGGTTGGAATTGTTGCGGGCAATTCAAATATGCCTGGGCGACTGGAACCTGACCAAGCCCGGTCTCGAACTCTGGAGCGCCTATGCGCTCAATGGCGATCGGCCACAGGATGCCGCGTACCATCGACTTGTTCTTCGTGGGATGATCGAAAACGTCCTGGCCCAGTTCCCGTCGACCGACCCCGTTGAGAACATCGAGACTGGCCGCCTACTGGCCATGCTCCAGGACGATCATTCGGCTTCTGTCGCCAAAGTCCTGAGCCAGATCACGGGTAATAGCCACCCGACGAGCGACTTCCATTACGTGACGGTCCTCTCTCGCCTGACCGCGCCGCGGACGGAGGAGCAGACGCGGCGGGTGGCCGCTGCGTTGCTGGGCATCGAGAAGAAGCTCGCCGGCCGGCAGCTTCGCATCAAGCAGAACTGGACCGCGCGCATGGGCGAGTTGACCGGTGAGTTGCTGCGCGTCCATCCGGGGCTCGACAAGCTGCTCGCGGCTCATCCGGCAATCGCGCAACCGGGGCATGTCGTCGTCGCGAGCAAACTGACCGGGGCGGCGCGCGGCGAGGTGGCCGTGCGGCTTTTCAATGCGTTCCAGGCCGATGCGGAGTTCCCGCTCTCGGCCGAGTTGCTCGACTTGTTTGCGTTGCTGCCTCGGGCGGAGGTTCGGCCGGCGTTGCGGGCTCGCTGGTCGGACCTGGCGCTCCGCGAAGCAATGATCCACCTGTTCACCGAGAAGCCCGCCGCCGAGGATCGCGAGCGGTTCCTCGATGTGGCGGAGACGGCGAACGGCGACACGTTGCATGCATCGTTGCAGGGGTTGATGAGCTTGCCGCGCGATAAATCGCCAAAGAACCTGACGCCGCTACTACGTCGGCTCCGGCAAGGGTTGTCGGATCCGAAAGACAAGACCGCACGCCTGGAGCTGATCGAGGTCATCAACCGGCAGGCGGGTCAAGGCTTTCAAATCTTCGAACGCAGTACCGACGCGAAGAGTCTGGCCGAGTCGTATCGGCCGGTGTTTGCGTGGTTCGAGTCGGCCCATCCGGCCGAGGCCCGGCGACTGAACGCGGTCAGTGACGACGAGGTCGCCGTCCGAGAACTGATCGGTACGGGCATCTGGCTCGCCGGCGATTTGGAACGCGGCCGCGGCTTGTTCCGCGATCGCTGCCAGACCTGTCACGGCGGCTCGACGCGGCTTGGCCCCGACCTCGCCGGCGTCAGCAAACGGCTGTCACGCGACGATTTGCTCACAGCGATCGTCAACCCGAGCCGCGACGTGGCCCCGGCCTATCGCACGAGCAACATCGATCTGAAAGACGGCAAACGCATCACCGGCATCGTCGTCTTTGAATCGGCCGATGGTTTGCTGGTGCAGACCGGCGCGACCGAAACCAAACGCATCGCGGCCGTGGACATCGAGAACCGCACGCCAAGCACGAAGTCGCTGATGCCAGATGGGCTGCTGCGGGGGCTGCGACCGAAGGACATCTTCGATTTGTTTGCGTATTTGGAGAAGCAGTGAAACCACGAAAATCGAGAGACTTCTTGGCGAAGGCGACTCGCCCGTATTGATCCCGTAGGGATCGCAGAAATTAGCCGGTGGTCGAGCGGCAGCTCGACCACCGGAAACTGAATCCCAATTCCGCCGACTCCGTAGGAGTCGCAGGACGTGGCGAACACCAACACATCCACAGTCTGCAAAATCAACGATCTTCGACCCCGTTGGGCAACGCCGTGAAGGATTCTGACATGCATTTCGCCCCGAAGGGGCTCGGCAGGACAGCCCAGGGCAGCGCCCTGGGCAATGTGGCGCACAACGAGCATGTGCACGCTGAAGGCGTGCGGCCGCTC
>DATANR010000139.1:0-3022 GCA_036266155.1 Gemmataceae bacterium | reverse complement strand
AGTTCCCGTGAAGGAACTGACCTACTGCCTCGTGTTTCTCGCCGGCATCGCGATTGCGATCCAGGCGGCGATCAACGCGCGGCTCGGTCAGGCGCTCGGCAACGGGATGCACGGCGTCATCGTGTCGTTCGTGATTGGCACGATCGCGGCGTTGATTTACGCGTTGATCGAAGGCGGCTCGATCACGTCGCTGGAATCGCTCAAGGGCACGCCGTGGTGGATGTGGACGGGCGGCCTGCTCGGCGTCATGTTCGTTTGGACCACGATCTTTGCGGTCCCGAAGATTGGCGTATCCGTGATGTTTCCACTGATCGTGGCCGGGCAGATGGCAATGTCGCTCGTGCTCGAACATTTCGGCCTGCTCGGCGCGCCCAGCCAGCCGATTACGCTCGCACGCATCGGTGGCGGCCTGCTTGTCGTCCTTGGTGTCGTTGTCCTCGCGGTCACGCGTAATCCGCAGCCTGTCGAATAACTGGAATCGTTCATGACACACGTTGTTTCACCGCGATTGGTTCCACCGGCCTTGCTTGTCGGCCTGGGGGCCGTCGTCTTTCTGGCCAATGCGGGCCTGCTCGTCCTGCAACTCCTCGCGGGCCGGTTCCTCGCGCCGTTCATCGGGTCGTCGGTGGAAACGTGGACATGCGTGATCGGCGTGTTCCTCACGGGTATTGCGCTCGGCAACCACTATGGCGGGCGACTCGCGGACCGCAAGCCCGCGACGCGCACGCTCGGTTGGCTGCTCGTCCTGGGCGGACTCGGGGCGCTGTCGATGATCCTCTGGTGGGAGGTGTTCAACAACACCAGCCTCGATCAGGTTCTGCCGCTGACGCCGCGCATTCCGATTCTCGCGGCCGTCTTCTGCCTGGTGCCCGCATTCGTCTTGAGCTTGATGACGCCGCTCACCATCAAGCTGATGTTGCCCGACGTGACGCGTGCCGGCCGTGTCGCGGGACTGGTGTTCGCATTGAGCACGCTCGGCTGCCTCGTCGGCAACTACGTGACCGGCTTCTGGCTCATGGCGAACTTCACGCTCAACGCGATCGCGATCGGCGTGGCCGTCGGTCTATTGTTGCTAGCGGCGCCCATGTTTCTTGTGGATTTCCGGCTCTCCGCTGTCGTCGGTGCGGCGGCCCAGACGACCAAGCCGACCGCCGTCGACGACCCGCTCGGCTTCAGCAAGGACATTCGCCGGGCGTTTGCCGTCGTGTTCATCGCGAGCTTTTGCGGCATGTCGCTCGAATTGACCGCGTCGCGGGTATTGGCCCCAGTCCTCGGCGTCTCGCTTTATTCATGGACCGGCATCATTGGCGTCATGCTGGCAGGGACGGCGTGCGGCAACTATCTCGGCGGCGTGCTGGCCGACCGCGGTTCCGGGGCCGCAATGCGGCGATTGGCAATCTTGATGGGTCTACTCATCGGTTTTGCTGGTGCGCCGGCTTTCGTTCGCAGCCTTGTGTCCGACAACCTGCCAGAGCCCGTGGCGGCTACTGAGGACGAGCTACAACAGGAACGCGACGAGGGAGAACTAACAAAAAAGGCCCGAGACGCCCGCGAGGCCAGGATACAAAGAGAGCGCGATGAGCGAGAGTTGATGAAGTGGCCGCAGGGCGTGAGAGATGTGTGGATCTGTCGTTTTGTCGGGGCAGGGATCGGCGTTGCAGTTGCTATCGGCACCATCATTGTCGGCAGCCGCGGTCGACGAGGCCAAATCGCTTGGCTCGCGGTACTCGGCGCGGTGCTCGGCTATACGGTAGCGCATCCCATCATCCGATCGTTTGGGAGTGTTTTGCATATTCAGAATTTGGCCTATTCGTTCAGTTCCTCCAAAGAGTCGCTCGGCTTCGAAGTTGGGTCTTTGGTTGTGCATCTGATTGTTGCCATCGTCGGCGCATTGATTGCTGTCGGCATTGGCTACGATTCGGAGAACGACAAGAAGACGTCGTCGCGCACAACGAGACTCGCTATTTCGCTGTTTACCGCCGCACTCTTTGTCGGCATGGTCGTCTTGCTCAATGGCATGTTCCAAAACGACCAACTCCCGCTTTACAAAAAACTGACGGGCTACGATCTCGTTTCAAACGTATTCGCCTGGACCTTCATGCTTTTCTTTGTGCCAATGCTCTGTTTGGGCATGATTTCGCCACAGGTCATTCGCCTGAGCATTCCCGATACGGGTCATACTGGTCGGACTGCGGGCACCATTTATGCGTGGTCGACCGCCGGCGCCATCGTCGGCACCTTTGTGACCGGCTACTTCCTGATCGGTCTCTTGGGCATGTCGCGCGTGCTGTTCTTCCTGGCGCTCGTGCTGTTGGGTCTGACGTTCGTCATTGGCCGGCTGTGGCGCAATACGCCGCTGTTGTTCGCCGGCAGTATTGTCTTCGGCATTGCCGCGGTGGGCATGTTCATCACCGGCTATCCGAACCGCGGTTACACGCTCGAATCCAAATATTACGCGATCAAGGTGCGCGACAGCGAGTTTGACCGGGACGGCCTAAAAATTCCCGCCAAGACGCTTTCACTCGACCTGCTCATTCACTCGTTCGTCGTGCCCGACGACCCCAACTTCCTCGGCTATCAGCATGAGGAGGTTCAGGGTGAATTGGTGCGCCACGCCCTGAGCAAGGGCCCCACCGACATCCTCGTGATCGGCGGCGGTGGTTATACGTTCCCGCGGTGGTGCGAGCACAATGTGCCGGCCGTCGGCATCGACGTCGTCGAGATCGATCCGGGAGTCACCGAGGTCGCGCACAGCGAACTCGGTTTGTCGCGGCAGACGCGAATTCGGTCGTTCCACATGGACGGCCGACAGTTCGTCCGCGAGCAGGCGAAAAAAGAGCATTACCGGCTCGTCATCCAGGACGCCGTCAACGATCTCAGCGTTCCCTATCACCTGATGACCAAGGAATACAACGACGCGGTCAAGAAGACGTTGACCAAGGATGGAGCGTATTTATTGACGTTGATCGACTCGATTCAGGACGGCGAACTCTGGCGCGCGGCCGTCCACACGATGCGGAAG
>DATANR010000138.1:0-12198 GCA_036266155.1 Gemmataceae bacterium | reverse complement strand
GATTACACCTACGATTGCCGCGTCTGGCGGCGATATTTCCTCGGCGAGACGCTGGCGGAGCGACTTGCCCTCCAGCAAGTGATCCAGGAAGGCAATTCCGTCGAGGGGAACATGGTCTTCATCGCCGCCTTTCGCGAGGTGGGCGATCACGAAACAGCCGAGATCTTGGAGTACATCAACGCCGATGAGACCGTCCACGCCAGGTTCGGTAACAAGTGGCTGCTTTGGCTCGTCGATAATTCGCATGCCGAGTACGAAAACACCCTCAACCGAGTGATGGCGAATTCCGGGCTGAAGATCCCAGGCAAGGCTCCCGTCAACAAATACACGCGGGCGCTCTCCGCCTTTCCCATGTGGTTCATCGAGGGCTTGCCCTGAAGGACGGTCACGTCGGAGATTCAGGGCCTTGCCCGAGGAGAGCCTTCATGGAGCCAAATGATAAGACGTTAATCGCAGTCATCTGCCGAAACCAGGATGGGGGCTGGGAGAGAGTCCAGTCCATTAAGACAAACAAAGGCGATGACGTCTTTCTGTTGCCGACAAAACAAGGACTCGTTGCTGTGCTGGGCAAAGTCCGTGATGAAGATCACCTGGCGATTTCGAGACTCCTCAAGGAGGTTGAAGCGGATCGATGACTTGTAGTCGACTCCCGGCGGCATTCACTTTTGGAGCAGGCGGCGCATCTCATAGTGGCTTTTTCTCTTGCTCTGGCTTGTGCAATTCATTCGGGACGGCATCCGGCTGCCAATTCGTGCGCGTGGCGGAGCCAATCGCGGGCAGATCGAGTGGGGTGAGGCCGTTTCGCCACAGTCTATAACGTGCTGCGGCATCCGATTTATGCCGGGGCGTACTGTTACGGCCGCTCGAAACTGGATCCGCGGCGGAAGATGCCCGGCCGACCTCTCACAGGACGGGTGCGTTTGCCTGCGGACGAATGGGCGGTTCTCGTTCGCGATTCGCTTACGGCTTACATCACCTGGGATCAATACGAGGCGAACCAGGAACGACTCCCACAAAACCGGTCGTCGTTTGCGACGTCGGGAGCACCGCGTCACGGCTCGGCCTTGTTGGGCGGGTTGGTCGCGTGCGCACGAGCGCGATATCAGACCGAGCGGGCCCGCCGCCAGTTCGACCGGCGGAGCCAGAAAATCGGCTGGTGGCACGCGAACTGGAGCACCGCTGGGAAGATGCCTTGCGTGCCGAACAGCATCTGCAAGAAGAGTTCGAGCGCACTTGGCCGGGACGGGCGCAAGAACTCACATGCGCGGATCGAGAGCCCAATGTCGCGCTGGCAAGCGATATTCCTGCATTGTGGATGACCGCCGGACCGGTTGAACGTCAGGCCATTCTGCGGCATTTGGTCGAGCGGGTCGAGATTGAGGCCGCGGCGAATTCAGAAGTCACACGTGTCGCGATTCGTTGGGTCAGTGGTGGAATCAGCCGGCATGAACTTGCTCGCCCGGTCTTCCGCTACGAGCAACTGAGCGAATACACTCGGTTGGTGGAGCGGATTCGGGAACTGCTGTCGGCCGGACAGCGTTCGGGGCTCATCGCGACCCGACTCAACGCCGAAGGGTTTCGATCGCCGCGTGGTAGCCTACGATTCACGGCGAATCGGATCCGACAGATTGTCTGTCGATTCGGACTGCGACCACGGCGGTCGACACTACCTGATGACGCACCGCGACTGAGGCATCACGAAACCTGGATGACGGACTTGGCTGAGGAATTGAGTATTCCCATCCCAACGTTGATGGCATGGTGCAAGCGGGGATGGGTTGAAGCACGCAAGGTGGAGGCGGTAGTGTTCCGTTGGGTCGTCTGGGCGGACACTGCCGAAAAGGCGTCGTCTGAAGAAGTTGGCTGGCGGATGGGCCAATGGATTACAACATCCGTACCCGCCTGAGTTGACGACGCCGAAGCGATTTCGAGCGAAGTAAGTGGTCGGCGCCTGACAAAATGCAAACGGGGTTGTCCCGGTTGCATCGAGCAACGGCCTGTGACAATGGTGGATGTCGCAACCATCAAAATGATCACGTGGACGATGTATGGGTGAACCGGTATGACACTGCTCCGGGCCCGCGTTCGCCGGAAAACATTGGCGCGAACGGCCAAGCAACTAGACAGCACTGATAGCATTCCGCATCACCAAAAGTGCGGATAAACCCCACAACTCTCGGCGGCGCTCGATCCCGCAAATGAAGTTGCCACCTCCAACATGAAGCTCATGATGAACGGCGCCCTGACAGTCGGCACACGCGACGGGGCAACTCTCGAGTTGGCCGAGGAGGCGGGCGGGGAGAATCTGTACCTATTCGACCGGACCGCCGAACAGGTTGCGCATTGCCGAGCTTGGTTCAATCTGCACTGGCACTACGAACACGAACTGGAGACGCGGCAGCGTTTGGCCTGGTTTTCGCTGGCCTTCAGTCGCAACGAGTCGGGTGTCTTCGCGCCGGTGCTCGATACGCTGCTGACGAACGGTGACCTCTACATGCACCCTGCGGACGTGAAGTCCCACCTGGAGGCGGACCAACGGTTGGTCGAATTGTATTGTGACCGGGACGCCTGGTCGCTCAAGGCCACCTTGAATGTAGCGAGTTCAGGGGAGTTTTCCACCGACCGCACCATTGCCGAGTACGCGGCACCGATCTGGAACGCGGATTCGTGCCCAGTTTCTTAGCCAAGCGATCTAACCGATGAAAGGAAGTCCCACATGACAATCTCACCGCTTGCGGGAATGCCCGCGCCAAAGCATCTGCTCGTAGACTTGGTCCGGCTCGAACGAGAGTATTTCGAGCGCCAGCCCGACTTGAGCGACCCTAACCAGTTGGTCAGCTTCGGCACAAGCGGACATCGGGGCACGCCGCTACGCGGCACATTCACCGAGGCCCACATCCTGGCCATCACCCAGAGCATTTGCGATTACCGTCGCAGCCAAGGCACGGACGGCCCGCTTTACATGGGAAAAGACACGCACGCACTGTCCACGCCGGCCCAGCGCACGGCGCTGGAAGTCCTAGCTGGCAATGGGGTCGAGACAATCATCCAATCTGACGACGGCGTCACTCCGACGCCAGTAATCTCGCGAGCGGTTCTTATCTACAACCGTGACCGCAACAAGCATCTCGCCGACGGCATTGTCATTACGCCGTCACACAATCCCCCCGCGGATGGCGGCTTCAAATACAACACAACAAACGGCGGTCCAGCCGCCACCAACGTCACAAAGTGCATCCAGGATCGGGCCAATGAACTCCTGCGTGGCGGAAACGATGGTGTGCGGCGTGTGCCGTTCGCCACTGCCGTCAAAGTGCAGACGACGCACCAAGAGGATTTCATTTACCCCTACGTTAATGACCTGCGGAACGTCGTTAACATGGACGCGATTCGCGCTGCTGGCCTGAGATTGGCAGTGGATCCTCTCGGTGGCGCGGCCGTTCATTACTGGGATCCGATCAACGAAATCTACGGTCTGAACATCGATGTGGTAAACCGAAAGGTCGATCCGTCGTTTTCTTTCATGACTGTCGATCACGATGGAAAGATCCGAATGGATTGCTCCAGTCCGTACGCGATGGCCCGACTCGTCGGCCTCAAGGACAAGTATCAAGTTTGCTTCGCAAATGACCCCGACTCGGACCGGCACGGCATCGTTACGCCGTCAGCCGGGCTGATGAATCCCAACCATTACCTAGTCGTCGCCATCCGCTACCTCCTCACGCATCGGCCCAACTGGCCGTTCGCTGCGGCGGTCGGCAAGACGCTCGTCAGCAGCAGCATGATCGACAGCGTGGTGAATGACCTTGGGCGCCGCCTAGCCGAAATGCCGGTCGGCTTCAAATGGTTTACGCCGGGCCTCTTCGATGGTTCGTGTTGCTTCGGCGGTGAGGAAAGCGCAGGGGCCAGCTTCCTAAGACTCGATGGAACCGTGTGGACTACCGACAAGGATGGCCCGATCATGGACTTGCTGGCCGCCGAGATCACAGCGGTCACCGGCAGGGATCTCGGAGAGCACTTCCGAGAACTAACGGCGAAGTTCGGAACACCTTTCTACACGCGAATCGACGCGCCGGCGACCCCCGAACAGAAGGCGCGGCTAGAACGGTTGACGCCAGAATCTGTGAAGGAATCGAAGCTGGCCGGCGAGCCGATTACTGCCAGGCTCACGCGCGCCCCAGGGAACAGTGCCCCCATCGGAGGCCTGAAAATCGCGGCGCCGAGCGGCTGGTTCGCAATTCGCTCATCGGGCACAGAAAACGTCTACAAAATCCACGCTGAGAGCTTCCAAGACGACAAGCACTTGCAGACGATTCTGGCTGAAGCGCAACAGATCGTTAGCGCGGCGCTGGTTTGATGATGCGTGAGAAAAGCGGGTTGAACATGAACACTGCCGTTTTACGACTCTTCTCGCCCAACGCAATGCGTAAGCAGTTTTCGCCACGATTTAGGGCCCGTCCCGTCCCGCATCGAACTCACCGGCGCGAATCGACCACCAAAGTTGACGAACCCCGGTGCCAGCAGACAATCCCTTTAATGGGTCGATGCCCCGCATTCGTTGGGTTGGCCCCGGGGTGTCGACCAAATGTCCCTGACGGACTACCACTCGAAGTACTTCGCCCACGAGCTTACAAAACGATGCTCCTCGGACAGCATCGAGAAGCTCGCGGGTGCCCTTGTCGACGCTCAGGTCGACCTGAATCCCCACCAGGTTGAGGCAGCGTTGTTCGCTTTCCGGTCGCCGCTGTCCCGAGGGGCATTGCTTGCGGACTCGGCAAGACTATCGAAGCCGGCTTGGTTCTTTCACAGAAGTGGGCTGAGCTGAAGCGGAAGCTGCTCGTCATCACGCCGGCGAACCTTCGCAAGCAGTGGCATCAGGAACTCAGCGAAAAATTCTTCCTGGCCTGCCGTATCCTCGAAGCAAAGTCTTACAACGAGGCGATTAAGCGCGGAGAGTTTCAACCGTTCACCTCGAATCCAGAAGCGGTCGTGATTTGCTCTTACCAGTTCGCGTGATCGAAAGCCTCCGACGTGGCGAACGCCAATTGGGATCTCGTGGTCGTCGACGAAGCCCACCGGTTGCGAAATGTTTACAAGCCATCCAAACGTTATCGCAAATGTTCTTAAGAGCGCGCTCGCTCACGCTCAAAAACTGCTCCGAGGCGGTGCTGAAGTCCCCGGAGATGAACATGCAGTCCACGAGCCCGCCGTTCGTGGTGGCGAAGGTGCTGTCCCCGTTCGACGTGATGCTGAGAAAGACGCACTTCAGCAGACAGACGCCGGCGCTCGTCAGCGTGAAGTTGTTGCTGCTGTTCCCGAAGGCGACCGGCGTATCGAAGGTGAGGTTCGATAGCGACGCGGTGAACGAGAAGCCCGAACTCGTGTGCCGCCACGCGGTAAGGGTCAACAGAGTGGCCGGGCCGACAAGGTTGCTGTTAAAGCTGAAACCGCCGACGCCGGAGTGGCAGGTCAGTCCCGACATCGTGCCGGGCGTCGCGTTGCCCTCCCCGAACTGCAAGCCGAAGTTGGTCGTGCCCACCATCGCGTTGTTGGTGAACGTCCCACCCACGTCGTTCAACTGAACAAGGTTGTTGCCGCCAGTGTTGAGGATGAAGTAGTTGCCATCGGCCGTCCAGGTGCCGCTGGTGGCCGCAGTCTGGAATTGGATGCCAGCGATGTTGTAGACGACGTTGTTCGAGAACGTGACGTTGCTGGAAGAACCGCCGGTAACGTTGAATCCGATCGACGAGGAGACGGTCGAATCATGCAGGGAGCCGTGCGTGATTGAGCGGCTGCCGGTCGTCGTCGTCACGTCGATCCCGCGCTTGTTGGCCATGGCTGAGCCGAGCTGCGTGAACTCGACGTAGTCGCACGCCACCGTGCTCGTGGTCTGAAAGAGCAAATACCCGCACAGCGTCGCCGAAACCCCGCGGATCTTCACGTTCCGAGTCAGGTTGCCTACTTCGGCCTGCGTCGGAGACGTTCCGGAATGGCTCTTGCCGACGGTGCTGGTCGGGGTAGTGGATGTCGAGCCGCCCACCGACGCAACGGTCATGCTTTCGCAGTCACTGTTCGTCTGACTGGTCGACGCGATGCAGATCACGTCGTTGGTGGCCCACCCGGTCGTGTCTCCCACGGTGATCGTGATCGTGGACGCGGCGGTCGCGTCCGCGGTCAGCAGCGTCTTGAGGCTCGTCTTGCTGGCCCAACCCGAACCAAGCTTCCGTGGGGCAGTTGGTTTCCAAAGCCCTCCTGCGACGGCGCGCCAACACCCTCCCGAGAATCAGGAATTGCCGGCGCGGGGCAGACGGATCCAATCATCGGAGGGGCCCTCGGCCGTAGGCACAATAAGCGGATCCCTATCGGCCCGCGATGATAAGCCCTCTCTGGGTCCGGGCCCACAAGACCAACTCGCGCTTGTACCCGTCAACCAGGTCGGGCTGGCCCTCTGCCAAATCCGCCAGTTCGGCCGGGTCGGCGGCCAGGTCGAACAGCCGCGACCGGCCACTGTCGATTTCGTGGATGTACTTCCAGCGGCCGTCCCGGAGGCCGAGCAAGCCCAGGGAGGCGTCGGCGAAGAAGTACACTTTCTCGCGCACGCCTCGCAGCAGCGACAGCCCTTGATGGCCGGGGACCGGGGCGAGTCCCAGCAGGTCCAGCACCGTCGGCGTCACGTCCAGATGGCTGGCCGGACCCGATACACGAACCGGGCCCAGAACCGCGCCGGGGGCGGAGATCACCAGCGGGACCCGCACGTTCTCCTCGTAGATCCTCAGCGTGTGACCGAAGTTCCCCTGGTGCTGCCCGAACGCCTGGCCGTGGTCCCCGACCAGGACCACGACCGTCTCCCGCTCCAAGCCGCGGGCGCGCAGGCCGGCCACGAGCTGGCCGACTGCGGCGTCGGCGTAGTGCAGGGCATTGCGGTACCGGTCGATGTCGTGCCGTTCCGGGAACGGCCCGGGGTCCGGCGTCTCGTATGGGTGGTGACCGGCGATCGGCACGTAGGTGGCGAAGAACCGTTCGCCGGGGGGCAGCCCGTCGACCCACCCGAGCAGCCGGCGCACGGCCGACGGCTCGTCGATTCCGAAGCTTGAGTCGCGGACCCCACCGATCTGCCCGGCGTCCTCCAGCACCTGGAACCCGCGCTCACGGACGACCGCCTGCATGCCCAGGTATTGGAACCGGCCAGAGTGGAACAGGGCCGTGTGGTACCCGTGCCCCCGCAGCACGGCCGCCAGCGACGGGGTGGTCACGCGCTCGTACTGCTCCGGCCGGGTGTCCATGGCCGGGTAGCGGGAGCAGAGGACGGCGAACAGCCCGCGGATGCTCTCCGGATAGACGGCGTAGGCCCGCTCGAACAGTAACCCCTGGGCGGCCAGGGCGGTGACGTTCGGCATCGGGTCCTCCACCGCCCCGTAGGGCCGCAGGTACTGAGCCGCGGCGGACTCCAACAGAACGAGCACGACGTTCCGGCCGGCGGCTGCCCCGCGCAAGGGGCTGAGCCGGGCATCCGGCCCCGGCCCGAACGGTGCGGCGACAGCCGGGACGGGTCCGCCCGCCTCGACGGGGTCGAGGTGCGGGAACTGCGTGGCGACGGCGGCGACGAGGGCGTTCCGATGCAGCCCGCCGGTGTCCACACGGGCTGTCGCCAACGGGCCGAGCAGGATGACAGGCGCGGCAGCCACGGCCCCACGGATCAGGTGTCGTCCGCGGACCCGGCGGAACAGGAGCGGGAACGCCGCAGCGGCGGCCAACACGAGGATCACGAGGCAGACGTTGACCGTCGTCGCGTGGTGTGCGATCGAGTCGGCCAGGGTGCCACGCGTTGCCCGGAGCATGGGGGCGGTGAGAGGCGTCCCCAACACCCGCGCGACCGGGACGTTGACGGCGGCGTAGGCCACGATCAGCCCGTACGCCGCCCAGCCGGCCCACGACCGCCGCACCATGGCGTCGAACCCGGCGAACAGCACCGCGACCAGGACGTCTTGCCAAAAGTAGGCGACGGGCGTCCAGACCGATCCCGGCACCGGCTGGCCGACGGCCATGCATAGCTTGGCCAGAATCAGCACACACAGCAGGCTGACCGCTCTCATCGCTTCACCAGGTTCAAGCGCTTGAGCAGAAGGAACGAAACCACCGCCCCACCGCCCCCGCGCCGCCGCCACAGCCAGTCGTGGACGATGAGGAACGGGGCCGGCGGGTCGTCGTACAGCCGGGCGCGGTCGCCGACGTAGGCCAGCGGGATCACGACCAGATCGAATCCGGTGTGCCGGCCCGGGTCGTACGCGGCGGTGACAAACTCGGTGTCCCCGACCGGGAAGCGGCGGGCCGCCTGCACGTGATCGGGGTTGGCGTCGATGACCACGAGGCTGGCGTCGGGCCGTAGCCGGCGGAGGACGAGGACGGTCCTCGGGAACAACCCGCCGCCGATGACCGCCACGCGGTCTAGCGGCCCGGCGTCGCGGAGGGCGTCCCGAAACGCCCGCTCGTGGGTGGCCAGCAGAAACCGTCGGACCACCCGCGATCGCAGGGCCAGCCGTTCGAGTCCCGTGAGCCCCAACGCTTCGAGCCACCGCAGGACGGGCGGCCAGCGGCTGGTCTGCCACGGGCCGGCCCGGTCAGCTGTCGGGAGCTGTGTCCAGTGGGCGGACGAACGGGCGTGGTGCTCGACGTGATACCCGTCGTTCAGGAACAGCCGGTTGTACAAACGGCCATGGTGGCTGACGGTCCCGCGGGCGTGCTCGTAGTGGCCGTGCAGCCAGCACAGGGCCAGCCCGCCGGCGTATCCGACCAGATACCCTGTCAGAAACCAGCCGGGGGCGACCGCCAGCAGGACCGCCCAGAGGCCGAAAACCAGCACCAGCTCCACAAGGACGGGGCGGCTCAGTCGCGGCTTCCACCGCACGTCGGCGTGGTGGGCCAGGTGCATGTCCCGCCAGACGGTCTGCGGGATGCCCAGGACAACAGTGAGATAGCAGGCGAACAACCGGTTCAGCGCCCGCGACCGGAAGAACGGCCGGTGGATGAACAGGTGGGACACGGTATTCGAGTTCCACCACAGGCCGACGGCGACGACCGGGGCCGCGGGCGCGAGGAGCAGCAGCGCCCCGTGCCCGGCGGCCAGGGCGACTGGCAAGGCGTCCCAAAGGGAATGGCGGAACACCCGCTCCGGTGCCGGCGGGGCCAGCGCCGGGATCATTTCGGCAACCCCGGGTGGGCTTCAAGGTACCGCTTCAACAGGACGGCCGGGTTCGGGCTGCCCGCCCGGTCGCTCTCCTCCAGGCGCGTGGTCCGCAGGCGGGACAGGCCCTGGTTCAGCGGGTACGGGATCGGCGTGGCCGCCGCGTCGCCCTTGTGGACGTTCGGGCTGTTCCCGTCGCGGGCCAGGTTGTCATTCTGCTCGGCGTGGGCCGACCCGAAGGCGACGACGTTCTTGTCCAATGCCCCTGGCTTGGCCATGGCCTTGAGGTCGGCCCACTCGAGCCGGCACAGGTCTTCTTTGCCGTCGACGAGCGAGAAGTACATGTACCCGCGCTCGGGCTCGGACAGCCGAGCGCTCGTCTTCACGAGGATGAAGTCCCCGTAGACCTTGACCCACTTGGGCTTGGTCTCTTCGGGCCCGAACTCGACCTTGTCGATCCGGGCATAGATGCCGCACGGGTAGCTGGCGACCGCCGGCTGGCATACCAGGACTGCCACGGCCGCGGCGAACAGGATGGCGAAGCGCATGATGGCGATACTCCTAATGGGACAACGGGCGAATGGGGCCACAATTGACTCCCGACCCAGATCGGGGTCGGTTCGGGCGACCCGCGGCCGTTACTCCTTGTCGCCCTCCCGTTCCGGGATTTCTTCAGAGACGGGTACGTGAGCCAGGACCGAGTTGCCGCCGCGGACCAAGTCCCCCGGACGCACCAGGACGCTTGCCCGCGGGTCCGAGAGGTATAGCTCGGTCCGCGACCCGAACTTGATCATCCCGATCTTGTGGCCCACCGGCAGCCGCCGGCCGGGTCGGACCGTGTTGACCACGCGGCTCGCGAAGGCCCCGGCGATCTGCCGGACAAGGCATAGTTGGCCGGGGCAGTCGTCGTGTTCGAACAGCGTCTCGATGCACTCGTTCACGCGAGCGGCGGCCGGCCGGCGCGAGTCAAGGAACCGGCCGGGGACGTACCGCACGCAAACGGCCGTGCCGGCGACCGGGCAGCGGTTCACGTGCACGTTGAAGAGCGATAGGTAAATGCCGATCCGGACGGCGGGCCCCTTGAAGTCATCGAGCCAGTCGAGCGGGGTGACGTCCGTGACCCGGCCGTCTGCCGGGGACACCACCACACCGGGCGCGCCGGAGATCCGACGCGGCGGGTCGCGGAAGAAGGCAGCTACAAAGGCACCGATGAGGGCGGGGAGCACGGCGGCCCACGGCCACACGAGCAAGGCGAGCGCGGTCGCCAATGCCGATCCACCGCCGACGAGCATGACTTCCGCCCATCCGGCGCGGGCGACGGGGACCGCGTCGCGCCAGGCGAACGGGTCGGTCGCAGGCGGGAACCAGTACCCGCACACGTTCGCGCAGAGCTTAAGGTCCCGAGAATCGATCACGTCGTGGGGGCAGCCCGGGCACTCCCCACGGCGGGCGATCAACGCCTGGGCCACGTAGCCGGGGCGGAGCCGCCGGAGGTACGCCCGGCGCGCTCGGCCCCATAGGAGTTCGAGGCGAACGGCCCAACCGCCGCCGGGCTGAATAGGTACCGCCGGGGCCGGGCCAGGGACCGGGGCTGCTTGCTGGTAGCCTGCCGGAGCGATCATTTCGGTCCCCGCAAGATCTGGCCCAGCGGCATGGGCCGTCGAATTCGGTGAGGGGTCGCGCTCGCCTTGTCCTCAGCCTCTTTATACCCGATAGAGTCCGCAAACAGATTGATGTAAATAATGAATTACAAACAGCACTTCGTTGTTTATTCTCACAGTCGGCGCTTGCAGGCGTCCTGAGATCAGGCCAACGCCCGCGGCCTCGCCCCCTGGGCGGCGGACAATCGCTGAACTTCGGGTTGCGCAGCCAGAAGGATCCCTGGTCGAAATAAGTGCCGGCGCTTGTCAGCGATGCGTTGCAAATTCTACGGGACTGTTGAAAGAATCCTCGACGCGTGAAGCGACGAGTCTCGGAATCCTCAAACATGTCAACGCATTGGCAGGCCAAGCACCGGTTCGCAATCTCGCGTGAGTCGAATTCCCTCGATTCCTCAAACATGTCAACGCATTGGCAGGCCAAGCACCGGGCCGAAAGTCATGCATCAATTCATCCCAGTCAGGGTAATGTAAAGGAAAGCGGGACGGATCCTTCCGCATAGGTTGCAAGCGAATGAATAGACAGGCGGACATGGTCGCACAGCGCCTCAATGCCCTGCCGAGCCAGCCGGCTGCGGAGATGGACGGCCATTTGCTGGAGCGGTTTATTCGCCACTGCGAGGCGGAGGCCCTTGAAGCCCTCGTCCACCGAACCGGCGGGATGGTGACCTGAGTATCTTTTGGGAATCCAGTCGCCCGGCGAGCTCCTTCAATGCGGCCACAGCTAATGAGCTGTGGATGACTCCGTCGACCTGGTCGACAAGCCTGCCACGAACCGCCTTCAATGCGGCCACAGCTAATGAGCTGTGGATGACGCCGTCGCGTGACCGGCAGCGAGGTCTGCCAGGCGTTCCTTCAATGCGGCCACAGCTAATGAGCTGTGGATGACAATTGACCGCTTCCGTCAGATGGCAAGGCCTTCGATGCCTTCAATGCGGCCACAGCTAATGAGCTGTGGATGACCACTGCGAAACGCATTGGAACCTCCCTTGTGAGATTCCTTCAATGCGGCCACAGCTAATGAGCTGTGGATGACTGGTCGCCACACATAACACTCTTGACCCACTTTTTTCCTTCAATGCGGCCACAGTTAATGAGCTGTGGATGACTCTTACAACTTCTACGAACACTCGTTGGTCAAAGTCCTTCAATGCGGCCACAGCTAATGAGCTGTGGATGACGGCAAAAGGTTGGGCGGGAGGACGCCGCGATTGATCCTTCAATGCGGCCACAGCTAATGAGCTGTGGATGACCAAAGTACGCGCGGAGTGAATGATGTTGGCGATCCTCCTTCAATGCGGCCACAGCTAATGAGCTGTGGATGACCCGACGGCGGACGTGATTGTCGTGCATGCGCCC
>DATANR010000137.1:0-55588 GCA_036266155.1 Gemmataceae bacterium | reverse complement strand
TGCCACTGGCGCACTTCGGTCCAGTTAACGAGTCGTAACCAGTTATCTCCAAAGCTGTTATTCGCTGCATTGAGACAGGCTGCTCATGGGACCAACTGTCAAACCTGTTCACTATGCCAGAGACCCGAATGCGACAGTCCCTCCAATTCTAGTGCCAGAACCCTCTGAATGCTCCGCCAACTGGGAACGTTGTTGCTGTGGAACTCACGTCGCTGCCGTGCAGTAGGCCGCACGGCAGTATCCTTGCAAAGCGCATTGGCCAGGAATTTCACGCCAAGTCCTCAGGCCACCTGAAATCGATAGACCCGTTCCCGGCCGACCGCTTCAGATGCATAGGCCCAACATGCGAGCAGGTCGTCCCGCTCAAGTCCCGGATAGTTGCGCAGAATCTCGGATTCGGACCAACTCTGGGCGAGCAGCCCCAGAAGGAAGTCAACGCTCAGTCGAGTGCCTTTGACGACTGGTTTGCCGACGAGAATTGCCGGGTCAACCACAATGCGATCGGAATGGTTCATGGTCATGACCTCCAATTTCAAGATAGAGGCCATTCTAATCCTTTTACCCTCCCGCGATCGCCCCTATCACCAGCAACGGCTCCGTCCCCATTGCCACCGCCTCCGGCAACGGCTTGTCCGGTGACTCGTGGGACCAATCCTCTTCACAGGCGAAGAAGCGCAGCATCGGCCTGCGGAGTTGCGTGGTCTGGTCGCGAATCGTGCCGCGGAGCATTGGATAGCGGGCTTCGAGCGCGTTCAAGACGGTGCGCTGCGTAACCGGGCCGTCGACGACGAGGGTAATCTCGCCGTCGACGTGCGCGAGGCGTCGGAGATGGACCGGCAGTTCAACGCGGATCATGACAGCGTCTGCACCTCGACGGACAACACATGGGGCAGGTCGCGGACGATCGCGTTCCAATTGTCGCCGCCATCGGGTGAGCAGTAGACCTGGCCGCCCGTCGTGCCGAAGTAGATGCCGCACTTGTCAAGCGTGTCGACTGCCATCGCGTCGCGCAAGACGTTGACGTAGCAGTTCTCTTGCGGCAGGCCCTTCGAAAGTGGTTCCCACTCGTTCCCACCCGCCTTGCTGCGATAGACGCGTAACTTGCCTTCCGGCGGCACGCGCATGTACGGGTCCATCGGAATCACGTAGACCGTGTTCGGCTCGTGGGAATGAATGTCAATCGGGAAGCCGAAGTCGGTCGGCAGGTTCCCCTTGACGTCTTGCCACAGGTCGCCGGAATCGTCGGTGCGGAACGCCCCGCCCCCCTGGTGCAACTGCATGAACAGCGTGCCGGGCCGAGACTTGTGCATCGCAATTCGATGGACGCAGAAGCCAACTTCGGGCCCCGGTTCCGGAAGATACGGCGACTTGAGGCCGCGATTGATCGCCTTCCAGCTTTCGCCACCGTCGTCGGTCCGGAAGGCGCCGGCCGCCGAGATCGCGACGTACATGCGCGTGGGATTGGTCGGATCGAGAACGATCGTATGCAGGCCCATGCCGCCGGCGCCCGGCTGCCATTTGGGCCCGGTGCCGTGGCCGCGCAACGACGCCACTTCATGCCACGACTTGCCGCCATCCTTCGAGCGGAACAGTGCGGCATCCTCAACGCCCGCATAGACCGTATCCGGATCGTCCAGCGACGGTTCCACGTGCCAGACGCGCTTGAACTCCCAGGGATGTTGTGAGCCGTCGTAGAACTGGTGCGTCGTCAGCGGCTTCCCGGTTTCCGGGCTTGTGTCGTACACGAACTTGTTGCTCTCGCCCTTGGGCATCCCCTCGGGGCTTGTCGTCGGCTCGCCGGGCGGTGTGCCCGGTTGGTGCCACGTCTTGCCGCCGTCGTCGGAGCGCTGGATCACCTGGCCGAACCAGCCGCTCGTCTGCGACGCGAAGATTCGATTGGGATCAACGGGCGAACCCTTGAGGTGGTACAGTTCCCAGCCCGAGAAGAAGGGGCCGCTGACGTCCCACTTTTGTCGTTTGCCATCCGCGGACAGTATGAATGCGCCCTTCTTCGTGCCCACGAGTACGCGTACGCCACTCATCCATATCTCCTTCGAGAAGACTTGGAAAAAAAGAATGTTGGCTCAAGTTGACGAGTTCAAGGGCTGGCGAGGCTCGGGATTCAGAGTAATCCCAGCCGGCCTCCCGGAGTATTTGGCGGAGGTGTCTTCGCCGAAATAGCCCGTCCACGCAAGGTCGATGATCTTCTGGGTGATTTCCAGCGGTCGATTGTGGAAGGCGCAGATGTCACGGCAGCGCTCGATCAAGTCGCGCGGCTCGCAGGCACGCAGTTCCTTGTTCACTTCCTTGTAGCGTTCGAGCAGCTTCTCAATGATCTCCGGCGGCACCGTGGCCCCGTGCTTCTTCGCGTAGTCGTGGAAGATTTTGGTATAAGCTTCCGGCGTCGGTGAGTTGAGCATGAGCCGATAGCCCATGCGCCGTAGGAACGCGGGGTCGGTAACCAGCTCGGGGCTCAGGTTCGTCGCGATGATGAGCACGTGCCGCAACGGTAACACAATCTTCTGACCGGTGCGTAACGTGAAGTAGTCAATATTGTGCTCCATCGGCGTGATGAAGCGGTTGAGCAATTGCTCCGGCGAGATGCGCTCACGGCCGAAGTCGTCGACGAGGAATACGCCGCCGTTGGCCTTGAGGTGCGGCGGCGCCTCGTAGAACCGGAACGACGGGCTGTAGATCAAGTCGAGCATGTCGAGCGTCAATTCACCACCCACGATGACCATCGGTCGGCGCACACGAATCCAGCGCCGATCGATGGTGTCCGGCGGCACATTCTTCAACTCGACGCGTTCGTGGCACTGCTCGTCGTACATGCGGATGACGCTGTTGCCGACGGTGATTGCATACGGAATCCAGTATTCGCCCTGCAATGCGGAGTGGACGCAGCGGCCCAACGTGCTCTTGCCATTGCCTGACGGACCGTACACGAACAAGCTGCGGCCCGAGGAGACCGCCAGGCCCGCGAGCTGGGCGGACTTCTTCGGCAACACCATCCGCTGGAGCGCCACGGCCACGTGCTCGGGCTTGACCGGAGGGGAATTTTCGAACTGCCACCGCAACATGGCCGCGTAAGATTCCAGCGTCACCGGCGCCGGGCCGACGTAGCCGCATGCTTCCATGACGCGCACGGCATGGTCACGCCCTTGCTGCGTGATCTTGTAGTGCGCGCTGCCCTGGCCGGTCTGCCAGAGTTCCTCGGCCATGCCCTCTTGACACAATTCCGAAAGCAGCTGCCGAACGAACGGCATCGACAATTGCAGTTGCTCAGAAACGTAGTCGGTCGTGAAGCGCGGCACCATGGATGTCAGCTTCACGCACAGGTCGGCCAACTCGGTGAGGTCGCCCTTGACATCCGTCTTTTCCAGCGGCGCCTTGGGCGCCATGATGTCGCCGACCTTGATCATGGTCGGCATGTGCAAATCGTCTCTGGCTGCGTTCCGGTCCATCGTAATGCCTCATGGAGTCGAGGGGCTCGTCAGGATATGGGGTGGGTTGGCGCTGACCCACGGACTTAAAATACACGGCGTCGGCGGTCGTTTCCAGACGCATAACGGCTGATGGACCCGTCAAACCTTCTTGACGTCAAAGTCCCCGAATGGATTCTGTTCGTCAAGACCATGTGGGTCGAACTTGAACGCCGGCGACTTGACCAACAGACTCTTGAGCAGCGAGTGATAGAGGAACCCGAACTTGACGCCGCCGTTAACTTGGTTGACGCTACTCAGCATTACGTTTCCAATCTTGTCCGCGATCACATTGCTATGACCAAAGTCTCCTGACTTGCTGGTAACCGTAAATGACCCGATAGTGCTTCCCAGGTTGAACGAACCAGACCCGTCATCGGGACCGCTGTAGCCGGCGAAAAGCCGACTGTTGTCGAACGACCCAACGGACACGCTGCCAACGTCGCCGACGGTGCCGGTACCGCTTGCAACTTTGACTGTGATACCGAAGGCGCCGCCGAGCACCTTGAGCGTTTTCAGAGCCAGCGTCTTGGCCGACACGCCGACGCCCGTGATCGTAATGTTCGATCGAAAATCACCCAGATTCCCTGCTTTTTTGCTGCCAATGGTCTTGATGCTCCCGGCATACGGCGTCACGATCATTCCGCCTGAGCCCACCGAGATTGCCGTCAAATTGCCGAGCGGCGCATTCGGAATCAGGATGTCCGTGCCGTCGCCGATGACGCCCGCGGTGATCTTGACCGATGCGTTCTTCGGCTTGGCCGGCACCGAGCCATTGATCGTGATGTCCGCACCCCCGCCGATGTTGCCGATGAGCAGCTTGCCGAGGAAGCCGGACATGGTGATTCCCGGTCCGTTCAAGTCCGTGGTCTTGGCGGTCAAACTTTTCAGCGACGTGCCGGTCACCTCGGCCAACATCGCCCGACCATCGCCGGCACCGCCCTTGGGTTTCTTGGATGAGATGGTCAGCGTCGACTTGCTCACATCGGTGCCGGCCAACTGAATCAGTTCGAGAGGACCCTTGCCGTCGCCATCCGGGTCGGTCAGGTAGACGGTCGCCGTCCCGAGCTTGCCGGCCAGCGAAACCGTCACCAAATCGTTATCCGAGTCGGTAAAGACGAACAGCGGCTTGGCCGGCTTCACGGCCGCGCTATTGATGATTTTGCCGTCGCTCGGTGCGATCGCAATCGTCTCGGTGCTCGTCGCCCCGATTAGCACGCCGCCGACGGGATTCGACATGCCGACCGTGAACACCTCCTTCCCTTCATTTGCCGCGTCGTCGACGATCTGGATGTTGAACGACTTGTCGGCCGTGTCGCCGTCGCCCCAGGTCAAGGTGCCGACCAGCGTGAAACCCGGCGCAGCCGCTAAGTCCGACGCGTGAGCCGTGCCGACAATCGTGTTGTAATCGACTGACACGACGCCTTCCGAATCGACTGTCCGTGACGCGACCACGGTGATCGTGGCCCCCTCCGCGGTATTCTGCGTCGATGCTGTGAAACTGATGACGCCGGCATGGAGAAACGCAACCGTGTTGTCGGTGCTGGTAGAGGCGGTGTTCAAGTTGCCGACGGCATCGCTCACCTTGCCGGCCGGGATTGTGGCGGTTACAGCGCCGCGCGTCGCCACGCCGTTGACACTGACAGTAAAAGTCGACGAGGTGATCCTCGTGATGGTGACCGTCGCACCAGTGACGTCCGCGGTGCTGCTCGACAGGTCGATATCGCCGACCGTGAACGTGGTGTCGTCCACGGGCTCGCTGAACACAACGTCGAACTTAATCGGCAAAATGCTTGTCGGGTCCGCTTGCGTGGCCCCGCGATTGATGGTGACATCTGGAATGACGAACCCAAAGCCGACCGAATTATCCGTGCTCGTCGACGCGGCATTGCTATTGCCAGCCATGTCGAGAACCGTGGCAGCGTGGATCGACGCGATGACATTGCCGACGCCACTCATGCCGGTCACGATGATCGAATAATCCGCCCCGGATCCGCTCACGCTTGCCACGAGCGGGCCGCCTACCGTGCTCGCGGTCAAGTCGACATCGCTAGCCGTGAAGCCGCTCACTGGCTCGCTGAAATGGACGTCGAACGTGATGGGCGACGAGTTGGTCGGGTCCTGCTGCGCGGCTGCCTTATTGATCGTGACCGCCGGCCCCACGGTGTCGATCGTGTAGACTTGGCCCGTGAAATCGCCGTTGCCGGTCCCAAAACCGCCAATGGGCACACGGCTCGGATCGATGATTGTGTCGTTGTCGTCGAGATTCAGACCGAGTGTGCCGTCGCCGGAAATGCCGTTGACGGTGACCGTGTACACGGAACCGCCGCCGGACACGACGACCGGCGAGTTGGCCGACACGCCATTGAGTGCGAGACTGAAGTCGGTCGCGTCGACGCCGGTCACGTTCTTGCCGAACGTGACGGTATAGACAACGCTGTTTAGGTTGGTGAGCGGGCCGAGCGGGGTTGTGCGGTCAATCGACACGACGGGCGCGGCAGCAAAGTAAAGGCCGCGAATCTCGTCGTTGGCGGGAATGCCGCTGCCCTGCACGTAACGGTTGATTCCGAGGTTGAAAGTCGTTGCTTGGCGCAAGGTCCCATCGGCCGCCACGCCGCGATCCACAATGCCGAGACCATCGCCAGTCGCCACGAAAACGTCGCTGCCATTGCCGCTGGCACTCACGTTGTCGGCCAGCATAATCGGACTGCTTTGAATCGCTGACGCCGTGGACAGATCGAACACCGTGACGGACCCGCCGCCGTTCGCCGGGTTGCCGGCATTGCCAACGACGGCTCGGTTGCCGCCGAGGAACTGAATCTTGCCCGCGAAGTCACCGAAGGTTACTGTCCCCGCCGGCTGATAGGTGGCCGCATTAAATATGTCGACGCGGCCGCCGCCCGCATAGGAAGATGTCACAATCCATTGATTGTCCGGACTGATGCCGATATCACTCGAGTACCCAGGCGCCGTGATTCCCGTCGGTGTCATGACATGTGATACGACGTCAATGCTCACAATTGGATTGCCGGCATAAATGGTGGCGCCATCCGACGAAATCGTCGGCCCGCCCGGAATCGGAGCGCTGTTATACGACGTGCCTGTTGTGATATCCATCGGCAGTGGCGCCAAGAGCGCATTGGTCCCCACGGCGACCACTTCAGTATGCGAGTACAGATTGTCGCCGGTCGGCGAGACGATGAAGCTATTCGAATCGATCGGTTGCGTGAATGGCAGGCTGCGCACGAACTGATGCGTGCTATGACTGCGCACGCTCCCATCGTGCATATAGATTTCGCGACCATCGGCTGAGACGCCGCGAATGTGCTCAAAGGCAATGATGCCGAGAATCTGTCGCGCCGCTGGGTCGATCACGATTGTCCCATTGAGCGCAGCGCTCACGGCATCGACATACAACAAGCCGCGTTGCGCGGTCGAGTAGTTGAGGTCGAGCGTCACCGTCTTATTGATCGTTTGCAGCAGCGTGCCGCCGGAATTGCGAATGGTGACGGTCAAGTTGTTGACGCCGACCGCGAGTGGGATCATGTGCGCGTATGCGCCGCCCGAATCGATCTCGGACGCGGGGATCGCGACGCCGTTTACCTCAACCACATTACCGGGGGCCGTCGACCCGCTCAGGACAAAATTGGCGATGTTCGTGGTCATCTGGCCGGGCATCGATGCGAAATCGATGGCCGACCAGTTGTCCGGAAGTATGTCGCCATTGAAAATCGCATCCATGCCGGGCTTCAACGTGAGATCACTATTAAACATTCCCCAGTGCGGGCCAACGTCACCTTCTTGAATTACTTTGAACGGCTCGTCAATCGCTTCAAAATAGGCGAATGGAATGTTGTTTGCTCGTGCCCACGAGACGGCATCAAGGGCGTAGTAGGCGGCGTTCGTCGGCGACGGGATGGCCGCGCCTTGCGCCGAGCCGCCGGATGGCCAGCCGGTCTCCGAAACGAACACGAGCTTCGACGGAACCAGTTGTTGCAACGTGTGATATTCCTGGTTCAGCTTGGCGACGGCCGACTCGACCGGTTCGTGCTCCCAAAATGGATAGAAATTCGCATAGACGCGATCGACGGCCGCCAGGATCGCGGGATGTTGCAACAAGGCCGGATAGGTGTCGGCCGTCGTGACGGGAATCGCCAGACTGTTGTTCGCGAAATCCGTCTTCACTTGATTGATGTAAGCGAGCAGCTTGGCCTCTGAGAATTTGCCGCGCTGCAGAGTCTCACTGCCGATGATGGCCATATCGACATTGCCCGCGTGCGCTTGCGCAATCAACTCCGCGACCGCGGCATCGTTGGCGGCATCGATCGCGGCTTGATTCGCGGGATTGTCGTCCTGTAGCCAGGCGCCGATCATGCACGTCTTGCCGAGCGACCGAATAATCTGCGCCGCCGGCTGCAAGTCGCCGGTGCAATCGAACGTACGGATCGCATCCGCATACGGAGCCATTGCCGTCAGGCGTGCGGTCAATGTGGCCTGCGAGATTTGCCCGGAACCGTTGTTGGGGTTTTCGCCGGCCAGAATGTAGGGACTGAAATCGATTGCCGGCAGCTTGTACGACGGGTTGTCCCGGCGTTCGAGCGGTTCGAGTCGTAGCCTTGCGAGCGGCATGCGCGTTTCCGAATGGCGAGCCCTGTCAATGGACCGGCTGCGAGATTTGGGAGAGATCCGGATTCAACCATCATCCTCGATCATGTCGACGATGGCAAGACTTGATGACCCGACTTTGACTGAGACGGACCCTCAATCACCGCCTCACTTATCTGTCAGTGCTTCCTGCTGCCAAGCCCCATCTCCGCCGCGAACAACTTTGGTCTTGTATTGCGGCAAACGGAATTCGGTGATCACCCAACCTTCCTTGGTCACCTTGGCGCTGAACGGGATGCGCCCCGCGAACAGGTCGCTCTTGAAAGTGACTATTCCTTCAGCTTTCTCGGCGGTTGATTCACAAGTGCATTCCGTGATGTACTTCGCCTGAATAAACGAAGCGTATCCCTCGTCCTTCGAAATCCAGATGGCCTTCACAACATCCGACACAGGGCGTGGCTTGTCGTCAAATAGACGAAACTCCTTGGCGGCTTCTGCGTTCTTCTCGATGTTCGCAGGCGGTCTTAGCGCTAGGAGCACGAGAGACAAGGACTGGTTCTTGATGTTCTCCGGATTAGGAACTTCCGAAAGGGCCCTGAGGTCAGCGTTGCTGATGCCGGCGGCCTGCGGAAGCAACTTCTTAGCTTGATCGACCGAGAGCTTCGCCTCGTCCGCGTTGCCGGTTGCCGACAGCACAATCGATATGGTCACGGCGAAAACGAAATGCTTCATCTTGGCATCCTCGAGAAAGTCGCGGCGATCGAACAATGCGTTGAACTGCCGCCACCACACAGACTGGTGCAATTCCAGCCAATCAATCGCTAGACCACGCTTCAGCGGTCTATTATCCTGGCAGCGCAATCGCTTGCAAGGAATTATTCTTTGGCGAGCACGGCTGCCTTCCCGTTCTGCGGCCGGATCCCATCACTACAGAGATTAAGCTGTTGTCGTTGCGTGACCACCATGTATCGGACGAGTGGCCCGCCCTGCTGATCTTCAATCACGTGGTCGTGTCCCGAAAGCATCGCGTCCAAAACACTTGTCGCGGGCGACGTCTCACCTCCGTCGCCGTCCGCCACGCTTGGGCTTTTTCTGCGGGCTCGCCACGGCTTCGCCTTTGAGCTTTTGCAACTGGTCGCGCAACTCGGCCGCGCGTTCGAAGTCGAGCGCCTGGGCGGCCGCGAGCATCTCGGCTTGCAGTTCCTCCAGGTACTCGGCGGTCACGTAGTCAGCAGCCGTCTGCCCCGCGACTTCCTGGGCAAGCTGGTGGGCAGCCACTTCGTCTTCGATTGAGTTTTTGATGGCCGACACGACGGTCGTCGGCGTGATACCGTGCTCGTGGTTGAAGGCCATCTGCAACTCGCGGCGGCGGGCCGTCTCGTCGATCGCGCGCTGCATCGAGTCGGTCACCGTGTCCGCGTACAGGATCACCTCGGCGTTCACGTTGCGGGCCGCCCGACCGATCGTCTGAATCAGCGATGTCGTCGAACGCAAGAACCCCTCCTTGTCCGCGTCGAGGATGGCGACGAGCGACACCTCAGGCAGGTCGAGCCCTTCACGTAATAGGTTGACGCCGACGAGCACGTCAAAGGCCCCCTCACGGAGTTCACGTAGCGTTTGAATGCGCTCGATGGCATCCAGCTCGGAATGCAGCCACTTGCAGCGCATGCCGGCCTCGCGGAAGTAATTCGACAAGTCTTCGCTCATGCGCTTGGTGAGCGTCGTGACCAGCGTCCGCTCCTTGCGCTCGGCCCGGAGCTTGATCTCCTTGATGAGGTCGGGCACCTGGCCGCGTGCCGGCTTGACGTGGATCACCGGATCAACCAGACCGGTCGGCCGGATGACCTGCTCAACGATTTCGCCGCCGGTGCGCTCCAACTCGAGCGGTCCCGGCGTGGCCGACATGTACAGCACATTCTTGAGGCGTGCTTCCCACTCCTCGAACTGAAGCGGCCGATTGTCCAGCGCGCTCGGCAAACGAAACCCGTGTTCGACGAGCGTCGTCTTGCGGGCCCGGTCGCCGGCGAACATGCCGCGGACTTGCGGCAGGCTGACATGCGATTCATCGACAATGCAGAGGAAATCGGACGGAAAGAAGTCGATCAGCGTGTACGGCGGCTCGCCGGCGCCACGGCCGCTGAACCAACGGGCATAGTTCTCGATGCCGGAGCAGTAGCCGACCTCGCGCATCATGTCGAGGTCATAGCGGCAGCGGGCCTTGAGGCGTTCGGCTTCGAGGAGCTTGCCTTCCTTCTTGAACCATTCGAGCCGATCGTTGAGTTCCTGCTCGATGCCGATGATCGCCGTGCGCACGCGTTCGTCCGGCGTCACGAAGTGTTTGGCCGGGTAAATGTACATCTCGTCCATCTGCGAGATGACTTCGCCGCTCGTCGGGTTGATGTTCGAGAGTGCATCGACTTCGTCGCCGAACAACTCGACGCGCATGGCCGTCTCTTCGGCCGACGGCCACACTTCGATCGTGTCGCCGCGCACGCGAAACTTGCCACGCTCAAAGGCAACGTCGTTCCGCTGGTATTGCACGTCAACGAGCTTCAACAAGAGTTGATCACGGTCGATGGTGTCCCCCTTCTTGAGATGCACCATCATCCGCTTGTAATCGCTTGGCGAGCCGAGGCCGTAGATGCACGACACGGACGCGACGACGATCACGTCCTCGCGCGAGACGAGCTTGCTGGTGGCCGAGAGGCGGAGGCGATCGATGTTCTCGTTGATCGACGAGTCCTTCTCGATGTAGATGTCCCGTTGCGGGATGTATGCCTCCGGCTGATAGTAGTCGTAGTAGCTGATGAAAAACGAGACGGCGTTGTTCGGGAAGAAGCCGCGGAACTCCTTGTAAAGCTGAGCCGCCAGCGTCTTGTTGTGGGCGAGCACGAGCGTCGGCTTGTTCAGCTTGGCGATCACGTGGGCGGCCGTCATCGTCTTGCCGGTGCCGGTCGCTCCCAATAAGGTCTGAAACCGTTTGCCGGAATTAAAGCCCTCGACCAATTCGGCGATCGCCTTCGGCTGATCGCCGGCGGGCTTGTAGTCGCTGACGAGATCGAACTTGGCAGCCATGAACAGACCCGCGTGACGTGTGGAGGTGATGAGTAGCGTACGCCACCGAAGAGAACATCGGTATGTCAGTCGCCGGTGGGCGGATGGGTCGATCCGGATTCCATGATCTCTTTGAGCATTGCTGGATAGACGGTCCAGGATTGCATGTAGGTTTCTTCGAGCGGCGCCGGGATATATTCGTCCTCGTTGAGAAAGATGGGCAGCGACGGCAGGACATCGCCGACGGCGACTGGCTCGACGTAGGCCGTTGGAACGTCCTCGGCCAAATAGGACGCGACCGTGAGTGGTTTCTGCGGATTTGATTCAGGACTGTCGTCGCATATGTATGCCCAGAGGGCGTTGTGAAGGCCCTGGGGATCGCGTGGCGTCGGGGGGAACAGGTCGACGAAGAGAAAATGGACGCCTTGACTGAGGATTTCGGCCGCCTTTTGCAAAAACAGTTGCAGTGCGCGCTGGCTGCCCTTGTTCCCGGGAGAGACTATCTCGATGATGGCGACGACCTCGCCCCGACCGTGGCGGATCGCGACCCGGTTCGCTTTCTGCGTGTAGATCCACCGTTCGGACTTGCGAATCATCTGCGCCGTCGGCGGCTTCTCGTTGATCGCCACGCCGCCAACTTTGCCACTGGTTGGCCGTCGTGATTGCAAGGTGACTACGTCCGGAATCGGTCCACCAGCAACCTGTTCGGCCATCGCCAAGTAGCCTGGCGGCAATTGACCTGAGTTCAGTGCATCGGCAATTGCTCCAATCCATCGCTGATGGAAATGGTGAAAGTCCCCCGCTTGCATCCGTGTCCAGTCGTGAATCGGCATCGCATCACCTCCTCTGTCATCCTACACGGGACTCCACGACTTTCGCAACGGGCACGGCGATTGCATGCAGTCTGCAATTGCTCCAAGACACCCTACCAACTTCGAGTGACCCCTGATGCCCGCAACACATACCAAGGCGACGGTCGCCCATGGCCGCCGCGAGTCCTTCGCCGCCCGCTTCGCTCGCAAAGCAACCGACTGGTCCGGTTCGACGCCCGCATTCTTGCTGGCGAGCTTGTTGATCTTGCTGTGGGCCGCGAGTTATCCTCTGTGGAACAACTTTGACACGTGGCAACTCGTCATCAACACGGCCACAACGATTATCACGTTTCTGATGGTGTTCCTCATCCAGCGGGCCCAGAACAAGGACTCGAAAGCCATCCATCTGAAACTGAACGAGTTGGTGGCCGCCATCCGTGGGGCAAGCAATCGGCTCATCAACGTAGAGTCGCTCTCCGAGGAAGAATTGGTAACTCTGCACGGACACTATTGCAAGCTCGTCGATCTTGCCAAGGCGGATATGCAATTGACCAAATCCCACTCGGTCGAGGAAGCGGCCGAACGCCATCAGCGCAAGATGCGCCTCGCCGACGCGGACGATTGACTCTCGATCAGCGTCCCTTTGGCGAGTGTTTCGCGGGCGTAGACGGCTCCGGCGCGGTCGTTTGACCGCGAATGAAGTCGTAGAGCTGTTCAGCAGCGGGTTCCCATTTTCCAGAGCGGGCCCGGGCGATGAACTTCGCAAGTTCCTTCATGACTTCTTTGGGAAGCTGGCCGGACGTCTGCAGCGCGATCAATTGCGTTTCGACCCGATTGAGTCGCTCGGTATTGCGGGCGGTGATGGCGGTGAAGAGCGCGTCCACCGTTTTGTGCGCATGCTCATCCGTACCGATTTGCGGCGGCTTGCCGCAACCGGTGAAAGCCGTGGCGATCAAGCCGACTGCCGCAAGGGCAAAGCGCCGGCGAATCAAACGGTTATTGCCCATCGATCACCTCCCCGCCGTTACGCGTCGACAGGGCCACCCAAGTGTCGGGATTGATGAACGCGCTGACAAAGCGCACCGAGCCGTCGCCGAAGAGCACGTTGCAACCCGGCGAGGCATGTTCGCCCCACATCTCGTCGGTGTGGCCGAACGGGTTGTTCGGCGCGTGAATGATAACCTGCGGATGATCGTGCGTGTCCGGCCCACTGTGGCAGCCGACTAGATCCGTGGCCGCGTTGTTTTCCGAGGGCCAGGGCCGCAGATCCAACCGCGGGACGACGACGGCGCCAGGCACGACGCCGACCCACGTGTTGTTGCAGAGCAGGCTGCTGCGCTCGCCGACAAAGACGGTGTTCGACAATCCGTCGGTGACGCTCGCGACCGTGGTTCTGGAATTCGGATAGAAGGGCCCGTCGATGGTCGCCGGCTTGTTGCCGTTCGCGGGAATTGGTTCTGGGATGTCGAAGTCGTAGCAGTAGGCGGTCAGGCGTCCCCACGGCTGGTGAATACCCGCATTGGTGACGTAATGGCTGTGGGCGAAGAAGATCTTGGAGCCATCGCCGCGAACCATGTCGACGCCGTGACGATGGTCGCTGCCTTCACGCTGGATGTTGAAGCCGTCGCTGCCGCCGGTCGCCGACGGACAGAGGAACGCGGCCACCTTGGTCCGAGCGGCCGCCGCGTTGCCGGGCGACCAGCAAGCGTCGTTTAAATTGAATTGCCGATACAGGTTGTCCTGCTCCAGGTAGGACAGGATGAACACGCCCCACCCGAAGCCGGTCGGGCCGACGCGAATGTCGTCGCCGTATGGGATGCCGTACGCAACACCATCGGCATACGTGTTCGTGATGACGCACGACGGCGGATAGAGGCCCAGAGCGCTTTCATGCGCGTGCAGCGCGAGGCCGATCTGCTTGAGGTTGTTCGCACAGCGCGTGCGATTGGCGGCGGTGCGCACCTTCTGCACGGCCGGCAGCAAGAGCCCGATTAGCGTCCCGATGATTGCGATGACGACGAGCAGTTCAATGAGCGTGAATCCGGTGCGAGTCTTTGGTTGTGTCACGACGGCCTTCCTTTCGGCGGCGCAGAAACTCATGACGAAGATCGTATTTCGTATTGACTAATCAGTCAATTAGTAATGACTAATTATTTTGATACGTCGAGGCTTATTGCTCTGAGCCGATGGGCCTATGCCTGCCAAAATGGCAGTACCGACAGATTCTCTGGTGTACTTTCAAAATCATAAAGCATTGTGAATTAATATATTGCGACAAACAATCTGATGTCTTTTTGAACAGGCGCGGCACTTGCTTTCCTCTCGTTTTGGAAAGAGAGGAACCAACCAATGGACATCAACCGTTTCACCGACAAGGCTCGCGAAGCGCTTCAGGGTGCGCAGAAACTCGCCATCCGGATGAGCCACCAGCAGATCGACAACGAACACTTGCTTCTGTCGCTTCTGGACCAAGAAGGCGGGTTGACCCCGGCCATTCTGAAGAAAGCCGGCGTCGCGCCCGAGGCAATGACCATCCGCGTTCAGCGCGAGTTGGAGAAGTTGCCGCGCGTCACCAGCAGCAGCGGTTCTCCCGACAACTTTTACCTCACGGGGCGCCTCAACAAGCTACTCACTCATGCGGAGGACGAGGCCAAGAAACTCAAAGACGAGTATGTCTCCGTCGAGCATTTGCTGTTGGCGATGCTTGACGACAAGGGGGTCGCCGGTTCGCTGCTCAAGGAGTTCGGTGTCAACCGCGATCGGTTGCTGAGCGCTTTGAAAGAAGTTCGCGGCAGTCAGCGCGTGACCACGCAAAACCCGGAAGAGACCTACCAGTCATTGGAGAAGTATGGCCGCGACCTGACGGACGCGGCTCGGCTCGGCAAGCTCGACCCGGTCATCGGCCGCGACGAGGAGATTCGTCGCGTCATTCAGGTGTTGAGCCGGCGGACCAAGAACAACCCCGTGCTCATCGGCGAGCCGGGCGTCGGCAAGACGGCCATCGTCGAGGGGCTTGCGCAGCGGATCGTCCGCGGCGACGTGCCGGAAGGGCTTAAGGACAAACGCGTCGTCTCGCTCGACATGGGTTCGCTGATCGCCGGGGCCAAGTTCCGCGGCGAATTTGAAGAGCGGCTCAAGGCCGTGCTCAAGGAGGTGACCGAATCGGAAGGGGAGATCATCCTCTTCATCGACGAATTGCACACGGTCGTCGGCGCCGGCAAGGGTGAAGGATCGATGGACGCCGGCAACATGCTCAAGCCGATGCTCGCGCGCGGCGAACTCCGCTGCATCGGGGCGACGACGCTCGACGAATACCGTCAGCACATCGAGAAGGACGCGGCCCTGGAACGGCGCTTCCAGCCGGTGATGGTCGACCAGCCGACGGTTGAGGACACGATTTCGATCTTGCGCGGCCTTCGCGAAAAATACGAGGTCCATCACGGTGTCCGCATCAAGGACGCGGCACTCGTATCCGCGGCCGTGTTGTCCAATCGCTACATCACGGATCGGTTCTTGCCGGACAAGGCGATCGACCTCGTCGATGAATCGGCCGCCAAGTTGCGGACCGAGATCGATTCGCTGCCCGCGGAATTGGATGAGAAGAATCGCCGCGTGATGCAGTTGGAAATCGAACGCGAGGCCTTGAAGAAGGAGAATGATTCGGCATCTCGCGAACGTTTGAAGAAGTTGGAGAAGGAACTCGCCGATCAGAAAGCGACTTCCGATGCGTTGAAGGCACGCTGGCAGAACGAGAAGAACGCGGTGCAAAAGGTCCGCGGGGTTCGCGAACAGATCGAGCAAGTGAAGGTGCAGATCGAGCAGGCTGAACGGGCCTACGATCTGAATCGCGCGGCCGAGTTGAAGTATGGCAAACTGCCCGAGTTGGAACGAACGCTCAAGGCGATGGAGGAAACCACCGCCCACGCCGGCGACGGCGCGCCGCGTTTGCTCAAGGAAGAAGTCGGCGAGGAAGACATCGCCGCCGTTGTGAGCCGATGGACTGGCGTGCCGGTGACCAAGCTGCTCGAAGGCGAAAAGGAGAAACTCCTCCACCTCGAAGACGAGTTGCACAAGAAGGTGATCGGCCAGGACGAAGCGGTGACGGCAGTCGCCGAAGCGGTGATCCGGGCCCGCTCGGGCTTGAAGGATCCGCAGCGGCCGATCGGGTCGTTCATCTTCCTCGGCCCGACCGGCGTCGGCAAAACGGAGCTGGCGCGAGCGCTCGCGCAGTTTCTGTTCGACGACGAAAAGGCGATGATTCGGATCGATATGAGCGAGTACCAGGAAAAGCACAACGTGAGCCGGCTGCTCGGCGCGCCGCCGGGTTACATCGGTTACGAAGAGGGTGGCCAACTCACGGAATCCGTGCGTCGCCGGCCGTATTGCGTGATCCTCCTTGATGAAATCGAGAAGGCCCACCCAGACGTATTCAACGTGCTGCTGCAAGTCCTGGACGACGGCCGGCTCACGGATGGTCAGGGCCGCACGGTCGACTTCAAGAATTCAATCGTGATCATGACGTCGAACGTCGGCAGCCAGCGCATCTTGCAATACAAGGGCTCGGCCATTGGCGAGGTGTACGACCGGATGAAGGACGCCGTCACCGACGAATTGCGCAAGCACTTCCGGCCCGAGTTCTTGAACCGCGTCGATGACGTGATCGTCTTCCACGCATTGTCAGAGAAGGACCTGACGAAGATCGTCGAGATTCAGCTTGGCCGGCTCCGTGATCGGCTTGCCGAGCGGAATATCACGCTGACGCTGACCGACAAGGCGAAAGAGCACGTCGTCAAGGTTGGTTACGACCCAACCTTCGGCGCCCGGCCGCTGAAGCGTGTGTTGCAGAAGGAAATTGAAACGAATCTTGGCCGCAAATTGTTGCAAGGCGAGGTAAAGGATGGGCAAACGGTGAAGGTGGATTACGATGTGAGTCGGGATGGGTTGACGTTCGCGGCGGGGTGACAGTCAAGCTCGGGCAGGTCGCTGGAAAAGCCGGACGACCTGCCCGTACAAGTCGCCTTCGATAGCGTGCAAATCGTGTTCGATGTCTTCAGCCCTGCCGATCTTGCTTGTCCATCGGCTGTTCGGAAGTTGGCGGGCGGCGTGGGTTGGAAGACCATGTCTATTGGCGAATAGCGCCACCTTTTCGACTCCCGGCTCGGGAACATCATCCGCACTGGGAATGAAACCAAGAAAGGTGAAGAGGGCCTCGAACGCTTCCAGAGTTTCGCGTCGCGGAACAGCCGCCGGCCAAAAGGATTTGTCCGGCCGACCCGGCCACCACCACTCAGTGCCGTCGCCGACTGCCCACGCGATGCAGTTGTAATCGCTGTTACACCAGCTCGTGATTTCGTAGCTCGTACCACTTAGGCCGGGCAGCAAGTGTTCGAGAATGTTCACACGCCGTACCCATTGTCGCGGCCCCATTGCACCCATTTCGCGGCCATCAGACGGACCTTTCCTCCGATTTCCGAAGTGAGCGGGCTAGCTCCAGTCAATTCCTCGAGGGCGTCGAACCACCAATCGGGTTTTGTCGCGAGTTCATTCAGCAAGATGGGAATGACAGGAGGGCCCAGCGCAACGATCGCCCGGTAAGCCGGGTGTTGAACTGCCAAGCCAATATTCGACAGGTACTTCGTCTCCTCGTTCCACCACTCCGCCAGCCGACGGAACTCGGTCTCGACGTCGACTTCCGCGGGCGGCGCGTTGTTCAGTAAGCTGGACACGGGAACCTCACTGGCTGTTGCCTGTCCCTGATTATACCGATCTGCTGAGATTGCCGCCGGGCGAGGTTATCAGGCCGCTCACGCCTAAAACAGCTCCCCGATCACCCGTCCGCCCGTTCCCACTCCGAGGCTCGCTGACAACTCGCTCGTGATGCCGGCCGCGTGGTGCACGGTCGCGCACACGTCGGCGGGCGTGAGTGGATTGTCGTGCGGCCGTTCGGTCTTGGCGTCGCTCTCGCCGATCACGCGGCCGCCTTTCACCCCGCCGCCGCAGATGAGGGCGCTATAGCAATTCGGATGATGCTCGCGGCCGGCCTTGTCGTTGATCTTCGGTGTTCGGCCGAATTCGCCGATGGCGAGCACCAGCGTCGACGCGAGCAGGCCGCGTTTCTCCAGATCGGTCAGGAAGGCGCTCATCGACTGGTCGAGCCACATCGCGTGGCGATCCTGCATGATCTGGAAGTTGCGGTAGTGGTGGTCCCAGCCGCCATCGCCCGCGTCTTCCTCCGCCTCGACGTGATCGCTCCAGTTCACTTGCACGAACGGCACGCCATGCTCGACGAGCCGGCGGGCCAAGAGACATGACTGACCAAAGCGCGTGCGGCCATAGCCATCGCGGACGCCGTCCGGCTCCTTATCCAGGTCGAACATCGCCCGCGCTTTGGCGGAAGTCAGCATTGCGAAAGCTTGCGACCGATAGTCGTCCAGAGCGCCGGCCGCACGCACTTGATCGCTACGTCGTTCGACAGCATCAAGCGCGTGACGCAACGTCGATCGATCGCCGAGCCGGTCGGGAGTCAGCTCGGGAGATAGCTGCAGCGCCGGCACCTTCGTGCCATTGATCGGATCATGTTCGAGCCGGAAGGGATCGTACATCGATCCAAGCGGTCCGCCGCCCTCGCCAATGATCGGCTTCTTGCCCTGATGCAGCTTGCCGCCGATCACCAGGAACGGCGGTAGCCGATCCGTCCCCGGCGCTTTGCTTCCACCGGCGGCCGTTAGCGCACGAGCAACAACCGAGCCCGTCGCCGGCCGCGGCGCACCGGGGAGTGGCTTGCCGTCGAGCCCGGTGCCGCCAGCCGAACTTCCGGTCAACCCGATCGTGCCGGCGACGCCGTGATCGTTGGAGCCTGTATAAAGCGAACGAATGACCGCGATTCGATCGGTCAGGCTAGCGATCTTTGGGAACAGCTCGCAGAAGCGGACGCCGGGGATGCGCGTCGGGATGGTGCCGAACGGGCCGCGATATTCGAGCGGAGCGTTTGGCTTCGGATCCCACGTATCGAGCTGACTAGGTCCACCCCAGAGCCAGAGCAACACAACCGACTTGGCCGTGCCCGGCAATCCGCCCGACGCCCGTTGCTTCAATAAATCCGTCAGTGACAGGCCAAGAACTGTGGATGCGCCGACTTGCACAAACGCCCGGCGCGACAGCGTCTGACACGTGCGAGCGGTCTGGCGGCCAATGAGCAACATCCAACCAGTATACCTCACGGCGCACTAATTGGTCCATTCCTCCAGCACCGCCTTCGGCACGTCCTTCATCACGTCTTTCGCCTTCTTGACAATCTCTGTCTTCTGTTCCTTCGTCAGATGTCCGTGGCCTTCTTCGCGGTCGAGGTCGAAGAGCCGCGTGATTTCGGGCTTGAGCAGTTCGTCCGACTCTTTCAAATCGAGCAGCATCTGCACGACGCGGAAGCGGAGCGGCACTTCCATCTTCGGCTCGCGCTCGACGATGAACGCGATGCGCTTGTTGATCTGCACGACGCGCTCGGCCGCGCGCGTGCTTGAATTCTTGCGGAACAGGGTCAGCGCCTCGATCAGGCTGCGTTGGGCCGCGGGGTTATTTGGATCGAGCTTCCCGGCCCGGTCGGCAGCGCGCAAGGTGTCGTCGGCCACGCGGGCGGCGTTCTCGGGATCGGCCGCGAGTTGATATTCCCACAACGGTCGCCGCCAACGCGACAGTTCCAGCAGCAATGCCGCGTTGCCCGGATCACGCTCGGACGCTTCGCGGAGCGGCTGGAGGATGTTGCCCAAGAGAAAGCCGCGCGCTTTCGTAAGCGCGGTCGCGCGCTCGGCCCCCGGCCGCGCGCGTTCGATCTCGCGATGCAAGTCGGGATAGACTCGGCTTGCCATGCGGGCCTGGCGAACTCCGTCGGCCGTGCTCCACGCGGGCACGGCAGCCATATTCAGGTGCGCGATCCCAAGTCCGATCACGAGAAACATGCTCACGACACGCACCGGCTTTGTCCAGCCGCCTTCGGGAAGTTCCGGCACGTCGGGCAAGCGGAGATTCGCGCCGAGAGCGAGCATCACGAACAGCGGAATCAAGATCGTCATGAAGCCGGGCGCATCGAAGACTAGTCCATAAACGAGGGCCAGCCCCGCCCCGCCAAAAATGGCTCGACCCAGCGCAAGTCGAGTCGGGCGAATCGTCTCCAGCAGCGCAAACGACAAGAACCAGACAATGGCGCGTAGGACCGCAACGAAGCCGACGCGCAGAACCTCATTCGCCGGCGCCTCGGCGGGCAGTTCGCCGACGGACCAGATGAATCCAAGAACCAATCCGGCCATGCCGCCGAAATGAAATTCCCAGCGCCGTTCGGCCGGCGCCGGCGCCCGACTCTCGGATGTCTTGCCGGGTCGAGCACGTGCCATCGCGAGGATCGCCGCTCCTGCGAATAAAGCCAATCCAATGATGCCCATCGTCGCCGCCATGCCAAACCATGCACTGTGCGGTCCCAGGACTCCGAACACATGGCGTGAGAAATTCCCCGGTCCAACTCCGAATGCCGGATGACGGGTCGCAAGTTCGATCGCCTCTGACCACTGAGCAGTGACCCCGCCAAAAGGATTGGCGACCAGCGTTCCCAGCGCCCCTGCGATCAGCACCAACGGAATCAACACAGCCGCCCGACGCCACGCTGTCGTCGTTCGAAATCTTGCGTACACCACGGCAGCAGGCAGGATCAGGAGCAGATAGGCGAGCAGAGTCTCCGGCGAATCGAACGTGCCGTGCGGCTGCTTCATCGGTGCCAGCGAGCGATTCAATTCCGGATAGAACTCGTCGTCGCCGGCGAGTGGTGCTTTCTCGGCGGGGACTTCCACATCCGTGTTCGCGATGTCGAGGGGCCCGGCCGCGACTTGATAAAGGGAAATCGCTCCGATGCTCACGGCGGACGCGAGCATCAGGTTGAGGATGCCGCGGCTGTCATTCGCCGACGCCGTCAGTCGCCGGGCCAGGTAGAACGCGATGGCAAGGCCGATCCATTCCCACGCGACGAACATCCCCGGCCGGGCATAACGATCGCCGAGTCGGGAGCTGATGTACGCCACGACGCCGACGCCCGCGAGCAACATCGGCACGATCGCCCAGTCCGCCGGCCGGCCGCGACCTTTGGCCACCTGCCAGACCGTGTACCCGAGCAAGACGACGATCATGGAAAGCGTGAACGAGACGGGGCCACTCCCCGATGTGAGCCGCAACCGGCCGGGATCGTCGCCGCTGACGAGCGGCCGAGCGGTGACGAGCGCCGCGAATGCGCCGACGAGGATGCGATTGAATAGCGGAGCGAGCGGAACAGGTTGTGAATTGGCTGCGGTTGGCTTCGGACGATAGGGGCGGTTCATGCGGGCCTGGTGGATTTGAAGTACTCCCCCGAAGCGAGAGTTCAGGTTCAGAGTCTCACGGAAGAGATTAGGATTACGATTAGGATTATGAATCAAGCGGACTCGTGAGTCCTAATCTCAATCTTAATCCTAATCGTAATCTCTGGAATTGATGGGCTACTGCTATTTCTTCTTTCCCTCTGGGGCCTTCTTCGGCGGCGCCAGGGCCTTCTCGATCGACGCGCCGGTCACGGTTCCATAAGCGATCACCGTCTTACCGTTCGGCGCCACGCGGGTCGCGCGCAGAAGATCAGAAATCGGTCGCAACTCCGGTTGGTCTTCCGCCGCGGCGAGGATTTGTAGACGCACCAGACCGACGACGGCGCCGAGCAAATCACTCAATTTCTGGGCCGATGCCTCGTCCGGCGTATTGAGAATCGCCGTCACCGCAACGTCCTTCGTCACCGCGATGGAGACCGTCACCCAGTCGACGCCCTGGACCGCCGCTTGCAGCTTGTCGTTCGGCACCTTGATGTCCTTGAGCTTCCCCTTCACCCAGCCGCGAACGAAGATCGGGCCCGGCGGCTTGGCGCCCATGACCCACGTCAGCTCCTTCGAAATCACCGGCTTGCGCGTGCCGGCCGCGGCGTCGAACGCACCGGTCAGGTCCGATTCCGTGGAAGCGACCACGAGCTTCGTGTCGTCGATGACCGCCGCGTACATCGCTTGCGCCGGCTGGTTGTGGTTGAATTTGTAAGCCGCCTTACCGCCGACGGTGACGGCGATCAGTTGATCCTTGTGCTCTTTCGTGTACGCGGCGATGTTGGCGTCGATCTTCTTCGCATCGAGCTTCCCTTCGAACAGAGCGAACGGCCGCGGCGGGTCGGTCTTGTCGATATCGATGCCGACGGTCATGAACTCGAGGTCGCGCATGGGGTCGAGTCCCGTGGCCTGCAGCACCGTCGCGGCCGGCTTGTAGGCGCCCACAAGATCCTTCAATAAGTTGGCTCCCACCTTTTTGCCCAACTCCGACTCGGCGACTTTCTTGGCGTCGATGGTCACGACGACGTCGGTATTGGCCGGCAGATAGGGAAGCGGATCGACGCCACCCTGAACGGCGGTCGGCAAGGCGATCAGGCAAGTGGCGAACAGCAGGCGGCGCATGAGATTCTCGCACGAGAAGGGCGGCCGCGGGTATTGTGGCGCGCCCGTCAACCGATGAGCGGGATGTTACCCCTCACTTGCGCGCTTGGCAACAGCGGGTGTAACGAAGAATGGACAAGGTGGATGGGATTTGCGGGCTCCCATCTACTTCGGATCGAACTGCACCACCACAGTGAAGAAGCGTTCCAGCTTGGCATATACCTGATTGAGCCCTTCAACGACATCTGCCGGTGGGTTTTCCGCGTTAAGAATGATCTTCATTTCCGTGCCAACGCCGGCTTCCATCTGCTTCTGGTAGTCGTACAGGTTCGTGGGAACCGGTGGGATGCGGCCGTTCTTGTAGAGTTTCGGATACTTGGCCGCGGGTAATGCCGCACGACATTGATCGCTGTTGAAGAACAATTCGAGTTGCGTGAGCAGTTCGCCGTCCGGACCGCCGAACACGGCGATGCGCGGTTCGCCATAAACGAGAGGATGCTGGCTCGAGGGCAAGAATTCGGAGCCTGACTTCAGTAAGTCGAGAAACGGCAACGGCGGCGGCGGTCCGCCCTTCTCTTCGATCTTGACCTTCCAATCGGGTCGCTCGCGAATCTCCGCGAACTCGTTGCCCAGATGGATGAGCGCCTTGCGGATGGCGAGCACGCGTTCGGGCGACGGGCTGTCGCCGGCGATCGTGCGCAGTTTGTCACGGTGTGCCGTGCTCACGAAGTGATATGGCGACGACTCGCCCGTCATGAACGTCTGAACGTGATCGATGGCCACGAGCGTTTTCGCGTCCAGACACTCGTGCGTCAAAGCTTCAGCTTTCTTGCGATCGCTTGACGAGAGCGGGGCGGATGCGGTCGCCATCAAAAAGTTCAACTCATCGCGAACGGCGGGTTCCGGAGCACCAATGCGCTTGACGAATTGGTCGTAGGTCGTCGGTTCCGGCGGCGGGCCGTCGGCGATGTGGCCGCGGAAGTGCCAGGCGGCAAACGCGCCGCCGCCCATGGCGCTCAGGATGCCGGCTACAATCAGAAAGCGCGTGAACTTGGTCATGAGATTACTTCAACTCGGGCTTGGTCAATGCGCCTTGCCATTCAACCGTGACCTTGGTGCCGCTGTCGTTCTCGCCGGACACGGCGAGCGGGCCGGTCTTGTCGAGCAGGAACAACTCGGTCCGAATGCGCGTGCCTTCCGCGAGTTCTTCCACGGGCGAGGTCGGGCGTGCCGTCTTGACGCGGTACGGAATCTTCTCGGGCGGACCGCCGAAGCCGCTGACCACGAAGGTATCAGTCCAGGTCTCGCCGGGCCGGGCTTCGGCCGTGCGTGTAAAGGTCTGGGCCGGCTGATTGTTCTTGTCGAGCCCGAGGCCGATTTCGATCACGTGCTCGCGGATCGCGGTACGCGGGCCCCATTCGATCTTCACGACCGCCTTCATCGGCCGGCCATCCTTGATCCACCTGTGATAGTCGGCCAGCCGCTGCACGTCGGCAAGGTGCTTGCCCGGAGGGTCGACGAGAGCGAGGTAGGCATCGATGTGTTGCTTGAGTCGGGCTTCGTCGGCCGGATTGTCGGCAAGCGTGCGAATCTGCCTGTAGTGATAGTCTTCTTCAGCCGCTTGGACGGACTGATGAAGTCCCGCGCCAATCCATTCAGCCCCAGGAGGGCCGCCCGCGCTGCGGACTGCGTCGGATCCCGCGAGTATCGCCAGGCCGGCGTGGGCGTCGGCAAAACGATGCGTGGCGGTCAGCCCGGCTGCCCAATCCTTGAGGCGGGCCGGGGCGGTCGCGCGAAAATCATCGCGTAAGCCCTTGAGCCCCGGCGGTTCGTCGGTGCCCCACGCCGGCAGGTGAGCCTTCCACACAGAAATCAGGTCGGCAGCGGCCTGCACGTCCGGTCGGGCCATGCGAGCCTTGTATTCCGCCTCAAACTTCAACCACTGGTCTTGCTTGGACGCATCCGTCGTGAGCGCCGGCACCGGCTTTTCAACAATCTTCTCGACAATCACCGGTTTCTCGACGACCTTCTCGACCACGCGATCCACCGGCTTTTCAACGATTTTCTCGACAATGCGATCGACCGGCGTTTCGACTTGCCGAATGACCACGCGCGTCGGGCCTTCCGAATGATGGTGCTCGGTGACGCGCTGGCGCCACGTGCGATCGATTTGGGACAGGTAGAGGTAGAAGCCGATGGACAGGACGGCGGTCGCGGCCCACGGGAACCAGACCCACCAGCGAAGGCCCCGATGCGGCGACTCCGCCGCGGCCGGCTGCGGTGGCAACGGCGCCAGGGCGAGACTGCGATCGACGGACGCCGACACTTGCAGCGGGTCGATGCTCCGGCCGGTCGGCTCTGGCGAATGAACGACCGGGCCGACTGGCGCCGGGGCAAGGCTCATTGGCTCTTTGGTCGCGACGATCAGGTCAGGCACTGGTTCCGGCGGCTGGTCGCTGACAACTTGCACGATCACCGTGACCGGCGCCTGCGACGGCGATGAGTCTTTGCGGAACGGTGTCGGCACATCAATGAAGACACGTGGCTCGGGGGGGTGCGGGATCGGCGTCGGTTCCGGCTCCGGCGGATGCGGCGGCGCAGGCTCGGGAATTGGGTCTGGTTCGGGCTCGGGTTCCGGCGGTGGTGTCGGCGGGATGGCCGCGATGGGTTCGGGGGCTGGTTCGTGGTGGTGTTCCGTTTCGGCGGGTTCATGGGACGGAGGGGACTCATAAGACTCATTAGCCCCATTTGTCCCATCCGTCCTATTGGTTTCCGTCGGCGCCACACCCTCCGCCCACGCCCCAGCCCGCGGCAGCACATCCCACCCCGCTTCGTGCCATTCATCCAACTCGGGGATCTCCACCACCAGCTCAAATCCGCGTGTCGCCCAGTCAACGGCCAGCACCGCGTCGTTGAGCACTTCAAGCCGTTCGCGAAGTTGCTCCAGGACCTCGTCGCGCTCTTCACCCGTCATGCGGTCAACGTCGATCCCTGCCAACAACATATAGTCGTAAGCGACGTCGCCGGTGTCCGCATTCTTCAACGGCAGACGCACGGCTAAATAGTCGTCGCCTTCGATTTCCTCGACGTCGTCCTCGACATCGCGGGCGCGGCCAATGTAATGCGCGGCCGTATCGTGATCGACGCCGCGACCGACCGGGGCCAGGAAGCGGGGCCCATGTCCGCCGGAAAACGGCGTCTCGGCGATCAGGACGGGGCTGCGCATGGCCGTTCCTCTCTCACCCACGGAGCGAAATCCATCCGTCGTTTACCCGGAATCGCCCCGTGCGCCAAGGCGGACTTTGGGGGCGAGGAAAGGGAGGCAAGTTACGGGGCAACGGGCGCGTCCACATAGTATCTTTCCCGTATTGCATGGAGGGTCGTGGATGCCTTTCAACAATTCGCCCGCCGATCGCCGGGTGCTTGTCGGCGACGGTCCAAACACAGCCGCGGCGCTCAAGGACATTTGCCAATCGACTGGCTGCCTCGTTGTCATCGGCGACAGCCGGTCCCTGTTGCGCCATGTGCCGGCTGATAGCGTCCGCTGCTGCGTCACCTCGCCGCCCTATTGGTCGCTGCGCGATTATCAAATTCCCGGTCAGATCGGCCTGGAAGAGCAACTGGCCGACTATTTCGCCAATCTCGTGATCGTCTTCGAGGAAGTGCGCCGCGTGCTGACGCCGGACGGCACGCTGTGGTTGAACATCGGCGACTCATTCACCTCCGGCGGCCGAACCTGGCGGGCTCCCGACAAGAAGAATCCGGTACGTGCGATGAACATGCGACCGCCGACACCGGATGGCTTGAAACCGAAAGATTTGATCGGCGTCCCCTGGCGACTTGCGTTCGCCCTCCAGGCGGCCGGCTGGTATCTGCGGGCGGACATCGTCTGGAATAAACCCAATTGTCAGCCGGAAAGCGTGAAGGACCGACCAACGCGGTCACACGAAATGTTGTTCCTGTTCAGTAAGAGCGAGCAATATCACTACAACCCATCGGCCATCCGCGGCCCCAACGATCGCAATCTGCGCACGGTTTGGGACATCAACACGTTGCCCTTAAAGGAGGCCCACTTCGCGACGTTCCCGCCGGCTCTCGTCGAGCCGTGCGTCGCCCTTGGCAGCAAACCAGGCGACCTGATACTCGACCCCTTCCTCGGCTCCGGCACCACGGCGGAGGTGGCCCGACGAATGGGCCGGCGTTGTCTTGGGATCGAGTTGAATGCGGAGTATGTCGAAATCGCGAAGCGGCGGTTGGAATGACTCACGCGGCCGTGAGCTTCACTCAGTCAAGGCACAAAGACCGAGAGCGATCGCGGGACAATGCGGAAATGAGCCGGTGATCGTGCAGCGACTTCGCCGTCGGCCGTCACCTTGCGGCGTCGGCGTCGGACGGGTCGCAGCGTGAATTCGCGGCCGACGAGAGTGCGCACGTGTTTCTTTGGTTCGCGGCCGCGCCACATGGCGGGGATCAGCTTGACGAGTTGCCACCAGTGCTCGACTTCAAGGCTCACGAGGTTGAGCAGGCCGTCATCGATCGTTGCCGCTTCATCCACCGTCAATCCACCACCAAAATATTTACCATTGCCAACCATCACCTGCACGGTGCGAACTCGGAACTTGTCGTTCTCGGTCTCGATGTCGACTGTGAAGGGGCGAACGTGGGCAAGCAATTCGATGCCGGCGAACAAATAGGCCAGCACGCCCCAGCGGCGCTTGCGCTCATGCGTCAAACGCCGCGTGACGCCGACGCCGAGGCCCATGGTTGCCACGTTAAAGAAATGCTTGCCATTTACCAAACCAAGGTCGATGCGTCGTTGCCGGCCCGCGATGATCACGTCAGCGGCGGCCACAGGGTCGGCGGGAATACTCAACGTGCGTGCCAGATCGTTCGCGGTACCCAATGGGATGATTCCCAGGGGGAGTTGTGCTTCCACCAGTGCGTCCGCCGCCGCCGACATTGTGCCGTCGCCGCCACCGATGATGACGAGGTCCACGCGTTCGCGCTGCCGCTTGATGATTTCGCCGACATGAGCCGGTTGCTCCAGGCGCTCATGCACCAATTTGGTTCCGGCTTCTGTCAGTCGTTCCAGGGCGGGCGTGAGGTCGTTCTTGCCGCCGCGGGCGCAATGATTGATCAAGACGAGTGCGCGCGTGCGCATCGGCGGCGTCGGTCGCGACGCGTCAATCACACTAGCGCTTGGAACGATGGACTGCATCCTGCGTCTCCCAAACGGGTGACGGTGGCCCGTTGGCAGGCCACCGTCAATTGAGAAGACATTAGTTAATCACCGGCAGCCGCCAAAGAACAGGAAGGCGATCAGCACGATCGGCAGCGGCAATCCGAGCAAGGCGGCGATGATGCCCCACTTCACGGTGCCGGCCCGAGCTTTTGCGTTCTTCAACATTGAATTGCTCCAGAATAATCCGCGGCTTCATTAGGTCGCCGAGGTTGGTTGTCAACGACACAAGTTGAATTGCAAGCGGTGTGCCAAACTGACTCGCGTGCAGGTCTTCCAGTTCGTGAATGAGAACTAACGCTGAAAAATGGAACAAGTCGGCACTGGCCCATGCAATGAAATGCAATCGTCGGGGAGGGTGTGGCAAAACCGTGGCGATCTTGGCGACCTTACCCAAAAACCCGCGGAAAACGCACTTTTTCGAAAAGGAAGATCGCCAACTGCCGGGGCTCAAGAACCTCGTCAAACTTCGCCATTTTGGAGTACAGCCCCATGCGACGGTCCCAACAAGTCATGTCGGCGGAATGACGCCAACGGGTTGAGTGGTCGTCGATTGTGCCTCTTTCCGGAGTGCCGCGACCTGAAGCGGCGTGACTTGCGGCTCGACCGACGTGGCCGGAATCGTCCGAAACAAGACCAGCGCTCGCTCGCGCAGCGGATATGTTGCACCCGCGGCATGCACGGCCGTCGCGATCCGGTCGTCGAAAGTGTCGTAGAGAAGTTCCCACTGATGTTCCGGGTTGACCGGCGGCAAGGTAAACGGAATCGGCTCGTGGTGAGCATTCATCAGCACGAAAAGAGTGTCGCCAACAATCGGGTCGCCGCGTTCGTCGACCTCGCCGATCAAATCGCCGGCCAGCCGCATGCCGATGCACCGAATGTTGCCGCCCCAATCGCCGTCTGTCATGTCCTTGCCATTTGGACTGAACCACGACAGATCGTTGATGCCCTCGCCGCGAATCGACCGACCCTGAAAGAATTTGCGGCGCTTCAGCACGGGTTGCTCTTGGCGAATGGTCGCCACTCTGCGAACGAAATCGAGGAAGCGCTGCTTGCGTTCGTCCAGCTTCCAGTCGAGCCAGCTCACCTCGTTGTCCTGGCAATAGGCGTTGTTGTTGCCGCCCTGCGTGTGACTCAATTCATCGCCGGCCAGCATCATCGGCACGCCTTGCGAGAGCATCAACGTGGCAATGAAATTGCGCTTCTGCCGCTCGCGCAACGCAATGATGTTCGCGTCGTCAGTCGGTCCCTCGGCGCCGCAATTCCAGGAGTCGTTGTTGTCCGCTCCGTCGCGGTTCTCTTCCTTGTTCGCGTCGTTGTGTTTGCCGTTAAAGCTGACGAGATCGTCGAGCGGAAACCCGTCGTGACAGGTGATGAAATTGATGCTCGCATACGGCTTCCGGCCGCTCCACTCGTAGAGATCGCTCGAACCGGCCAGGCGCGTTGCGAACTCGCTCGCCGTGCCGCCGTCGCCTTTCCAGAAGCGCCGGACGTTGTCGCGATACTTGCCGTTCCACTCGGTCCAGCCGGGCGGAAAGTTACCGACTTGATAGCCACCCGGTCCAACGTCCCACGGCTCGGCGATCAGCTTGACTCGATTCAGAATCGGATCCTGGTGAATGATGTCGAAGAAGGCGCCGAGCTTGTTCACTTCGAATAGTTCGCGGGCCAGCGTCGATGCCAGGTCGAAACGGAACCCATCCACGTGCATTTCCGTGACCCAGTAACGCAAGCTATCCATGATCAGTTGCAGCACTTTCGGGTGTTGCATATTCAACGTGTTGCCGCAGCCCGTGAAGTCCATGTGATACCGAGGATCGGGAGCGAGCCGATAGTACGCCGCGTTGTCGATACCGCGCCACGAGAGCGTCGGGCCCATCTGGTTGCCCTCGGCCGTGTGGTTGTACACCACGTCGAGGATCACCTCGATCCCGGCCGCGTGCATGGCCCGGACCATCATCTTGAATTCATGGACGGGACTCAGCGTGTTGCTCTTCGCGTCGTACGTGGCCTGCGGCGCGAAGAACGAGAGCGTGTTGTAGCCCCAGTAATTGCTCAGCCCTTTGTCGATCAAGTACCGGTCGTTCAAGTGATGGTGAATCGGCAGCAACTCGATGGCAGACACATTGAGTGACTTCAGGTGCTGAATGACGGCATCGGATGCGAGGCCGGCATAGGTGCCACGTACGTTGTCCGGCACGTCCAGATGCCGCATGGTAAAGCCCTTGACGTGCATTTCGTAAATGAACGTCTTGTGCCAGGGCGTGCGCGGCGGACGGTCGTCGCCCCAGGTAAAGGCGGAATCGACCACGGCCGCGAGCGGTGCGAAGGGGGCGCTATCGCGCTCATCGAGCGCCAGATCGTCCTTGCCGACGGGGTAGCCGAACACCGCGTCGTCCCAACGCACATCGCGGCCAATCATCTTCGCGTAAGGATCGAGGAGAACCTTATGCGGATTGAAGCGATGCCCTTCCGCGGGCTTATAGGGGCCGTGCACGCGATAGCCATAGAGTTGGCCGGGCAAGGCATCGGGAAGATAGCAATGCCAGACCTGGTCGGTTTGCTCACGCAGTTCGATGCGTTGGCTCTCGGCCGTGGCATCGACCACGTCGAAGAGGCACAACTCGACTTTGAATCCGTGTTCGGAGAACAGGGCGAAGTTGACGCCCGCTCCGTCCCATGTGGCGCCGAGTGGATACGGCCGCCCGGGCCAAATGCGCATGGGCGGGACTCCCGTTAGCAATCTCTCTGGTGCAGTGGCTTCTTCAGTTTACCACCTACTTGTCCACTGCTGGTTGGCAACAACACGACACGATGGAAAGCATGATGCGGGGCGGACCGGATGCCTGCGTTCGCGCTCCGCGGCTTCACGGCAAATAGCAACTTGACCATTTCAGGTCGCTTGCGGCGCGTTCGCTCGGACCAACTCTGGCTCCGGCTTTTTCGGTTTCGAGATGTGCTGGGCCTTGTCCGGTCGCGGCTTCTCGGGCACGGGCTGCAAAGGTACCGCCATGCCCTTGAGGATCGACGACTTGATCGCCTCGATGATCCAGAGGTCGATCAAGGCTTCGCGTCCGTCCGGTTCCGGTCGCCGGCCTTTCTGGACGCACTCGGAGAAGTACACGATCTCCGCGGCGATTTGATCGCTTTCCCCAAACTCGGTTTTCTTCGACTTGCCGTCCACTGTCACGGTCATGACGCGTTCGCCGACATGGCTGAAGGCCGGGTCCATGCACAGGTCGCCCTTCGTGCCGATGACCTGATAGCTCGATGTCTTGGCCTCGCCAAAGCCGCAGGTGAATGATGCCAGCCGCTCTTCGGGAAAACGCATCACGGCCGAAACCATTTCGGGCACATCGTGGAACCGCGGGTCGTTGGCGGTCGCTGCGAATGCGGTCACCTCAACCGGTTCGGCCCGGAACAGGTAGCGCGCCGCATTGATGCAATACACGCCGACGTCGAGGAGCGGATGCCCACCCAGCTTGGCGTCGAGCCGCGAATTATCCGGGTCGACCTGCTGGGTGAAGGCCGACATCATCGCCCGTGCCTCGCCGATCGTTCCCTTGCGGATTAAGTCGATCGCTTGCAAATTGCCCTTCTCGAAGTGGAGACGATACGCGGTCATGAGCAGCACGCCGGCTCGATCGCACGCGGCAACGATCTCCTCGGCCGCCACTGCGCTGTCGGCGAGGGGTTTTTCGCAAAGCACATGGATCCCATGCCGCGCGGCCGCGAGCGCATGGTCCTTGTGGATCGAATTCGGGCTCACAATGTAGACCGCGTCAATTGAGCCGGAGCGGAGCAGGTCTTCGTATTGTTCGTAGGAATACGCCGGCACGCTGTAATCGGAGGAAAGCGTCGCTCGCTTCTGCACGTCGCCCGAAACGAGTGCCGCGAGAGCGCTATGTTCCCTGGCGTTGGCAAAGGCCGGCAAGACGGCGGACTGGCCGAACCAACCCGCGCCGACCACGGCATAGCGAATTTTCTTCGAGTTGCCGAACATGTCTGTTCCTCCCTGGTGTTGCATTGGGAGAAGTGCAAGTTTGATTCCGTTGACGGTGGAGCGGGAGGGAATTGTGCATTGCGATCGATCGGCCCGTGGCGGGCGCGCAACTTTGATTGCGGAGAATCGTGCCAGCGAAGCGAGCGCATCACATTGACGCTCAAAGACGACTCGCCGCCGCGGCACGCGGATTGCGACTCCTTCCTTGTGGCCGCGAAGGATGTTCCAAATCCGAAGGGGCACGCGCATGAATACCGTCGTCAACCGAGGCCTCAACTACCGATTGGGGCATCTCAATATGAGTGCAATCGAACGAGATCGTTTGCACGTGTCGCGCTGGCTGGCGTTTCTGAGCCTCATCGGCTCAGGTTTGGTTTGCTTGCGCTCTATGGCGAATCGAATGCGTGCCCATCGCGACCCGGCACGCACGTATTGCGAAGACGGCAAAACGATCGACGTCGTCCACGAAGCTTCCGAGGATTCATTCCCCTGCAGCGACCCGCCGGCGTGGACAGCCCGGAGTGAGACACGAATCCCGACGTGACAATCGATCTGGTCCATCCGCTGCCAGTGATGTCAATAGGCGGGCGCCTGTCAACGCCGCGCGACTGAACGAATGTTGGCATGTGACGTTGAACCATTGATCGGAACGGGCCGCGTCTCGGCTTCGTCGCGCATCGGCAGACGGACAACAAACTCGCTGCCGAGGCCTGGACCAGCGCTCGCGACTGACACCGTTCCGCCGTGCATTTCCACGAGCCGCTTGGCAAGCGTCAAGCCGATGCCGAGACCGCCTTGCGAGCGGTCGATCGCATCGTCGACTTGCGCGAAGAGCTCGAAGATCGACTGCATCTTGTCGGCCGGGATGCCGATGCCGGAGTCGCGGATGGAAACGACGGCAACGGAATCGTCGCGCGACACGGTCAACCAGATTTCCCCGGAATCGTCGGTGTATTTCGCCGCGTTGACGAGCAGGTTCGTCAACACCTGGGCGAGCCGCACGGAATCGCCGTGGACGCGCAGGCTGTGCGTCGGCAGTGAAACATGAAGGCGATGCTGCTTGGCTTCGACGACCGGCCGAATCGCTTCGACTGCCTGATTGGCAATGTCGCGAAGGTCGAGCGGCTCGGTCCGCAGCTCGATCTTGCCGCGCGTGATTCTCGAAACGTCGAGCAGGTCGTCGACCAGGCGGGTCAAATGCCGGACCTGTCGATCGATGACGCCGCCGGCCCACACGCAAGGTTCGGGCAGGCCATTGCCCATCTTCATGACCTCAACGGCATTGCGGATGGGCGCGAGCGGATTGCGCAACTCGTGCGCCAACATTGACAGGAAGTCGTTCTTCTGCTGATCGGCCTTGCGGACTTCACGGTAAAGCCGGGCATTCTCAAGGGCGACCGCGGCACGCGACGCCAGGGCCTCGGCCGTGGCGCGATCGACTGGCCCGAATTCGCGCACGGGGTGTTCCCGTGTCAGGGCGAGGACGGCCAGCACGCGGTCACGCATTCGTAATGGAATTGCCAACAGATTGGCCGGCTCCGCGATCGGCATCCGCTCGGCGAGCGCCCGCTCGATACCCTGACGCAGCGTTGGCGGCAGATCATCGGAACTCGTCAATTGGCGGAGCCGAATATTGGCCGCATCACCCTCCGCGAGCGCGATACCCGCCGGTCCTTCGTGGGAATCGATGAGCACGACGGCGGCCGCATCCGCCAGATAGGGCACCGCGACACGGGCCGCGTCACGTGCCGTTTCGAAAACGTCCAGCGACTGACCCAGCGCTCCGGCCGCACCGGCCAGGAATGTCAAGCGCCGGTTCGCTTCCTCGACGGACTCGCGCCGTGCACGCTCCTCGGCGAGGGCGACGCGCTCTTCGGCCTGACGCCGCACTTGCTGCGACATGCGGAACAAGTCGACGAACACGCGCACCTTGGCGCGCAGGATCTCCGGCACAATCGGCGCGAGAATGTAATCGACCGCGCCTTGTGCGTAGCCCTCGGCCTGACGCACCTCGTCGGCAAACGCGGTGATGAAGATGATTGGCGTGTGCGCCGACCGCCGGCGCCGCCGGATCATCGCGGCCGTCTCGAAGCCGTTGAGCCCCGGCATTTGCACGTCGAGCAAGATGACTGCGAATTCGCCGCGCAGAATCTCGCGCAAGGCATCCTCGCCCGACCTGGCGACCACCAGGTTCTGGCCAAGTTCCTCGAGGATCGTGCGATAGACCAACACCTTTTCGGGCAGGTCGTCGACGATCAGGATGTTCGCCTTTTCCGCGTCGTCGGTCATACGCCTCGATTGGATCGAAGGGCGAATAGGTTCACACAAACTCATTTACCGGCGCAGCCAGGCCCGCAGAACAGCCAGAAGCTGCTGCGTCTCGACCGGCTTGGACAGATAATCCCACGCCCCCGCCTCGATGCATTTCTCTCGATCGCCCTTCATCGCCTTGGCCGTCACCGCGACGATGGGCAGCTTCTTCAGTTCCGGCACCTTGCGAATTTCACGCATCGTTTCCATGCCGTCCATTTCGGGCATCATGATGTCCATCAACACGATGTCGATGTGCGGGTCCTCGCGCAGAATGCGAATGGCATCCCGGCCGTTGTCTGCCGAGACGATGACCATGTCGTGCTCTTCGAGCACCGTCGACAGCGCGAAAATATTGCGCATGTCGTCATCGACGATCAGCACCTTCTTTCCGCTGAGCAGCCGATCGGCCTTGTCGAGATCGAGCAGGCGCTGGCGTTGCCTGTCCGGCAGTTTGGCGAGCGGCCGGTGCAGGTAGAAGTTGGTCAGGTCGAGCATCATGTCGAGATCGTGCACATGGCGGACCGTGCAGGCGTCCGCGAGGTGTCGCCAGCGCTCCTCGGCGTCGTCCGACCCGCCGTGGCCGTTGGCGGCGATCACCACGGGCAGCCGGCTGAACACGCCATCCGTTTGCGGCAGTCCTACGAAATCATCCGGCGTTCCACAGCTGCCGTCGCCCACGATAACGCAATCGACAAGCTTCTCAGCAAGGATGGGCGCGGCCGCGGCCGTGCTCGCCACCGCCGTCAGTTCAACGTCCGCTCCCGTCAGTCGGCTGGCGACCGCGTCGCGCTTGGCGGCATCGGGCTCGACAATGACCACGTGCCGGCTTTGGCGATCGAGGAAACGGCGCATGTGGTCGAGCATGCCATCAAGGATGTCCCGGCTTCGGATGGGCTTCGACACGAACGCCAGGCAACCGGACACGAGCGCCCGTTCACGTGAATCGTCGGTTGAGATCGCGTACACGGGGATGTGCCGGGTCGCCGGGTCTTTCTTGAGGCGCTCCAGAACACGCCAGCCGTCGATGTCCGGTAAGTGGATATCAAGCGTGACGGCGTCAGGGGTGTATTCCCGCGCCAGGGCCAGCGCCGAGGCGCCGAGTGCCGTGATGATCCCCTTAAACCCTTTCTCCCGTGCCGCGTCGAGCAGGAAACGAGCAAAGCTGATGTCGTTTTCGACGATGAGCAACACCCGATCGCCGGTGCGAATTTCGGTGCGGTCGTCGCCGTGCTCGTTGACCAGTGGCTCGGCCGGTTCAACATTAGGGGCGAGTTCGTGTTGCGACTGATTGTGCGAAACCGGCGGAACGGTCTCCAATCGCGGCTGTTGCAACTCGGCACGCGGCCCGGTTTGAATCGTGTCGGCAAGCGCCGCGATCTTGCGACCCGCTCGGCCCGGCGAGTACGTGATCGGCAAGTAGAGATGGAAGGTCGACCCGCGGCCGGGGCTCGACGACAGCCGAATCTCGCCGCCGAGCAAACGCGAAAGTTCCCGGCTGATCGCGAGGCCAAGCCCGGTGCCACCGTACTTCCGGCTGGTCGAGCCGTCCGCTTGCTGGAACGCTTCGAAAATGATCTGCTGCTTGTCCTGCGGGATGCCAATGCCTGTGTCGGAAACGGCAAAGGCGACAACCTCGCTGGCGCGATTCAGATCTTCGTTATCAGTTGCCCATCCGCTCGCCGCCGGCTCGACGCTCAGGGTCACCTGCCCCTGATGCGTGAACTTGAACGCGTTGGACAACAGGTTCTTGATGATCTGTTGCAGGCGCTTCGCATCGGTAAACATCGACTTCGGTAGGCGCGAATCGAAGCGGATCAAGAAGCCCAGACTCTTCGATTCCGCGACGTGCCGGAACGTGCGCTCGACGTAACCCTGAAGCTCATTGAGACGCAGTTCACCGGCATCGACGTTGACGGTGCCGGACTCGATCTTGGATAGGTCGAGGATGTCGTTGATGAGCATCAGCAAATCGTTGCCGGACGAGTGGATCGTCTTCGCGAATTCGAGCTGGCGGGGGTTCAAGTTGCCATCGGGGTTCTTCGAAAGCTGATCGGAAAGGATGAGCAGGCTGTTCAACGGCGTCCGCAGTTCGTGGCTCATGTTCGCCAAGAACTCAGACTTGTACTTCGACGTCAGCGAGAGTTGCTTCGCCTTTTCTTCGAGTGCCTGGCGGGCCTGTTCGACTTCTTGATTTTTGCGTTCGACTTCCTGATTCTGCTGCGCCAGCGAATGCGACTTCTCTTGCAGCTCCTCGTTGGTCTTCTGCAGCTCTTCTTGCCGGGTCTGGAGTTCCTGGGCCAGGGCGGTCGACTGCTTGAGCAGTCCCTCGGTCCGCATATTGGCTTCGATCGTGTTGAGCACGATGCCGATTGACTCGGTGAGCTGTTCGAAGAAGGCCTGATGGCTGCTGTTGAAGCCGCCCAGCGACGCCAGTTCCAGAACGCCACGCACCTGCCCTTCGAAAATCAGCGGCAGCACCAGCACGCTACGTGGCGGAGCGGACCCGAGGCCCGATGAGATGCGGATGTAATCCGGCGGCACGCCGTCGAGCAACACCTTTTGCTTTTCCACCGCACACTGGCCGACTAGACCCTGGCCCAGGCCAACGCGTTTGCCCAGGGCATCGCGGCCGTCGGCGCCGTAACTGGCGAGCAGAGTGAGTTGCGGATCGTCCTTCTCGCCGTCGAAGACATAGAACTCGGCATGCTGGGCGCTGACGACGGGACACAGCTCGCTGAGCACCATGCGGCCGACGTTGGTGAGGTCGCGCTGCCCCTGAAGCATGCGGCTGAACTTCGCAAGGTTCGTCTTTAGCCAGTCCTGCTCGGTGTTCTTCTGCGTCGTGTCACGCAGATTGCGGATCATCTCGTTGATCGTGTTCGACAGCGCGGCGACTTCGCCTTGCGCCTCCACGGTGATTGATCGCGTCAGGTCGCCCTTGGTCACGGCCGTCGCGACCTCGGCAATGGCTCGTACCTGCGTGGTCAGGTTGGCGGCGAGCTGGTTGACGTTTTCCGTCAGGGCCTTCCAGATGCCCGCGGCGCCGGGCACCTTGGCCTGCCCGCCGAGTTGGCCTTCGACGCCGACCTCGCGGGCCACGGTCGTCACCTGATCCGCGAACGTGGCCAGCGTGTCGATCATCTCGTTGATCGTCTCGGCAAGTTCCGCAATCTCGCCCTTGGCCTCGACCATCAGCTTGCGTTTCAGGTCGCCGTTCGCGACTGCCGTCACCACCTTGGCGATGCCGCGCACCTGCGCAGTCAGGTTCGCGGCCATGCCGTTCACGGAGTCGGTGAGATCTTTCCAGGTTCCGGACACGCCCTCGACGCGAGCCTGGCCGCCGAGCTTGCCTTCGGTGCCGACTTCGCGGGCCACACGCGTCACCTCCGAGGCAAACGACCGGAGCTGGTCGACCATCGTGTTGATCGTGTTCTTTAGTTCCTGGATTTCGCCCTTCACGTCGACCGTGATCTTCTTCGACAGGTCGCCCGCAGCCACGGCCTTCGTCACTTCCGCGATATTGCGGACTTGCGACGTGAGGTTGCCGGCCATGAAGTTGACCGAGTCGGTCAGGTCCTTCCACGTGCCAGCCACGCCTTTCACATCCGCTTGCCCACCGAGCTTGCCTTCGGTGCCGACCTCGCGGGCCACGCGCGTCACTTCCGATGCGAAGGACCGGAGCTGATCGACCATCGTGTTGACGGTGTTCTTCAATTCGAGGATTTCACCGCGAACGTCGACCGTGATCTTTTGCGACAGGTCGCCGGCAGCGACGGCCTTGGTCACGTCGGCAATATTGCGCACCTGCGACGTGAGGTTGCCGGCCATGAAGTTGACGCTATCGGTGAGGTCCTTCCAGGTGCCGGCCACGCCCTTCACGTCGGCCTGCCCGCCGAGCTTGCCTTCGGTGCCGACTTCGCGGGCCACGCGCGTCACTTCGGACGCGAAGCTGGAGAGCTGATCGACCATTGTGTTGACGGTGTTCTTAAGCTCCAAAATCTCGCCTTTGACGTCGACCGTAATCTTTTTCGACAAGTCGCCATTGGCGACGGCCTTGGTCACGTCGGCGATGTTGCGCACCTGCGACGTGAGGTTACCGGCCATGAAGTTGACGCTATCGGTGAGGTTCTTCCACACGCCGGCGACGCCCTTCACGTCGGCCTGGCCCCCGAGCTGACCTTCGGTGCCGACCTCGCGGGCCACGCGCGTCACTTCGGCAGCGAACGAGCTGAGCTGGTCCACCATCGTGTTCACGGTGTTCTTCAACTCGAGGATTTCGCCGCGGACGTCCACCGTTACCTTCTTGGACAGATCGCCGGTCGCCACGGCCGTCGTCACGTCGGCGATGTTGCGCACCTGGGCCGTCAGGTTGCCGGCCATGAAGTTCACGGAGTCCGTCAGATTCTTCCACACACCGGCCACGCCCGGCACGTCAGCCTGTCCGCCCAGCTTGCCTTCGGTGCCGACCTCGCGGGCCACGCGCGTCACTTCTGCCGCGAAAGAACTGAGCTGGTCGACCATTGTGTTGATCGTGTTCTTCAGCTCCAGAATCTCGCCTTTCACGTCGACCGTGATCTTGCGCGACAGGTCGCCGGCCTGGACGGCCTTGGTCACGTCGGCAATGTTGCGCACTTGCGACGTGAGATTGCCGGCCATGAAGTTGACGGAGTCCGTCAGGTCCTTCCATGTTCCCGCAACGCCGCGCACGTCGGCTTGCCCGCCGAGTTTGCCTTCGGTGCCGACTTCGCGGGCCACGCGCGTTACTTCAGAGGCGAATGAGCTGAGCTGATCGACCATCGTGTTGACGGTGTTCTTCAACTCCAGAATCTCGCCCTTCACGTCGACGGTGATCTTTCGCGAAAGGTCGCCGTTGGCGACGGCAGTGGTGACGGCCGCGATGTTGCGCACTTGAGCCGTCAGGTTACCGGCCATGCCGTTAACGGAGTCTGTCAAATCCTTCCACGTCCCGGACACGCCTTCGACGCGGGCCTGGCCGCCGAGTTTGCCTTCGGTGCCGACCTCGCGGGCCACGCGCGTTACTTCCGCAGCGAACGACCGGAGTTGGTCGACCATCGTGTTGATCGTGTTCTTTAGCTCCAGGAACTCGCCCTTCACGTCGACGGTGATCTTCTTCGATAGGTCGCCCATCGCGATGGCCGTCGACACCTCGGCGATGTTGCGCACCTGAGCTGTGAGATTACCTGCCATTGAGTTGACGGAGTCCGTCAGGTCCTTCCACGTGCCGGCGACGCCCTTAACCTTGGCTTGGCCGCCGAGCTTGCCTTCGGTGCCGACCTCGCGGGCCACGCGCGTCACCTCGGAGGCGAACGACCCGAGTTGGTCGACCATCGTGTTGATGGTCCGAGCGGTGCGCAGGAACTCGCCCTGCAACGGTCGATCGTCGATCTCGAGTGCCATCGTCTTCGACAAGTCGCCCTGGGCGACGGCGCCGATGACGCGCGCGGTCTCGATCGTCGGATGCACCAGATCATCGATCAGGTCATTGACCGAGTCGACCGATTCGCGCCAGAAGCCGCCGACGTCGCCCAGGCCGATCCGTTGACTGAGCCGGCCTTCCTTGCCGACGACGCGGCTTAGACGTGCGACCTCGCCGGCCATGCGCTCGTTGAGTTCGACGACCTCGTTGAAGGCGTCGGCCACTTTGCCCGCTACCCCGGTCCAGTCCGTCGGCAAACGAATATCGCGCCGGCCTTTCTTGACCGCCGTCAACGCTTGCAGCAGCACCACCATTTCGTCGCCACCAACTGCAGGTTCGAGAAGTGTCGGCATATGGTTGCTCCGCCGCGCGCAAGGTCACGCGGGATTCGCCAGGATGATTGCCGATGGACGTATCCGCAGGACGTGGCGGAAGGGCGGTGACGGCTTGATAGGGGGAGAATCTTCGTCAACCGGCCCATGCTGAGTCAAGTGAATTCACGACCATCAACGGAGTAGGTACAGTTGGTGCAAATCGCGCGCCGCTCGCAGGATTCACGTTGTGGGCGCAGTAATTGCAGAGTTTTCCGGGTTTTTGGCCATGAAACCGTTGGGCAATCGCTTGCTCAAGTCCTTGGTTTGTTAGAGCAAAAGGAACGAAGATGCGCTACCTGGCGCTGGCGACCGATTACGACGGCACCATTGCCCGCGATGGGATCGTGGCCGCATCGACGCTTGCCGCGATTGATCGGCTGCGAGCGTCGGGGCGTCGGCTCATTCTCGTCACCGGGCGTGAACTCGAAGACTTGCAGAAGACGTTTCCGGAGTATGGGCGCTTTGACCGAATCGTGGCGGAGAACGGCGCCCTCGCTTTTAATCCGGCCACAGGCGCCACGCGCCTGTTGGCCGAGCCGCCTCCCGAACGACTTATCGCGGAGCTTCGGGCCGCGGGTGTGCCGCTGTCGGTCGGGCGATCCATCGTCGCGACGGTCGAACCGCATGAGGATCAAGTCCTTGCCGCGATTCGGGCACTCGGTCTCGAATGGCACGTGATATTCAACAAGGGCTCGGTGATGGCCCTCCCCTCGGGGGTCACGAAGGCGACCGGTCTGACGCCAACACTGGCCGAGTTGGGAATTCCACGCGAACACGTCGTCGGCGTCGGCGATGCCGAGAACGATCACGCGTTCCTCGCGTTGTGCGGCTGCGCGGTGGCGGTCGGGAATGCTCTTCCGGCCCTGAAGGACCGGGCCGACTTGGTGATGGATGGCATCGACGGCGTCGGCGTAAGCCAGTTGATCGATCGCATGTTGAAAGACGATTTGCATGGCATTGGCCGAGCGCCAAACGTCCGCGTGAAGCCGAAGGAGTAGCGCTCGGGTTTTGGCATTTGACTTGCCGCAATTCTCTCCCGCGTCCGAGGAACCCCAGTGTGAGTCGTGGCACGCGGCTGGCGTGGCCGTGTGATCCTCAACGCGAAGGAGATCTAACATGCGAATGTGGATGAGCATCGTTGGCGGCGCCTTGTTGCTTGTCATCCCAACGGGCGTGCGTGCGGACGACACCAAGAAGATGACCGATTCCCACTTCGTCGACCATGCATACACCGCCGGCCAAAACGAAGTCATGCTCGGCCGCATGGCCGTCGAACGGGCACAGAACGAAGATGTCCGCAAGTTCGCCATGCGGATGGTTGAGGACCATACCAAAGCCAACAACGATCTCACGATCCTCGTCTCCGACCTGCGCATCGCCGTCCCGGATCGGCCGTTGCCGGACCAGGATAAGGAACTGCGCAAGCTCCATGCGAACGATCTCAAGGACTTCGATCGCGACTACATGGACCACATGGTCAAGGCGCACGAGGAAGCTGTCAAACTCTTCGAACAAGGATCGAAGGAGCTGAAGAACGAGCGTCTGAAAGAATTCGCGACCAAGACGCTGCCCACGTTGAAGGACCATCTGAAAATGGCCAAAGAAGTTCACGACAAGGTGGCCAAGACGAAATAGGGCTCCGTCGCATCGTGCCGATCCGACACAATGGTGAGTGAAGTCTGACGAGGTTTTTTCACACTCGGCAGTTGGCGATCTTCCTGTTCAAAAAAGTGCATTTTCCGCGGGAATTTGAGGAAGGTCGCCAAGATCGCCACCGTTTTTGCAATGCCCCCGCGCATCTTGCAAATCGTTGCAACGAAACCATTTTACGCCACAGTCCCCGACCTTCGAGGCAGCGGTTCCCCCTGGCACGGCATGTGCATCAATAACCCAAAAACCTCGCTTGTTTTCGGAGGATGCTGCCGTGATTCGCTTCATAAACGCGGTCATCGTCGTCGCGATTCTGTTCGCCTGCCCGGCTGCGTTCGCCGCCGATGCCAAGGGCAAGGTCAAGAGCGTCAATGTCGATCGCCATGAGGTCGCGATGGTCGACGACGCGGGCAAGAGTTGGACCATAACCGCGGCCAAGGATTGCAAGGTCAGTCTGAACGGCCGCGATTCCAAGCTCGAAGACCTGCAATCCGACGACGAGATCACGATCACCTATCAGAAAGACGGCGACAAGTTGCTGGCCCAGAGCATCCGCGCGACACGCAAGTGACGCCGGCGGATTGGCACGAACGCCAGCAACGTTGGAGGGAACCTGCAGGGCCGGCGGGAGAAAACCGCCGGCCATTTCGTCCCCGTGCTGAAACGGACTTCGCGCACCCAGCGGCACGCGGGGCATGGACCCAGGGAGAACGGCGATGTGGAACCAGAGTGCCCTGCAAGATCTCATTCGCGATCGCTTGAGTGGACATCAGTTTTTTGTCGTCGCCAACCGCGAACCGTACGTGCACCAGTATGCCGGTCGCGAGATCCAGTGCCTTCCGCCCGTGTCCGGCATGGTGTCGGCGCTCGATCCCATCTTGCGCGCGTCCGGCGGCAAATGGATCGCTCACGGCTCCGGCAACGCCGACCGACGTACGGCCGACACGCATGGTCGCCTCATGGTGCCGCCGGACGATCCCAAATATACGCTGCGGCGTCTGTGGCTGACGCGCGAGCAGGAGGACGGCTATTACAACGGGCTCGCCAACCAGGGCCTGTGGCCGCTCTGCCATATGGCATTTAACCGCCCGGTCTTCGATCCGAGGTTCTGGCCTGTCTATGGCGAAGTGAACGAGATGTTCGCGCGGGCGACGATTGAAGAGGCCGGCGACGAGCCAACGTTTGTGTTCGTGCAGGATTACCATTTCGCGCTGCTCCCACGGATGCTCAAGGAAGCCAACGCCAACTTGGTGGTGGCTCAGTTCTGGCACATCCCCTGGCCGGGCCCGCAGGCGTTTCAGACGTTTCCGTGGAAGGAGGAACTGCTCGACGGCCTGTTGGGCAATGACCTCCTCGGCTTTCACTTGCGGTCGCACTGTCTCAATTTTCTCGAAACCGTCGAACGCACGCTCGAGGCAAAAGTCGACTATGAGAAGTTTGAGGTAACGCGCAAGGGACGAACAACGGTCGTGCGCGCGTTTCCGATCTCGATCGATTTCGAAGCCCATCATCGCGAGGCCGAGAGCCCTGCCGTTCAGCGTGAAATGGAGCAGTGGCAACAGCGGATCGGCCTGGCCGACGAGTTCCTCGGGATCGGCATCGACCGCATCGACTATACGAAGGGCATTCCCGAACGACTTCGCGCGCTCGATCGGTTCCTGGAAAGGAACCCCGAGTTCCGCGGCCGCGTGGTGTTCGTCCAGATCGGCGTTCCCAGTCGGACGCATGTGCCGGCTTACCAGCACCTCGACGATGAGATTGACCAGCTCGTCGACGACATCAATTGGCGCTGGGGCTTCGAAAGCTGGAAGCCGATCGTCTATCTCAAAAAGCAATACGGTCCAGCGGCAATGATGGCCCTGCACCGCCTTGCACGCTTCTGCATCGTGTCGTCGCTCGACGACGGGATGAATCTGGTTGCCAAGGAGTTCGTCGCAAGCCGGACCGACGGCGACGGCACGCTGATCCTGAGTCAATTCACGGGGGCCGCCCGCGAACTGACGGGAGCGCTTCTGGTAAACCCGTTCGCGGCCGACGAGATGTCGGACGCCATACTCCAAGCCGTCTCTATGCCCGAGGACGATCGTCGCCGGCGCATGGCGAAGATGCGCGAGGCGGTGGCCGAGAACAACGTTTATCGCTGGGCGGGCAAGTTCCTGTCGGCATTGACCAAGTTCGAGTTCCCGGAAGCCAGTCAATTGAGCGACAGCTCGTTTGCCGGCGACAAGCCGACGCGCGTGTTTGCCGCGTAGTTGGTCAATGGGAGGGCCGACCGATGAGCGCACCACTCTTTGACGTGCTGCCGGAATTGGCCGATCGCATCCAGGCCGCCCCCTATTTGCTGCTTGGCTGCGATTTCGACGGCGCCCTTGCTCCCGTGTTCGATCATCCGCAGGCCGTGACGCTTTCAAGCGAGGTACGTGGACCGCTGGTCGATCTCGCGAACAGCGGCCGTTGCGCCATCTTGATCGTGAGCGGACGTTCCGCGGCCGACTTGCGCGCTCGCGCCGATGTGCCAGGCTTGATTGTTGCTGGGAATCACGGGCTCGAACTCGTGGGACCGGACTGGGAATACGTCGAACCCGCGGTTGCGGAAAGCTCTCAGGCCATCGCCAATCTGGCGGCTGGACTGCGCCAACCGTTAAGCGAACTACCGGGTGTCGTCGTCGAGGAAAAAGGCCTTTCGGTCACAGTTCACTTCCGACATGCACCAGCGGAACAACTCGAGGCGGTACGGTCGGCCACGCATGGGGTGTTGTCAAATACCAGCCATCCCTTCGTGCTCACAACCGGGCGTATGTGTTTCGATATCCGGCCACGTGTGTATTGGAACAAGGGCGAGGCCATTCGGTTTCTGCTCGGCCGCTTCGAACGTCTGGACGCACTGGTGATCTTCATTGGTGGCGACCCGACGGACGAGGATGCCTTTGCCGCGCTGCCGGACGGCATCACAATCCGTGTCGGCGCCGGGGCGGAGACGGCGGCGAAGTATCATGTCGACGGCCCAGATGGAGTACGCAAGTTTTTGGAGTGGCTGCGTGATCAATTGACACCGGGCACGAAATAGCCGGAGCCCCGCGATGACCGACACCCACGCCGACTGGTATCGCGACGCCATTTTCTATCAGGTGTCCGTCAGGGGCTTCCACGACTCAAACGCCGACGGCGTCGGCGATCTGCGCGGGCTGATTCAGAAGCTCGACTATATCCGCGATCTGGGCGTCGATTGTTTGTGGCTCATGCCCCTGTATCCGTCGCCGCTCAAGGACGATGGCTACGACATCGCCGACTTCTGCGCCATTCATCCGAGCCTTGGAACGGTGGATGATTTCGAGGCCTTGACGAAAGCGGCCCACGAGCGCGGCATCCGGGTCATCGCCGATCTGGTCCTCAATCACACGTCCGATCTGCATCCGTGGTTCCAGGAAAGCCGCCGCAATCCGGACTCGCCGTACCGCGATTACTATGTCTGGAGTGACAACGACCAGAAGTATCAAGGCGTCCGCATCATCTTCAAGGACACCGAGCAATCGAACTGGGCCTGGGATTCGGTCGCACGGCGATACTTTTGGCATCGCTTCTTTTCGCATCAACCCGACCTCAATTACGACAACCCGGCGGTGCAGGAAGAAATCCTGAAGGTCGTCGCCTTTTGGCTCGATCGTGGGATTGATGGGTTCCGGGTCGACGCGGTGCCGTACCTGTTCGAGCGTGAGGGGACGACTTGCGAGAACCTGCCGGAGACGCATCAGTTCCTCAAGAAGATCCGCCGCTTCGTCGACGAGAAGTATCCCGGCACATTATTGTTGGCCGAAGCCAATATGTGGCCGGAAGACCTGCTGCCCTATTTCGGCGGCGGCGACGAGTTCCACATGGCCTTCAACTTCCCGCTCATGCCGCGGATGTTCATGGCCATTCGCCGCGAACAGAGTTGGCCGATCATCGAGATTATGGACCGCTTGCCCTCGATCCCAACAGGCTGTCAATGGGCAACGTTCTTGCGCAATCACGATGAATTGACGCTGGAGATGGTAACCGACGAAGAGCGCGACTACATGTACCGCGAGTATGCCAATGATCCGCGAATGCGCATCAACCTCGGCATCCGTCGCCGGCTGGCCCCGCTCGTCGACGGCGACCGTGCGCAGGCCGAGTTGTTGCACAGTCTCTTGTTCACGCTGCCCGGCAGCCCGGTCTTGTATTACGGCGACGAAATCGGCATGGGCGACAACGTCTACCTCGGCGATCGCAATGGCGTGCGGACGCCGATGCAATGGAACGGGGACCGCAACGCCGGCTTTAGTCGGGCGGACCCGTCACAGCTTTACGCGGCGGTCATTCAAGATCCGCTGTACCACTATCAGGCCCGCAATGTCGAAGCGTCATTGCGGACGTCCAAGTCTTTTCTGATGTGGCTGCGTCGTGTGATCCGCATGCGCAAGAGCTATCCGGCTTTCGGTCGTGGCACCTTGCGCTTTGTGACATGCGAGAATCGGCGAGTGATCGCGTACTTGCGCGAATACGACGGACAAACACTATTGGTTGTCAACAACCTCTCCGCCTTCGCCCAACCCGCCGAGCTGGACCTCCGGCCATTCGCCGGCGCCGTGCCGGTTGAATTGCTCGGCAACCAGGAATTCCCACGCTTGACGGATCGGTTGTACTTCTTGAGCCTCGGGGCGCACTCGTTCTACTGGTTCCGTCTCGACAGACCTGCGGAGGTCGCCCCCGCGCCAGACGGCGTCGTTACCGAAGGGCAGGGGACCACGCGGCCGGTGCCCGGGGGACAGATGCAATAGCCGGACATCTCGACGGTCATAGCGATCGGCAAGCCGACAACATCGCCTCAAGCGAGTCGGTATCTGCCAAGCGGTGGTCCGTTCCCACTTCGACGAGCGCGGACGCGTCGAGCCCACTGTTCGCCGCGAGTTCCTCGCTATCGGCAAACGGAATCACGTCGTCGGCCCGACTGTGCAAAATCACCGTGTCCGCCTTGACGGTTCGGGCGGTTCCCCAGTTCTTCCATGCCGGACAGAGGAGCACCAGCTTGGCGGCGCCGCTGTCGATATTCACGGCAATTGCACCGCCGCGACTTGAGCCGACAACAACGCTTGGCTGATGCATGTCGACGACGGCCTGAGCAACGCGAACGGCCTCTGCGAAGTCCTCATCGGGCAACGCCGGATTCAGCACATCGTGGCCGTGAGTCATCAAGTACGTTGGCTTGACGCCTCCCGGCACGGACCGCCATCCGTGCAGAAACAAGATTTTCATCTTCTCTGTCGCTCCTCGCGAACCTGCATTGCCATCACCTTGTCTTGCCGCACATGGACACGAACATCCTACACGAGAAGTTTGCGCGTCTGGGTGCGCGCTTGAAGGTTGCCGAGCGGCCTGCGCGCCGTGGTTGGGTGGCGGACGCCGTCACTCTCGATGTGCGCGCCGATCGATTGGGCGAGTTCTTCGAGATTGTCACGCCGCCGCGGATCGCGGCCGATCTGGCCGTCCTCGATGTTCAGCCGGCCGATCGACATCTGCTCCTGCTCGTTCGCGAAGGTGGCGACAAGAGCAAGTTCCTGTGCGGACACGATGAACGCCACTGGTTCGTCGCCGGCATCCCGGAGACGGCTCCGGTCGGAACCGTGCGGCAGGCCAAGGAAGCGCTGAAGCCGAGCGAGGTCTTGATGGCACAGGCCAGCCTGGGATTGCGGGCGCCGGCGCGGAGTCGCCGCAAGAACGCGGCCTTTGTGCGTCAGGGCGAGTGGTTCTTCCTGCCGGCACCCGGCACCTTCGTCGATCCGAAGTTGGTCCTGAGCAACGAGCCGCTCCGACGTGGAGCCGGCGGCAAGCCGCACTGGGTCGACTACTGCTACCGCACGGGTGGCGAGACGGTTTATGTTTGTCGCCGCTACCCGAACGGCGTGACGGAACAGCATTACAAGAAGATCTTGCTCGATGACCCCAAGGCGAAGAGCTTGGGCTGGCGGGCAATGCGGCGCAATGCCGGCGTATATGTCCGCGGTCGGGTTCGTCATGCCGATCACGCCACGATCGTGCTGCACGATTGGCACCGTGTCCTCATGAACACGGAAGGCCAGTCCAAGGCCATGCGAAACGTGGCGTTTCTCGATTGAACAAGCGCCCGCGACGAAAGTCGCGGGCGTTTTGCTTTTCGCAGCGCCGCGCACCAAGAGGCCGCTTCGCTATTCGCCGATGCACCAGAGGTTCTTGATTGTCCGGACGTACATGCGCTTGCCCTCGAACACAAGCGAACTGCGGAATGTTTCCAGGGTATTGTGGCCGATCTGTTTGAAGGTACGGCCGGGCTCGAAAATGATGGTGTGGCCGTTGTCGCTGCTCGCAAATAAATACTTGCCCGCGAGCGTGAGGCTCGGATAACACTCGCCGCCGTTGAACTCCAGGCGTTCCTCGTAGACGCGCTGACCCGTCTGGGCGTCGACCACCGTCAGAATTCCATTCGCGGGCATAGCGTAGAGCAAGTCGTCGTGCAGAATTGGCGAGGGAAACCAATAGCCGCCGCCCTTGAGACTCGTGCCCTTGCCGTTCCAGAGCGGCTCCCATTTCGCGGATGAATCGAGTATGGTCGGCAGACGCGCGCCGCGTGCTTGACCCGCCATGTAGAAGACCTTGCCGTCTTGAATCAACGGCGAGTTCGGTCCGCAAGAACCGAGGTTCTTGGCGAGAACGGCACCGTCGGCCACGCGAATCGCCAACCCGTTCGGATGAATGATGACATCGACGTCGCCGATCCGCGTCGCCATGGCCGTCCCATGATTCGGCGGAATCTTCGTCCGCCAGGCTTCGCTGCCGTCCTTCGTGTTGAGGGCAACCAGGTCGGAAAAGTGGACGAGCAATTTGTCATTCACGAGGACGGGCGAAGCTCCATGCCCGTACGCTGCCGTTGAATGCTCGATCAACTTGAGCCAGAGTCGCTTGCCGTCCAGATCGTAAGCCGCGGCGAGGCCATTGCCGTACAGAACATAAACATGTTTACCGTCAGTCACTGGTGTCGGTGAACTGTAGCCGCCCGTCGGGTGATAGCCCTCCGCGTTCTTGCCCGGCTCGCGGTAGCGAATCAGTGTGGTCAACGTCTGGCGCTTGGCGCGCACCTCGTCAACCTGCTTTTGTAAAGGCTTCGTCTTTTCTTCCGTCAGTTCCTTGGACGCGGCCTGGTCCTTGAGCGCCTTTCGCAGCGCGTTCAACTCCTTTTCGAGCGCGGATTGTTTGCCGGCCAGGGCGAGGTCTTCCTGCTTTTCACCGTCGATGATGGTCCTTTCCTTCTCCGTCGGCTCGATCTCATTGAAGAACGATTCGTGCTTCCAGAGGATCTTGCCGTCCGCCTTGTTGATGCACAAGAGCACGCATGGCTCGGCACACGTGAACAGCCGATCGCCAAGGATCACCGGGATCGCGTTGCTTTGCGTCAGCGGGATTTTCCACACGACGTTCTTGTCCACTCCCCACGCGAGCGGCGGTTGGGCGCTGGGATAACGACCGGTGCCGTCCGTGCGAAAACCGATTGGCGACTCGCCAAAGACTGGACCGACGCATGTGACGACGACGAGCAACACTGATGGGATTCGCATGCACGACATGGTCGATTCCGAGAATTGTGAAGAAGGCGGGTGCAGTCAAGGTATGCGACCGACACGGGGCCGGACATCTGTCGGGCCGACGCGACCAAGTTCCGGCGGAGCGGCCTTGGCCGGTTCGCCATTCGCCATTGCCACCCGCGTGGCTGCAATTTACCCGAAGCTACCCCTTGCAATTGAGCCCACGCGGTGGCCAAAATCTTTTCCTTCCACATGGCCGCGGAATGGCGGCCAATTCCGTTTTGCACGGAAGTGCATTGTGCCCACCTGTGCCGCACCTGAACAGTTGCCACGTTCTTCTTGAGGAATCTCGAAATGGCTGTTGATACCAATGTTCGGCTTGGCGTCTCGGTGAACCTCATCGCCGGCTTCAACCCCGCGTGGAATCCGTCCGTTGCCGGTAGCCCCGGATTGTTCGCGGTTCCTGAACCGGCGCTGAAATTCCAGGCGCCTGAAATTGCTGACACACAGGCGACCTGGAGCTATCCGACGATCTCGCTGCACGAATCGGCCGACAGCGTTCTGAGTGCTTTGTTTCCCTACAAGGTGATCGCTCCAACCGACGAGATCAATCCGCCATGCATTAGCGCCGGGCCGCTGTTGACTCAGGACCGCGACCGCGCGACCGCGTTGCAATCGCTGTCCGCCAGTCTCGGCGTCGATCTGGCCAACTCGGGCCTCAAGTACGCCCTGGTGCGCTTGCAGCGACTGGTCGGGTCCGCGTCGCATAGTTGCTTGAGCGGCACCGTGATTCCAGTTCCCGATCCGGTGAATCCCGATCCGGCTCTTGGTGTGGAAGAAGGCTTCCGTTCAGAACTCGTGAGGCTGCGCCATGGGGCCGGTGACGACGTTGGCTTCGAAGCCAAGAGCGTCTCGGTTTCCGATGCAACGGGCTACTTGCAATTCTTTGCAAAACGCGGCTCGCATTTCGTCGCCACCATCACCGGCGGCGACATCATTTTTCAGGTGTTTGCGTATACCGCCGACAAGTTCCAGCGTGTGCAATCGGCCTATGCTGACGGCACCAATGTCCTTTCGGGAAGCGGCGCCGTTTCGTTCCAATACTTCACGACGGACGCCAATACGGGCGCGTTCGGCTACGTGTCCGGCTATGGCAAAGTGTTGTCGATGATCGGCAGTCAGGCGATTCTGAAGAGCGTGGCCGCGGGCGACTGGAAAGAAACGACCTGGGCCGAACGCGATAGCATTTTCGCGGTGTATCAGTCCCAGAGCAAGGTCGCGCCGGACCGCCTCAATCGCGACTTCACCGAGAATGGCGCGGCCCAGATCGAACTGCTGTCGCTCGCCGCGTTCGCCGAATTCAAGCGGCGCCAGATCTGGCGTCAGGTCCTCAAAGCGGCGCTGTTTCAAAAGTTCCCCACGGGAATTCAGCCCAACTTCGGAAAGCCGGATTCACGCGACTTCCGAGCCATGCTGCCCGAATACGACGAGGGTTTCTTGTCGACCATCGCGACGCCGACCGTCAATACGTTCAAGAGCCGGATGGACCTGTCCAGCATGCAGTTCGTGGCGGCGAGCGAAGTCCGGGATTTCACCCTGCTCAGCAATGTGGTCCAGCAGGACAATCCCGCGCTGAACGGCATCCCCGGCACATCGGTGACATTGATCGCCCAGGTGTTCGACATGCAATCGCTGAACGCCCCACCGCAGATTGGACTCACGGATGCCGCGTACGACAACCTGACGTTGTCGTGCCAGGAGTTCTTGGGAACGGCCCGAATCGTCAATCAAAACGGCAACAAATGGCTGACCGTCAGCGAGGGACTGGTTTACGAGACGACCTCTGTCGACGCCAACAACCGAGGCGTCGTCGCCGTCACGCGAGACGCTCGTACACCGCCGGCGCCGGCCAAATTGACGGCGCTGCAGTCAAACCTGGAATTCTCGCTGGCATTTGCCGAGGCGGTCACCAGCAATCAGTGCTGCCCCAAGTTGTCCCCGGTCACCGAGTTGATGCGCGCCTACTTGTCCTGGTTTGGCGACCTGATTCCCGGCGATACGAATGACGTCGGCTTGTCGGGCCTGCGGATGCGCGCGTTGGACCTGGCCCGCGTGCTGACCGAACCGGGGCAGGGCACGTTCGTTCCGCTCCTACCCTCGGCGGACTATCAGGCTCAGGTCCGGTCCATTCTCGATTACCTCGACGCCATCAATCGCAAGATCCTCGAATATCGGACGCAAATCGCTGAGCGGAAGCAGGCCGAACTGACGATCGACGTGGCCCAGAAACTCAACCAGAACATCGTCAATACCGGCAAACTGCTCACGCAGGTGGTCGACGCGAATGCCGCCCAGCAGAAGGATCTGGCCGGCTATTACACGGGCATCATCACTTATCAGAAATCGGAACTGGAACAGCAACAGATCAAGATCGCGCAAATCGAGGCGGACCTCGCGAAGTCCCAGAGCGACGTCAATGTGGCCGTCGAGGCTTATAAGAACGCCGTCAAAACCTGGGAAACCATGCAGTGGGTCAAGTTCGGCCTCGACGTGGCGACGAACCTGTTCGCGCTGGGCACCAGCATCGCCATTCCGGCAAGCGCCATCAGTTCGGTCAAGGAGTTGGGGCTGGCGGTACAGCGCGTTCAAAAGTTCTTTAACGTGATGAACGCCCTCAGCAAAGTGTACACAACCGCTCAGTCGAGCATCGACACGCTCAAGAACGCGAACAAGACGTTGGACGGTTTGGACGACGTCGTCGGTTCCGCCGACACGCTCGGCTGGGACCAGATGCAAGCGCAATTCAAAGACGTTCTGGCGACCGGACCGAGCGACGCCAGTCTGACAAGCGTGAAATCGCAGCTCGACACGGCGTTCGGCCTGCTGGTCACCACCGGCAAAGCGCTCTCGTCCGCCAAGGGCGCCGCGCAAACCATGGCGCGCGATATTTATTTGAATCAACAGCAAACGGCGATCAACCAGAAACAGGCGGATCGATTGACGGCACTCAAGGGCTTCTTGCAGCCGACCTCAATCGATAGCCTCGATCGCAGCAAGATCGATCTCATCGGCCTCACGGGCGGCCTATCCTCGCTGCGTGATCAGATGATGGGCATGCTCGCCCGGTCGTTCGTGTTGCAAGATCAATCGCTGCAATACGAATGGTTGCAACCGGCGACGGCCATCAGCTCGTTCAATCTGCTGCAGTTTCGCGGCGCCATTGTCCAGCAGCAGTCTGCCACAATCACAGCCAAGACGGCGATGAGCCAGTTGCAGGCAACTCAAACGACTCCGATCGAGCTATTGATCCCGAAGGTCCCCGTAGACCAGATGACTAACGGCAATGCCTATGAGTTTGGAGTCGATTTGCAAAACTCGAGCTTTCTGCAATATGTCGACGCGCGTGTGAGTGCGGCTCTGGTCGCCATCGACGGCGTCGAGGCGACCGACAGTTCCAGCTACCTCGTGAATCTCGAATTTCCCGGCAACGTCTTTTTCGATCGCAATCCGGCACGCCAGCCGATGACTTTCCGTACGCTGAGCCGGCAGCGGACTTACGAGTATCAGGTGAAAGACAACGTTCCGAAGTTCGTCGACAACGGAAGTTCGTGGTCGGCCGACGTCAACCCGGTCACTCCATTCGGAATCTGGAAGATCCGGTTGCCGAAGACGGAAAAGAACAAGGGATTGAAGTTCAATGGCGTCCTGGCCGATGTCCGCTTGAGCTTTTCACTCAACGCACGAATCAAGGATGCGCCGGCGTTCATGAGCTTGCCGGAATCGGTGCGCCGTACTCTCTTGCGGATTACTCCCGCTGCCGCTCCGGTCGGACTTGGCGCCACCCCAGGACCGCAAACGGAAGCCCTGGTCGCCGCGATGAACAAACAGGGTTCGGCGTTGAATGGCTGGGACGTCGTCTTCAATCTGTCGTTGCCGCGCATCAATGCCGCCATGCGCGAACAATACGATCAATTCAAGGCCGATCCAAAATTCAAGAACGTGATTGACGTCACAACGAGCGAGCCGATTCCCGGTACCAAGCTCAGGGTGGATCGCCGTTTCTATATGGAATACGGTTATCCGTCATTGCAGTTCCCGGCCGATCAGCCAATGAACGTCAGCCTGGAAATGGCGATCCTCGGCAGCAGCTTCTTGGAGACGATCACGTTTCAAGATGGCAAGCAGATTGGCGACGACAAGCAACCCCTGGGCGGTAAAGGCGAAATGCTGCAGGCCATTATTCCGATGGGAAAAGTCGCGGGTTTGGTCAACAACAACAAGCAGATTCTGAGCGTGGTCGTCGAGATGGCGCAAGGCAGCTTCACGGCCAAAAACATGAATCTGACGGACGAGGTCGCTCTGGAATTCAACACCAAGGTGAAAGCGTATTTTGTTGCCAATCCCGTCCGCTATCTGATCAACTCGCTCGATCTCACCAACATCACGACGCTGCCCGCACTCACTCCGAGCCAGTTCGTGTTCAAATCGCTGATACCAAAGACCAATCGACCATGTCTGCAGTTATACATCACGACGGCCGGCCGCGCGGCTCTCAATTACAGTCAGGCTCAACTCAATAATATTGACGATCCGATTCCGGAGGGGTCCGAGTGCAGTTTGATGATCAGCTCCAAGGTCATGTTCGATAGCGTTCTTCCGTCCAGTCTGAGCACCAAGGGGTGGACGTTGGGAGGCGTCAAGCCGGCGAGCGATACGGCAGCATGGTCCTCCAAGTTCACCGTTGGATCGGTTGGCGGCAATGTTGATCTAAGCGCGATGAACAAATCATCGTCGCAAGGATCGCAGGCCGGTGTGACGACCACAACTCAAACAGTGACCATCCCGGGAGGCAATCATGTCAGTTGGTCGATTGACGGAATGACGTTGGTCGCCAATAGTTCGGGTGCACTGACACTCGCGCTGAACAAGGCAATTTCGCAGGTCTTCAACGTTCAGACATGTTCGCAGTTTTGCGGAATGTTCGGGTGCGGCAAGAATAATTGCGGTGATCAAAACTATACAACCAGCGTGAATGTCACAATCGGGGCGACCTTGCCCGTGAGCGTGGGCGGAACCGGCCGCGATCAACAGATCAAGATCGCCGTCACCGGCAATTCCGTGAACCTCGACGGCAAGATGTCCGGCGGCGGCCCCTGTGGCTGTGATGACTTGCAAGCGCAGTTCAATCAGCAATTGCGCAACCAGGTCCCCGGACAGGTCGCGTCGCAAGTCAGCGTTAGCTTCACGCCGATGTCCCTGTTTGCATTGAAGAATTTGCTGTTTCCCAGCAAGAATTACATCAACTTTGCAGGGGCTTATATTCCCGGCGACGCCCTGATTGTGGGCACGTTTACCAAGGATGGATGAGCAACCGAGATGCACGGGCATATTGGCGGCGTCTGCTTGTTGATGCATCTGGCGATTAGATCTATACGAGTGAAAATCAATCATGAGTTATCTGAGCCTGCCGCGCATTGTCTTTGCCGGACAGTTTCAGGCTGACCCATCCACAGTCAACAACGACCCGGAGCATTTTGATTCGGGCACGTTCCGCTCGAATTATCAGATCCCCGGTCCGGGCGATCAAATGGCCGGTGGAACCCACGCGGGACCGGCGCCTGGCGCTTTCGCGGGTGCACGCTCCAGCGGGTCGTTTATCCGGACGGGATGTACTGCGACGACCCCGATGTCGATCCGCTCGTCGGCGTCGCGGTGAACGATGCCGACTCCCGTGTCGAAGGCAAGCTAGTCGACCTCGACCCGGAACAGCAGATGGTTTCGGAAATCTGGGGCTTCCGCGTTTTGCTTGGACAACTGGGCCGTGGGCCGGGGTTTGCCAGCGATTTCGAAGTCTCACCGTTCGCCGACATCTGGACGCGTTTTCCCAAGGGCCAACCCGATTCGTTCTTTGGGGCCTTCTATCAGGGCGTTCTCAATTTGAACTCCCTGACCGACGGCACCGGCTCGCGGTTCGTGAAGGAATTGGCGGCGAGCGGCGCGGCCCCCAAGCAACTGAGCATCAAGTTTTTGGTCGATGGTTATAACGACGACCGAACATCACCACTATTCACTTTTGGCCGCGTCGTCGGATCGATTGGCCTGTATTTGCCGGGTGAACCGCATCACTTCGTCGCCGGCCGTTGCTTGCAGCCGTTGCCACAATCGCCGCTCAATACAGCGTACGCGCAAGTCGGGAATTTCAATTTGCTTCTGCCCTCGGTCGGTGGCAGCTGATCCAATCGAACGGCGGAACGCAATAGCGTCCAACGCCTGACAGCTTTCACGAACACTGACCATTACTTGTCGCTTGGCTATTTGACGCACTCAGGCCACAATGCAAGAACGAGGATTCGAAGGCGCTAGGAGAGTAATTTTGATCCAAAGTTCAACTTCGTGATGTTCGCACAAATTGCAGTTGAGGAAGACGTTAACCCAAGTTACGCTACTGCGCTCTTTTTTGCACTTTTTTCGGCCCTCCGGTGAGTCAACGCTTCGGGATTTTTCGAGCGCGTGGTCGTCGGAGGTCGTGTAGTGAAGACCTACCCTCTTGCTTTGACCATGTCGCAT
>DATANR010000136.1:0-4461 GCA_036266155.1 Gemmataceae bacterium | reverse complement strand
TTACGCCGCTCCGCTCGCCGGGGAGTTGGCGATGCCCGGTGCGGGTCTCGAAACGGCGATGGTTGAACTGGGCGCCGCCCTGATGGGCATCTTGCTGCGCCTCGTGCTCGTGGCCATCGTGGCCGGCGTGCTGACGCTGCCGCTCTTCTATGGCGTGCTCGCCATCAAGGTCGCGTGGTTCTGGGCGTGTGAAGTCAATTCCGGATCGCGGACACGGCGTTTCATCGCGGGGCTCATCAAGTTCGGCTTCCCGCTGTTCTGCTTGAACGCGACGGTCTTGACGCTCGGCTACTTCGGCGCCTTCGACTGGCCGGCGCGGATGATCGGCATCGTTCCAGAACACAAGGCCGGCCGCTTTCAAAGCATCATCAAAGAAGGCTACGTCGGTTACCTCTTCGCGAAGAAGGAGCATCCGACGCCGCCGGAACCGTCGCTGTGGTTGCCCGATTGCGGCTTCGACGGTGTGACGCGCAAGCTCGGCCAAACAGCGAGGCCCGCGTTGCCGCAAGACGTGACGATCGAGTGGACCGCCTGTCCGATGGCCGCGCGGGAACTGATCAAGCTGAATGCCGATGAGTTGGTGCCGCCGCCGGAACCAGGCTTCGTCAAGATGTTCCCGCCAACGCAAGGATCGGCAGGCCCGCCGCCGGGCATGGCCGGTCCCCCGCCGACGCCGAAGGCCGTGACCGCGCGAATTGCGAACTTGATCCAGAAGACGAAGGACGGTTCGCTCTATGCCGAAGCGGACGCGCCGCAACTGACCAAGGAGGACCTGCGGGCCGCCGACGACATCTATGACCGAGCCGTGAAGGACAGCCGGGCGGCCCAGGACAGCACCGTGCAGCTCATCCGCGGGCTAGGGCTGTTCTTCCTGCTGCTCGTTGGGCCAATTCCACTCGTGGTGTTCGCGTCGTCGCAGGTGTTCGGCCGGCGCGGCGTCGTGCTCGTGTTGCGCAGCCTGATTCGCTCGCTCTTGCGAACCTCGCTTACTTACCTGGCCGTGTTCGTGCTTGTGTTCATCTTCTGCTCGGTCGAGTCGGTGCTCGATTTCCTCTCGGCCATCACGGCCCAGAAGGACACGAACATGAAGGGGATCGTCACCGAGAAATATCAGATACCGAGCCAGATGAAGCCGAGCCATCTGCAAGGCATCAAGGACATGATCGCGACACTGCCCGAGGACCAGCGGCCGGACAACGTCGAAGACAACATCATGACCTGGGCCTTCGTCGGTGGCACGCTCGATCCGAACAAACGCACGTTCCAGAACTCGCTGTTCTTCTTCGCCACCGAGCCGGAGAAGGTCCTCAAGATGATGCCGGGCCTTGAGGACCTGACCGGCGAACAATACGAGATGCTCAAGAAGGCGACGGCGCTGATGGAGCGCGACCCGAAGGCCGTCGTCATCGGGGCCGAGCGGCTGCGGCAACTCGGCAAGCGCGTCGGCGACCGGATGAAGGTGACGAGCCTGAATTACAAGGACATCGAGTTCGACTTCGTCATCATTGCCGAGTTCCCGTCGGGGAGTCGGTGGGAGCAAAGTGCGGTGATGAACCGGCGCTATCTCGACAACGAGCTGGATTCGTACAAGGGCCGCAACGGCAAGGAGCACGTTCTGGCGGACAAATGCATGAACCTGATCTGGGTGCGCCTGCCGAACCCGAAAGCGTTCGACACGATGCAGACGAAGATCAGCGATCCCGGCAAGTTTTCGCCGGCGATCAAGATGGAAGTCGAATCGAGCGCCTACGCCAATTTCCTGTCGCCGTACAAGACACTCATCTCGTTCATGCGTTATGCGCTGGCGCCGGGCCTGCTCGTTATCACGACGCTGGTCGCATCGCTCGTGATCGGCATCGGCGTTCGCGAACGGCGCACCGAGATCGCGGTTCTGAAGGTGCTCGGCTTCCGCCCGTGGATGGTGCTCGGCCTCGTCCTCGGCGAAGCGCTGCTCATTGGCACGCTGAGCGGTTTCATGGCAACCGCAACGGCGTATTCGCTGGTGAACGCGCTGGGTGGGATTCCGTTGCCAATCGGGTTCTTCGGCAAGTTCTTCATTCCGGAAGACGCCCTCTGGTGGGGCCCGGCGATTGGTGGATTGACGGCGCTCATCGGCTCGATTTTGCCATCGGTGTCGGCGTATCGGATCAAGGCGAGCCAGGTATTCAGTCGGGTGACGTGAGCCGACTTTGGAGAAACGCAGAGGTCATTGAGGTTCGTCGATGGCGATTGCGACCGCAACCTTTCCGACAACGCGTTCGGTCGGCCTCGACCTGAACCGCGTTCCAGAGATACTCGCATGGGTTCCTCAGGTCCTGCTCGGTCTGATGCCGCGCGCGTGCCACCGTTTGCTGCTCTGGCTCCTGCGCACGCGCGACGTTGAACCACGCGGGGCGGCCGTGCTGGTGCGCTCGGTCGTTGGGCTCGTGCTCGGTTGGTTGCTGTTCTTCGTTCTGTACTCGCTCATGCTCGTGGCGCTGGCGGTCTGGGCGCACACCTTTCCCCGTCTGGTTCAGGGATTGGCTGATCGGCATATTATTGCCTCCGACTCCGGCTGGCTCAGTCTGGCACCGGCGAACGCTTTCATCCAATCCGGCTACGCATTCGCACTCGTCTATGCGATCGGCTTTTTCGTGCAGGCGCCGCACGACGCCATCGGCCGGCCCTATCGCGCCTTGCGCGGCATCTTGTGGCTACGCGAAGTGGTTGCACGCATTGCCGGACTGCTCTGCTTGATGGGCCTTGGCCTGCTGCCGCTCGGCGCGCTGCTCATGTTCATGCCGCTCGTAATGCCGCAGGAAGCGGTGCTGAGTGACACGCTGAGGCCTGCGCAGACGCGGCGCGCCCGAGCCGGCCGACGGGCGATGGCGATCGCGACGGGCCTGTGCGTCGTACTCGCGCTGTTGACCTTTGGCGTGCAAATTGTCTCCTGGACCGGATTGCACAGTCAGGTCTATGCCAATCTCGCCCGGCAGCTCTTGCCGGACATCGTGCTGAATCGCCTGCCCGTCGCCCTGGTCGAGGGGTGGCCGTTCGTCTTACTCGTCGTCTACGCGGGCGATTTCGGTCTCCTGTTCCTCATCGGCAAGGTGCCGATCAAGTACAACCTGCGCAACTTGCGCGTCCGCTGGATCACGACGGTGATGACCGGCATCGCGTTCACGGTCGTTGTGTTCTTGCTCGTGTTGATGATGTCGTTCGTCGACAGCGTCAATCGACTGACGGCATCGACCGGCGTGCCGGGAAATGTGTTCGTCCTTTCCGAAGGGTCGACCGACGAATTGTTCAGCAACCTCGGCTACGGCGACGTCGATCGCCTGGCGCTCGAGCACGCTCTGACCGATCCCGACGGTCGGCCGCTACCTGAGCCGATCGGCGTCATGAGCGTGCCGCTCAAGGAAGGCGAACGGCCATCGCGGCTCATGAGCAAAGAGACGTACTTCGTCATCAATCAAGAGATCGCGCAGCCCGGCGCTGGGCCGGCCCGGCGGTTCGTGCAACTGCGTGGCATCGAAGATGGCCCGGTCGCCGGCCGTGTGCACGGCATCACGCTCAAGAAGGGCGATTGGTTCGGCGCGACGGGGGCCGTCGACATCGGCGACGGCAAGACGGCGGTCCCGTGCGTGCTCGGCGAAGGAGCCGCGGCCGCGTTTGGCAATGACTACGGCAAGGAGCGGCTCGACGTCGGCGACACGTTCGCCCTCGGCAATTTGACGATGTACATCGTCGGCATCATGGAGTCGGCGGGAAAGACATTCGACTCGGAGACGTGGGCGGTGCGCCAGCGTGTCGGCCAGGAGTTCGGCAAGCAGCAGTTCACCACGGTAGTGATCCGCGTATCGGACGATAAGCCGGACACCGCGGCGGAGTCGGCCGAGGCGTTCGCTTATCACCTGAGCAAGAATTTTGCCAATCCGCGGGTGCGAGCGGTCTCCGAACCGAGGTATTACGAGGATCTTGCCAAGTCGAATTCGCAGCTCATGTTCATGGTCGTCGTTGTCGCGATCATCATGGCTCTCGGCGGCGTGATCGGCGTCATGCTCGTGATGTTCGCGGCCATCGCACAACGAATCAAGGACGTCGGCGTGATGCGCGTGGTCGGCTACAAGCGCTGGCAGATCCTGGTGTCGTTCATGCTCGAATCGCTGGCGATCGCGCTGCTCGGCGGCCTCCTCGGCGTATTGCTCGTGCTCGTGGTCGATGGCCTCGCCAGCGCCTTGTGGGGTGGGCTGACGGTGACGAGCAACGTATCAAGCGGGCAAGGCGGCAAGACGGTCGTGACGAAGCTGTTCTTCGGTTACGACGTCCTGTGCAGCGGAATCCTGTTCACGATCGTGATGGGAAGGCTCGGTGGATTGCTGCCGAGCGTCGGGGCGATGCGGCTGGGGATTTTGGAGTCATTGCGGTAATGGCAAAACGGTGACTTGGTGTGGCGGAGACCGAAGCGCCGCGAGGTCGACG
>DATANR010000135.1:0-17663 GCA_036266155.1 Gemmataceae bacterium | reverse complement strand
CGCGGGACGCACGTCGGGCTTACGCCTCGACGCTCGCCATTTTCATCACGCCAGCGCCTTATCAATCGCTTCTTCAATCTCGCTCACCAGGAACGGCCGGCCCTGGACCTTGTTCAGCCCCTTGGCATCAATCAAGAACATACCACGCAGGAGCAGAAGCAACTGCCCACAGTTCAACTCGGGCACAAGGAACTTCTTGAACCGTTTGAACACGGCGGCCGTGTTTTTCGGGAAGGGATTCAAATAGCGGAAATGCACCTGACCGATCTTCTTCCCCTTGCGGCGCGCACGCTGAACAGCCGTGGCGATTGAGCCATAAGTGCCGCCCCAGCCGATCACGAGCAATTCGCCTTCAGCGTCACCTTCGACCGCGAGGTCGGGGATCGTCTGAGCGATGTTCGCGACCTTTTGCGCACGCGTGTGAACCATGTGCTCGTGGTTGGCGGGCTCGTAGTTCACATTGCCGGTCACGTCCTGCTTCTCGATGCCGCCGATCCGATGTTCGAGGCCGGGAGTGCCTGGCACCGCCCACGGGCGGACGAGCATCGCATTGCGTTTGTACGGCAGGAACTTGCCGGGTTCGTCGCTGCCGTTCTCGTGATGCTTGCCGTCGGCAGTCGCATTTGGCCCGGTCGGATGTTGAATCGTGATCTTCGGCAGCTTCTTGATGTCGGGAATGGCCCAGGGCTCGGCTCCGTTGGCGATGTAACCGTCGGACAGGAGGAACGTTGGCACCATGAATTCAGTCGCGATGCGGACAGCTTCGAAAGCCATGTCGAAGCAATCGCCCGGCGACTGCGGAGCAATGATGGCCACCGGGCATTCACCGTTGCGGCCATACATCGCTTGGAGCAGGTCGGCCTGTTCGGTCTTGGTGGGCAAACCGGTGCTCGGTCCGCCGCGTTGCACGTCGATGATGACGAGGGGCAACTCAGTCATCACGGCGAGGCCGATCGCTTCGGACTTCAAGCAGATGCCGGGTCCGCTCGTGGCCGTCACACCGATCGCGCCGCCGTAGGACGCGCCAATCGCGGCCCCGATACCGGCGATCTCGTCCTCAGCTTGCAGCGTTTTCACGCCGAAGTTCTTCATGTCGGCCAGTTGATGCAAGATGTCGGACGCTGGCGTGATTGGGTAGCCGGAGAAAACGAGCTGCGTCTCCGAAAGCTGGCTGGCTGCCACCAAACCCATGGCGATGGCTTCGTTGCCCGTAATCTTGCGATAGGTTCCCGGTGCGATTTTCGCTTTGGCAACCCGGTACTGAACCGGCATTACCTCGACCGTTTCGCCATAGTTGTAACCGGCCTTCAAAGATCGCGTGTTGGCATCAAGCACGTCGATCTTCTTGCCGAACTTGTCCTTGATCCACTTGAGCGTCGCGTCCATCGGCCGCTCGAACATCCAATACACGAGTCCCAGTGCGAAGAAGTTCTTGCACCGGTCCGCGTCGCGCGGCGACAGGTTGCACTCTTTGACGGCTTCGCGATTAAGCTTGTCGATCGGCACCTTGACGATCCGATAGCCCTTGAGCGAGCCATCTTCGAGCGGATTGACCGTGTATTTCGCTTTGTTAAGGTCGTTCGGCCCGAACGAGTCCGAATTGACGATCAGAATGCCGCCATCCTCCAGGTCACGGAGGTTGGTCTTGAGGGCGGCCGGGTTCATGACGATCAGGCAATTGAGCCGATCGCCGGGAGTATGAATGTCGGTGGCGGCGAAGTGGACTTGGAATCCGGAGACGCCAGCCAGGGTGCCGGCCGGGGCGCGAATCTCGGCGGGGAAGTCGGGAAAGGTGGCAATGTCGTTGCCAAGAATCGCGGAAACGTTGGTGAATTGCGTTCCAGCGAGTTGCATACCGTCGCCGGAGTCGCCGGCGAATCGGATGGTGATTGACTCGACTTCCTGAATCTTCCGGCCGGAAGCGGCCGTGGCGGTCGCGGACATGGAATACTTCCTCTCGTTTGGCTGACGAGAGCCGAAACGAGTCAATTGGGAGAGCTGCCTAAGCCCCTTCGGGACTGTCCGGGGGTTGGCCCGGCGGCGGCTGGTTATACACGGCGGCGGGATAGTGCTCCACGAGGTAATGCACAACGGCCTTCACCGACAAGATGCCGGTCGGCCGGTGATTCTCGTCGACGATCGGCAAATGGCGATGCCCGCCGGCATTCATCTTCCGAATAGCCATTCGAATCGAATCTTTCGCCGAAACCGAAATTGGATCGGCGGTCATCACTTCAGCAATGGGGTGGGTGAGCGGCTTACCAACGGCGAGAACACGAGTCATCAGATCGCGCTCGGTGAAAAGCCCAACCAAGCGGTCGGCCTCGCATACAAGTATGCAACCGACATTATCGCGCCGCATCACTTCGACCGCATCGGCCACCGCCGCGGCTCGTTGCACCGCGCGCGGCGGGCTTGAGTCGAGGCGAGAGACCGGATCCTTGCGGAGATTGCGGGCCAGTTCCATCGAACTCTTCAATGCGACCACGACGACCAGCCGTGGAATACCCGTCTCGAGGCAGGAGGGCCGGATATCAACATTGAAATTCTCAACATCCGGACCGCACCCGGCAAGGGGTCTTGGCCGGCCGACGGCGGATTTCGGGGTAGGACATTCAGGTCAGGCGCATGGCGGCAGTGACGCAATACCGAGAACGTCCAGCGCCCCCAGTCAGAATCCGGTTGCTGATCCGCCGATTGTGCCCGAAACTAGAGACGGCCGACGTGTTACGCATTCTAGTGGCCAAAGTTCCATGCCCGATCCGGACAAGCTGCTCAAGACGCTGTACAAGGCCGCCGAGGCCGTCCGTTGGACGGCCGGCCGCAAGGGCCGTTTTCTTCAGGCGGTCGGCGCGACGGAAGTCATTGCCGTTGGCGACCTGCACGGCCACGTCGGGAACTTTCAGACGATTTACCAGGCCGCTGAACTAGCAAAGAACCCGAAGCGGCATCTAGTTCTACAGGAAGTAGTCCACGGCAAATTCCTGTATCCGGGTGGTGGCGACAAATCGCATCAGTTGCTCGATCTGTTCGCAGCGCTCAAATGTCAGTTTCCGTCGCAGGTTCACCTGCTCCTCGGCAATCACGAGTTGGCGCAATGGACCAATCGAGCGGTCCTGAAGGATGACCGGGACTTGAACGTCGCGTTTTCCGAAGGCGTGATGACTGCCTACGGCGTGGAAAAGGGACGGGCCATTTATGATGCGTACGTTCGGCTCTTCGGTGTGTTGCCCCTGGCGATCCGCACCGAGAATCGAGTCTTCATCAGCCACAGTCTGCCTCGCGAAAAGGCATTGGCACGGTTTGAGCTTCGGCATCTGGAAACCGATGCGTTCCCGCCCGAGGATCTGACCGTCGGCGGTTCGGTCTTTGAGCTGTTGTGGGGCCGCGACACCCGAGAAGAAAACTGCAACGCATTCCTGGCCAAGGTCGACGCGGACTGGCTCGTCAGCGGACATATCGCGTGCGAAGCCGGATTCGCACGCCCGAACACTCGGCAGCTCATCGTCGATTGTTGCAGCAGCCCTGCCGCCTACGCGTTTTTTTCGGCCATTAGGCCGCTGACCGCTGAAGATTTTGCCGGCTGTGTGCGGATGATTGGCGGCAGTTCCAACGGTGCGCAATGATCCTCGTGCATCAATCGATGGGTGGCTTAAGCTAGGGTGTCAGCTGTACAGCCCTCCGCGTCTGTACCAACTTAAGCGGCGATTCCGAACGATGACTCAACTTTTTCGGCATTGTCGGTCGTTGAATCGCATGGCGATCGAACGCATGGGGTAACGTCGAAAAACACGTAAGCGGATTTTTTTTGCCATTCGCGTTCGCATACCGGACTCGATACACTAATCGGAGTGTCCCCTGCCGACTCGGTGAATCGGTGGATCCCGTGGACGATGCTGCAGATTTCGAACTATTGTTGTCCGGCTTGCGGGCCGGCGACCCGGCGGCGATCGACACAGTCTGTCGCCGTTACGGCGGTTTTTTGCGCGCTGCGGTCCGCCGACAGTTGCACCCTCGGCTGCGACCTCGCTTTGATTCGGTGGATGTCGTCCAAGATGTTTGGCTTTCGTTCTTGAACATTCCGCGCGAGCGGTTGCAATTCGACAAAGAGCAGGATTTTGTTGCGTATTTGGGACGCGTCGTGTATCACCGTGTCGTCGAGATGTTTCGCCAGCGGTTCGACACGCAAAAGTACAACGTTGCGCGTGAAATGTCCGCGGAAGGTGTGTCGACGACGACTGATTGGATCGCCGGTTCGACGGCAACACCCAGCACATACGCGGTCGCCGGCGAGGAGTGGGAGCAGCTCATGCTGCAGTTCCCCGAAGGTCATCGAGCAATCCTGCGGCGCCTCCGTGAAGGGCACGACCACCGCGATATCGCACGCATGGCCAATGTGAGCCTTAGCACCGTTAACCGGGTCGTTCGCCGGTTGAAGGAAATGACGGGAGCATGATTTCGTCCATGACGAGCGTGGCGGTCGCGGCCCACGCGATGCCGGCAAGCCTCGCCCAGGCATTGAAAGATGCCTGGCGCACGGGCACACGTCCCGACGCGGCCGAAGCACTCCGACAACACCCCTCACTACTCAAACATCGTTCCCTTGTCGTTGACCTGGCTTACGAAGAATACTGCCTTCGCGAAGAGGCGGGCGCCGCGCCCGACACGGAGAGCTTCTGCCGTGCGTTGCCGGCCTATCGATCGGAAATCCGCGAAGTCATCCGCGGTCACCGCGTCCTCGCGGACCATCCCGAACTCTTCGATCGCTTGGAAGTCGCGTGGCCGGCGACCGGCGACTCATTTGAAGGGATGACGATTGTTCGCGAACTGGGCCGAGGAGCTTTCGCTCGCGCTTATCTCGCCGAGGATCCGGAAACCGGCAGCCGACCAGTCGTCCTGAAGCTATCGCCGACGCCATCGGTCGAGGCCCGTCTGCTGGGCAATCTTCGTCATCCGCATGTTGCCGAGGTCCATTGGGCCCGTCGAACCGAAGGGCTCTCTGCAATCTGCTTACGTTATGAGGGCGCTGCGACGTTGCGGGACGCAGTAGTGGCCGCGTTTGATGTCAAGAATGCAACGCGGCCAAGTGGACGTTCGATTCTTTCGACGATTGCCGATATCGGTGACACATTCCCGAATACGGAATCGACGGCACCGGTCGTTCGGCCGAATCAGTCTTACGCGGACGCCATTTCGGCAATTGCCGAGCGACTTGCAGGCGCTCTGGCCTATTTGCACGGGCGCGGGATCGTTCACGGCGACTTGAAGCCATCGAATGTTTTACTTGGCCGTGGCGGCCATCCCTATTTGATCGACTTCAATCTTTCCGGCTTGGCAGGCGAATCCATCGAACGATTTGGCGGCACGCTGCCGTACATGGCGCCGGAATGCGTGCGCCGGATGTTGGCAATCGACATTGCCGCGGGGCCGCTGACAAATCCCTCGGATGTCTATTCGTTTGGCGCGGTTCTGTTTGAAGCCCTGACCGGTCGATTGCCGATCGAGCCGATCGCGGGCGACGATATGAAGGTTGTGGCGGCCGACTTGCTCGACCGCCAGTTGCTTGCGCCGTCAAAACTGAAGATGGCGAAAGTGCCAACCATCTTGCGTCGGCTTGTCATCCAGTGTTTGGCAGTCGATCCCGCAGAGCGGCCGACGTTTGCCCAACTCCAGCGCCAACTTCGGAACCACCGATTGCGCCATCGGCGGCGCGCGCAATGGATTGGAGCAATGGCGATTGTTGTGGTGCTTGCCGCTGGGACGGCCCGTGTTTTCTCGTCGCCGGCCCATCCGATCGAGGCGCCAGTTGCTGCACCGGCCATCACCGAGCCCACGACGCCCGATGAACAGGTCGATCGTGGCCTTGAGTTACTGGCCAAGGGATTCATATCGCCGGCGGAAACCTACTTCCTCAAAGCCTTCCGTGCCCAGCCTGAAGGGCGATCCGCCGCGTTGATTGGATACTGTCGTTCAAGGTCCGGCGACGACCGGGCCGCGGCGCAGTGTTATAAGAAAGCCATTGAGCTCGATCGAACGCAGCCGACATGGGTCTACAACAACCTGGCCTGCAGTCTCGCGCAATCAGGGACCGAACCAAAGGATCTGCTGAAAGAGGCGTACGACGCTGCGAGCGAGGCGATACGCCGGGACCCTGGCCTTCACGTGGCATTCCACAACCGGGCGTGGGCTTGCTACTTCTTCAACATGGATCGCAAGGGTCGCCGACTGACCAATACAAACTGCCTGGCGGAATTGGAGTCCGACATCCAAAAGGCGTTTGCCGATCGCACCAATCCCGATTTGTATTTACTTGCGGCGCTCGTTAAAGTCACATCGTCCGATGGTCATCCTGAAAGGTTGGATGCCGCCATTCGCCTGTTGGAGGACGGCATTCGCAACGGTCTCGCGCCGAATCGAATTCTGAACGATCCTGTCTTGTTGGTTCGGCTTGGCCAGCACCCGGATTTCGTCGCACTCGGCAGACTGCCCGCTACTACCCAAAGCAATGTCAACAGTCATTCACGCCTGATTAGCCCATTGTCACGTTAAGTTGCTCGCCTGCGGACCCATCGCGGCGACATGCCGCGACGTAGCTGGCATTTCAACGCGTGCGAGGCAAGAAGCCGATGGGATTCAAGATCGCAAGCTATTATCTTCAAATAACTTACACCAAAAACAGGTCGCCAGTTTGTCGGACCGATGGTCCACGTTATTTGACTTTTCAGAAAATTCTCGCTTTGGGTGACACTTTTTCGACCCAAATCTCGATTGTCAAATCAGCCTTCCCAAATTGATCGCTCAAACGCGACACGCCTAAGAATAGAAGCCTCCCTTCGGTAACTTTTGGAGATATGGAGTGTTACGACTGAAACGCCATACGGTTTCGCGCCGCTCGGTGCGAACCCATCGTGCTTTTTTGCAATTTGAGAGCTTGGAAGGGCGGGCTTATCCGTCGGACATGGGCTTGCCCCCCGTGGACCCGCCCGCGAGTCAAGAATCGCGGTTGCCAGGTCCGAATGACGGCGTGCCGCCGACCAATACCAACCATCCGCCGGTCATCGACATCACCTCGTGCATACAGATGGGCGGTGGCGTTTACATTGTCACAGGCATCGTGAGAGATGAACACCCCGGGGGGCTGACGGTCTACTTCGGCGGTGTTCCCTCGGCGGTCGGCGTGACGACCGTCACGTACGACGATGGTTCATTCTGCCAGTTCATTACCTTGCAAACCAATGGGTTGGACGCGGGCGCGCTTACCGCCAAGGTTTTTGATGACATTGGCCAGTACGACGAAGATTACAGTTATGTGAACCCGACTCCTCCGTGATTGCAGTTGACCGGAGTTGATTTACTTGGAGTTTTCCGGGAGACGAACATGTTCGGTGATTTGGGTTCGAAGTCCGGTTTTGCGAGCGGAATCAGTGGCGAAAGCTCACGACGTTTGTCGCCGGTGCTGGCACGGGCGCGCGAACTCGGTCGCGGTTCACCGGCCTTGATGCGCTGGCTTGAGCGCAAACCGACGACCAGCGTGGCCGGACTCGCGAGCGAGTTGGATCGCGTTGTGCGCCGCGCCGGGGTGCTGGAAACGATTCGCGTGTAAGGCGGCCGGCGGTCCGACTGTTGCTTCCGGAACGGCTCTCTGCGATACTCTCGATATTCGCAGTTTCGCCGACCGGGGGTTTCATGCGTGGCCCGACCGTCTGCCTAGCTCTGTTCTTCGTCGTGTCAGCACGCGCGGAGTCGGTTTCGTTTCGCCAGGAGATCATGCCGGCCTTCGCCCGGGCCGGCTGCAATCAGGGGGCGTGCCACGGCAACTTGAATGGCAAGGGCGGATTCAAGTTGTCGTTGCGGGGCGAGGACCCGGCCGCCGACCTGATTGCCTTGACGCGCGACATGTTCGCTCGTCGTACGGACTCGTTCCGTCCGGAGGAAAGTCTCCTTCTCCGCAAGGCCACCGGCAGGGTGCCCCATGAGGGCGGCCCACGTTTCGCCGTTGACTCTCCCGAATATCGCCTCTTGTACAACTGGATTGCCAATGGTTGTCCCGACGACCCGCGCGATCGTCCGCAACTCGTGCAACTCGACGTCTCACCTGCTTCTCGCATTCTTTTTGAGCCCGCCGATCGCGTGAAGATCGACGTGATCGGTCGCTTCGCGGATAGGACGACACGCAATCTCACGCATCTCGCGGTCTTCGAGCCCACGGTCGCGGGCGCCGTCCACATTGCCGCGGACGGGACGGTCACGCGAATCCGGCCGGTCGAATTGAACGTTGTGGTCCGTTATCTCGATCGCCAGATGCCGGTGATCTTGGCATTTCTGCCTGCGCGATCTGAGTATGTCACGCCCGTGCAAACTGTGACACATCCAGTCGACAAGCAACTCCTCCCGCAACTGCAATCGCTTCGCTTGACAACGTCGCCCCCAGCCGACGACAGCATGTTTATCCGGCGGGCCTTCCTCGATGCGCTCGGCATGCTACCCTCGGCAGACGAAGCGCGTGCGTTCCTTGATGATCCGTCCCCGGCCAAGCGTGATCGGCTGATTGACGGCCTTCTGCGCCGCCCGGAGTTCAGCGACTTCTGGGCGCAGAAGTGGGCCGATCTGCTACGGCTCGAAGAGAAGGCGCTCGACCGCAAGGGCGTTCGTGTGTTCCACCAGTGGGTACGCGACGCCATCGACGTGGGTAAGCCGCTTAATGAGTTCGCCCGTGAGTTGATCGCCGCGCGCGGAAGCACGTATCAGAACCCGCCGGCCAATTTGTATCGGTCTCTGCGCGAGCCTTACGCTCGGGCGGAAGCGGTCGCTCAGGTATTCCTCGGTGTCCGCTTGCAATGCGCCAAATGCCACAACCATCCGTTCGAGCGCTGGACGCAAGATGACTATCACCAATTCGCCGCGTTCTTCGGCAGGATCAATTACCGTGTCGTTGAGAATAGCCGCCGCGACAAGTTCGATCTGCATGAATTCGACGGCGAGCAACTCGTCTACCTCGCACGGGAAAGCGGCCTCAAGCACCCGCGTTCGAAGGAGACGCTGATCCCACGGTTGCTTGGTTCTGAGCAATCAAGCCCGAACGGCGACCCCCTGCAAGCGCTTGCCGATTGGGTTGCCGATCCGTCAAACCCGTTTTTCGCGCGAGCCCAGGTCAATCGCGTCTGGTATCACCTGATGGGCCGTGGGCTCGTCGAGCCCATCGACGACTTTCGCGGCTCGAATCCGGCCGTGAATGAGCCGCTCCTCGATGAGCTTGCCAAACAATTCGTCAAGTTCCATTTCGACCTCCGTGCTCTGGTGCGCTTGATCATGACGTCGCGCACTTATCAAGTATCGTCGCACCCGGCGGGCACCAACGCGGAAGACGAAGTTCATTTCTCGAAGGCAATCGTGCGGCCTTTGGAAGCGGAGCAACTCCTGGATGCCGTCGCTCAGGTCACGGGGTCGCGGCCGAGATTTGACGGCTACCCGGCCGGCACGCGAGCTGGCCAAGTCGCCGCACTTGGTCAGGAACGCCGCAGCCGCAAGGGCGGCCAGGCCGAACGTTTTCTGAAAGCGTTTGGCAAGCCGGAGCGCTTGCTCACCTGCGAATGCGAACGTTCGGACGACATGGGCCTGGTTCAGGCCTTCCAACTTTTGACCGGTGACATGCTGCAGGAGATGCTGACCGACTCGGACAATCGAATCGGTAAAGCGTTGACAAGCGGGCGGTCGGACCGCGAGATCGTGGAAGAACTTTATCTGGCTGCCTTGAGCCGTCGGCCGACCGAGGGCGAGATGATGAAACTGGTAGGATTCATTGGCAAGGCGAAGGATCGCCGGGCGGCGGTTGAAGACATCGTGTGGGGGTTGGTGAATGCGAAGGAATTTTTGCTGCGGAGGTGAGAGATGAGCACGCCGACGGTGGTACCGGACATCCATCGGGATCAGGCCGACCGCGTGTTGGCTGAGTTGGAGTCCCTGAACCTGATTACCGACGATGGCGTGCCCATGGAAACCATCTGGCACCGCAAATGTATGAACCTGCTGATCGACCAGGTGGAGTACCACTTGCGCGATCGCGATGATTTTTACGTGGGTGGCAACGCGTTCATCTATTACAGTCCGAAGCAAGCTCGAAACCTTGATTTCCGCGGCCCCGACTTCTTTTTCGTTTGGGACACGACGCGGCAACCGACCCGCGATTGCTGGATTGTCTGGGAGGAGGATCTGCGAACGCCCAACGTGGTGATCGAATTGTCGTCGCCGTCCACGCGCGATGAGGATCATGGAGCCAAATTCAAGATCTATCGCGATACGTTGAAAGTCGGCAACTACTTCATTTACGACCCGGACGCCAAACTGCTCGAAGGCTGGCGGCGTGACGGTCGGAATTACGTCGCCATTCGCCCCGACGAGAATGGGCGGCTGCTGTCGGATGAGCTAGGACTGCTCATCGGGAAATGGGACGGCGAATTCGTCCGCGACGAGGCGACGTGGCTGCGGTTCTTTCGCTTGGACGGAAGGGTGGTTCCCGTGCCGGTCGAGGCGGAGATTCGACATGCTCTGGAAGAAAAGAGGCGTGCCGACGAGGAGAAGCGGCGCGCCGAGGAAGAAAGCCGGCGGGCTGACGAAGAGAAGAGGCGGGCCGACGAAGAGAAACGACGGGCCGATGCTGCTGTCGCCGAGGCCGCACGTCTGCGCGAGCAATTGGCCAGGCTGCAAGGGGCCGAGGAGAAATCACCGTGACCCCGCACCGTCGCACCGCTCTCCGTCTCGGCGGCGCCGGCCTCCTTGGCCTTTCGCTGCCGCAACTGCTCCGGGCCGAGAGCACGCACAAGGCACGCGCCAAGGCCGTCATCTTTCTGCATCAATTTGGCGGACCGCCCGGACACGAAGCCTTTGACATGAAGCCGGATGCGCCGGCCGAGGTGCGCGGCTCGTTCAAACCGATCGCCACCAAGCTGCCCGGACTGCAGGTCTGCGAGATGCTCCCGCGGACGGCTGCCATCGCGGACAAGCTGACCGTCATGCGTTGTCTTCAGCACACGATGAAGAACCACAACTCGGCGGCCTACTACAGCTTGACCGGCGTCGCACCGCCCTCCGACGATCAGCGCCTGCGTGATTCGCTCGATCTGTTCCCCGCGCTCGGCTCGATCGTTGACAAGTTCGCGCCGGCGCGCACGGGTGTGCCGACGTTCGTCGCCTATCCGCACGTGATTCGCGATGGGTCGATCACGCCGGGACAGCATGCGAGCTTTCTGGGTAAGTCGCATAACCCGTTTCTATTTACCCGCGACCCGGCTGCTGCCGACTTTCGCCTGCCGGAATTGTCGCTACCGGCGACGATCAGCCCGGAGCGCATGGAAAGCCGCAAGGAAGTTCTCAAGCTGATTGACGATCAGACGCATCTCCTCGAAGAGTCGGCCGTCGCGCACGGAATCGACGAGTCGTATCAGAAGGCCGTCACCATGCTCACGGGCAAGGAGTTCAAGAAGGCATTTGATCTATCAGAAGAACCGAAGTCCTTGCGCGACGCCTATGGCCGCACGACCTATGGCCAGAGTTGCTTGCTCGCCCGTCGGCTTGTGGAGGCGGGGGCGAAGTTCGTCAACGTCTACCTGTCGGAATCAATCGGCGGGCCGAAGGGCGGCTGGGACGTTCACGGCTTTGACAACAAGCCGATGGACCCCATTCTCAAGAGCTATCTACTGCCAATCACTGACCAAACGCTGCCTACTCTGATTCAAGATCTCGATCAGCGCGGCCTCCTCAAGGACACGCTGGTCTTGTGGATGGGCGAATTCGGTCGCACGCCGCGGATCAACAAGTTGGCGGGCCGCGATCACTGGCCGCAGTGTTACTCCGCGGTCATGGCCGGCGGCGGCGTCAAGGGCGGGTACATCTACGGAGCGTCGGACAAGATTGGCGCCTACCCATCGCTCGGCCAGGCGCGGCCGGAGGATGTGACCGCCACCGTCTTCGACCTGCTCGGCATCGACCCGGCGACCGAGATTCGCGACCGGCTCAATCGGCCCATGCCGATCTCGCGCGGCACGGTCATCCAGGACTTGCTGGCCTGACTCACGCAATCGCTCGGGTCAATCGATTCGTCGGATCAATAGCCCGCTGACAACGCGAATACGATACGTTCACGCGTCACACACCCCCCTGAACGTATTTCTCATAATTGGACTCCAGGGATCAGTTTGCTGCAAGAGGCTTGCCCGCAATGTCTTAGGCGTATTTCATATAGAATCTGACATTGTTCCGATCGTGCGGTTCAATGGAAAGTCGCGAACGAATAGCCTTTGGTCCGCCGAGGCGTCGGTTAAACTCAGATGTGACTCGCCAACAATGTCGACTGCAACCTCTCTCGCCGTCGAGGACTAGCCTGTGAACGTTTTTCGCCGTAAGCCAAGGCGGCCGTCTACTCGACTCCGCGTACAAGACCTCGAAGACCGTCGTGTCCCGACCACGTATTTGGTGACCAACACTGGCGACAGCGGCGGCGGTTCCCTGCGCGCGGCCATCGACAATGCCAACTTGCACGCCGGTCCGGACGCGATCAACTTCGCCATTCCCGGCAGTGGCGTGCAGACCATCGACCTTCTGTCGCCATTGCCCGATATTACCGAGGCCGTGCACATCGACGGCTACACGCAAGGCGCTGCCAGTCCGAACACGTTAGCTCATGGCAACAACGCCGTCGTGCTTGTTGAACTCGATGGGACCGCCGCGCCCGGCGTGGGATTAAACGTGCTCGGCGACGGTTCGACGATTCGCGGTCTCATCATCAAGCGCTTCTCGAGTGATGGCATCGTGATCGCGGGCGGCGGCAATACGATCGAGGGGAACTTTATTGGGACCGACGCGACCGGTGCGCTCGGTCAGCCAAACGGCGGCAATGGCATCGCACTCGTCGGCTCGGCCGTCGGCAACATGATCGGCGGCAGCACACCCGATGCACAAAACCGCATCGCGTTCAACACTGGTTCCGGGATCACGATCCAAGGCTCGGGCGCAGACAATGCCATTCGCGGGAACGCCGTTTTTCGCAATGGCCAACTTGACATTGACCTCAACGGCGACGGCGTGACCGCCAACGATCCACTCGACGCCGACACCGGGCCGAACGGTCTGCAAAACTATCCGGTCATCAACACGGTCACAGGCCACGCGGAACGGACGACCATCACCGGTTCTCTCGACTCGACGCCGAGCACCGGGTTTGTGCTCGAGTTCTTCGCCAGCCCAATGGCTGCGCCCAGCGGCTACGGCCCCGGCGCGACGCCGCTCGGCACTCTCACGGTCACGACTGCTGCCGATGGCCATGCCGATTTCACAGCCGTCTTACCCGTCGGCATCGCGGCCGGCGATGTCGTGTCGGCGACAGCAACCGATCCGGCTGGCAATACGTCCGAGTTCGCACAATCGGTGGCCGTCGTTCCACAACTGTATCCGACGCAGCAGACGCTCGATGCTGTCGTTCTCGATCTCGGTGGCGATGGCCTCGACCTGAGCGGCACGACGACCACGAGCCTGTTCAACGGCCAGCCTGAGGACAGCCGCTGGACGCAACCTGGCAGCAACGATGCCTTCCTGATGGTCGATGCCGACGCGCTCGCCGCGATCGGCTATCAGATCCACGATTTCGCGGGCCTGGCCGTTACAGGTGATGTGCTAATCCAAGACGGCTTGCGCATCACGCCGCCCGGTCAGCCGGAAGCGCGCATTACCGACGGTTGGCAGATGCTCGCCTTGTTCGACTCCAACAAGGACGGCCGCATCAATGCCAGCGACCCGGTGTTTTCGAAACTCAAGCTGTACACGGATGCCAATGGCGATGGCGCGATTCAACCCGGAGAAATACAATCGCTCTCGTCGGTCGTACGCGACATTCTGGTAAACACCAATCCGCCGTCGCGTGCCGACGACTTCAATAACCGTCGATGCGACGGCGAATTCACTCGCACCGATGGCACGACCGGACAGGCCGCTAACTACTGGTTCGCCCGTCCCATCGGCGATTCAACGGCGCCGCTCACCTATCACTGGACCGGCGCCAACTCCTCCGACTGGTACGATCCGGCTAACTGGAGCCCGGCCGGCGTGCCGTCGGTCGTCGACGCGGCCGTCATCGATTCCGGTACCATCGACCTCGGGTCGGCCGTCGATGGCGTCGGCAGTCTCGACATGTACGGCGGCACGTTGACGGCAAGCGGCACACTCTCCGTGACGCGCTTCATGTGGGCCGGCGGAACGCTGAGTGGAATCGGGACAACCACGATTGCGGCTGGCGGAGACTGGCAAGTGCGCGGCCCCGACGTCAAAATGCTCGATGGCCATATCCTCATCAACGCCGGCGCCGGCAACATTGCCCGCGGATTCGATCCGATCCTCCTCGATCAGAATAACGACGGCTTCGCGCTGTCCACGCCGGTCACAACCAACTTGCTCACCGGCCAGCCAGGCAATTTCAACTGGGTCAAGGTTGATCCGGATGACGTTTTCGTTCTGATCGACGCGACTGGCGTTCGCAACTTTGGCCTGGGCGACTTCCGCGACTATGCCGATCAACCGCTCGACGGCCTCGTGATGTTCTCCTCCGGAATGCGCCTGCGCACGTCCGACGGGCAAGATCGCATCGCGACGGATGCATGGCAGCTTCTCAACGCGTTCGATCGGAACAGCGACGGGCGTATCGACTCCAACGATCCGATCTGGGATTACATCCACGTTTTCACTGATCGTGATAACGACGGTGCCATCGGGCTCGGCGAAGATGCGACACCGGACACCCTGGGCATTGCTGGCCTGCAGTTCGACGCCGCCGGGGCGACGCACGGCGCGGGCGCCGGCAACGTGCTCACGGACGGCCTATTTATCTTCGGCAACGGCAGCACCGGGGCGGCCGTGCAGGTGAGCTTCGCTTCGCTCGACAATCGCGCGACGACGTTGAACCTCGCCGGCGGCGCGATTGTGCAGACGACCGCGCTGGGCAGCTTCCACTTGAGCACGGCGGAGCCCTTGGCACTCGATGGCAATGGGCAATTCACCAATTCCGGTCTTCTGAGCTGGACCGGCAGCGCCGGCCTCGACCTGGCAAATGGCGCATCGCTGTTTAACGACGCCACGGGCACCTTTGAGATCAATCGGGCCAAGGCAGTGTCGACGGCCGCAATCAACGATCTGCAACTCGGCGGCGTGCCGCTGATCAACGCCGCCGGTGGAACCATCGTGATCGACAGCGCGGAACCGGTGAGCATCATCGGCGGCGAGGTCGACAACGCGGGTGCGATCAACTGGACGGGCACCGGCGACGTGCGCCTCATGGGCGGAACCAATCTCATCAATCTGCCCGGCAGTTCGCTCACGATCGATCGTTCGGTGCCGGTCGGCGCCGTACCGTTGAACAACCTCTTTTTTGGCGCCGGCAGTTCCTTGACGAATCAAGCGGGCGCGACAGTTGCGATCCCATCGGCAGAGGATGTTGGAATCAGCGGCGGCACGATCGACAATGCGGGCACCTGGAACTGGACCGGCGGCGGCGACATTGTGATGTCGGGCGGTGCTCTCGTGACCAACAAGTCGGGCGGTGTGATCAACGTGTCGACGACGCAGCCCGCCACGATCCAATCGACCGGCGGGGCCCGGATCGACAATGCGGCGGGTGGGAAGATCAATCTGCTGACCGATCAAACGATCGGCATCGCAGGCTGTACCCTGAACAATGCCGGCACGGTCACATGGACGGGCAGCGGCAGCCTCGATCTGACCGTTGCCGGCACGCTTAACAATCTCGCCGGCGGCCTGTTCGAAATTCACCGGGCGAACCCAGTGACGCCGACAGCCACGGACGGGATCGGCATGGACTTGTTTTCCAGTCTCACGAACGCTGTCGGCGGCATCATCGAGGTCGATTCGGCCGAAGCAACCAACAATTTCACGGGTGCCGGGGCCTTCATCAACGACGGCACGCTCAAGCTGCTCCACAACGGCTTGAGCCTCGGCGTCGGCAGCGGCACCGGGTCGATCACACTGGCCAACGGGGCCAATCTCGATTTCGCCGGCAACTTCTTCCTGGATGACGGCAGCGCGGTCAGCGGAATCGGGACTGTGAATGTCGATGGCACGTTGACGGCCACGGGCAACGTGGGTGTGCCGAACCTGACGATCGGTGCCAACGGCACGGCCAAGGTCCTCGGCACGCTCACGAGTGCCGGGCCGGTTACCAATAGCGGCACGCTCACGGGCGCCGGGACCATCGTCGGCAACATCACGAACGCCGGCACGGTAGCGCCGGGCACGACGACCGGCCGGCTCACCGTGCAAGGGACGTACACGCAGACGGCCGCGGGTGAACTGGCGATCGAGATCGGCGGCAACGTCGCTGGCGTATCCTACGACCAACTTGCGGTCACGGGCGTCGCGACTCTTGGCGGCCAACTCAATCTCAGTTTGGTCAACGCCTTCGATCCCGGCATGAACGACGTCTTCACGCTGTTGACCTATCCGTCCGTCATCGGAACCTTCGATCAGATCTCGGGCATCGACTTCCCCACGACGCGCTTCGCGATCGTTCAAGGGCCGACGAATTTCCGCGTCATCGGTCACGATCCAACACCGGGGCCGAACTTCACTGATCAGGATGGCGATACCTACACGGTCAAGCTCACCGGGCCCGGCACGGCGAGCGTGTTCGTTCTCGATCTCGATTTGGATGGCAAGGGCCCCATCGATCAGATTCGGCTCTCGGGCACCGACCCGAAGAAGAGCAAGCTGACGATCACGGTGAAGAAGGCGAAGACCGGCAGCGACGGCCTCGTAAACATCGGCAGCATCGTCGGCTCGGGCATCGGCGGAATCACGGCGAAGTTGAGCGACCTGATCGGCGCCTTCGGCCATGGCATCGAACTGACGGGAGCGCTCGGAGGTCTGACGGTCCACGACATCAAGAACGGCGCCGACGTGATGGCGGACGCGTCGGTCGATCCGAAGCAGAAGACGGCCATCAAGGCCCACGTGATCGACGACGGAACGACGATTGATATCAAGACGCCGATCTCATCACTCTCCGCCGCCCGCTGGACACACGGCATACTCAACGCCCCATCGGTCGGCTCGCTCAAGATCCTCGGTGACAAGAAGCTCGCCATCGTCGGCGACTTCAGCACGAACGTGACGCTCACCGGCTCCGTGCCCGTGTCGCTGACGTCAGCGAGCTTTGCCGGCTCGGTGACCGGAAGCCACTTCAACCTTCAAGGCGGCGTCGGTTCCTTCACGGCTGGCAACTTGATCGACAGCACGATCTACTCGGCCTTCACGCCAACGGACCCCCTGGACCCCATGGCCAGCGGCATCTTCGCCCCCGGCTTCAAGATCGGCTCGGTCACTGTCAAGGGAACGCTGACCAACTCCGTCATTGCCACCGACCAGGTGGGCAAGGTCACGATCGGCACGGTGACGACCGACAACAGCACCAATGGCAACCAGAAATTCGGCGTGCTCGCGCACTCGAAGATCACGTCGGTGACGGCGAAGAACCCCGTCATCAAGGTGACGAGCAAGAACCCGACGGCGACGGTCGGCGATTTTGAGGTCAAGTTGGCGTAAATGCAACGGCGGCGAGCGGAGCGGCGTAAGCCGCCCGATAATGACAGAATCGGGCGGCTTACGCC
>DATANR010000134.1:0-119049 GCA_036266155.1 Gemmataceae bacterium | reverse complement strand
TCGAACCCGCGGGCCGCCGCGTGGTCCTGGTTTGGGACGGCGCGCCGTGGCATCGCGCCAAGTTCGTGCAACAAACCGCTGCCGACTTGGCTATCGCGATCATCCCCTTGCCCGGCTACAGCCCCGATCTCAACCCCATCGGTTTGACGTTCCTCATCCGCAAGCCGGACGACATACTTCTTCGGCATGACAGCGACCCTCCTTGGTCGCCGCCATTTTGATCGATCCCCACGCCCAGTGCTACCCTAACTTTGGCGTGTGATTAAGCACTAGTGCGAGCCTTCGGTCACGGCGCTGTCGACGGCAAGCCCTCTCCCGGATACCAGAACTCGAATCCGCGCCTCAAACTTGATTACCTCAACCAGAAGAGGGACACTGGGCGCAAAATTGCTGAATTGCTGCTGACCGGTCGATGGCCACCCGACTATCGGGGCGAGGAAATACGAATTCCACAAATCGGTCGAGCGTTCAGGCTTACCGAGTTGGCCGTGGTCAGGAGCCACCTACCGGATTTTGACTTCGGCGAGTTCTCGAAGGCGGACCAACAGGACATTGTTGACGTACTGAACCTCTTTGGAGACATCTGGATTTTCGAGCACCTGCCTTACGGCACCTCGGGCAAGGACGCATTGGAACGAATGAGAAGATGAGAGGACGGAGGGCTTCCGGGCTGGGAATGGGATTTTGCGAGGGCGGTCTCCGCGTTGGAGACCGCCCTCTTTCTTTTGACCCCTTCAAGGAGACCGTTGCTGCGAGCTATCGAGCGGAAAATGAAGAAGGCCATCCGGACCGAGGACTCTGTGGGGTTCCGAGGAGGTTTCCCGTACGACGGCGTCATGCAGGAGTTCTTGCTGAAGCACGGGAGGTTTTGGGAAGCGCAGCCGATACCGACAAACTACCCCATGGCGCAGAAGCTGGCGCCCGGATACGCGTTCGCAAACGCGACCATGTTGGCGATTCATAACAAGGGACTTCGCTACGTCGAGGGCCTAGCGTACGGGTTTGAGAATGAGACTGACCCGTACTCAGGTCCCGAGATGCTTCGTCACCACGCATGGGGTGTGGATGCGAACGACCGGGTCGTCGACCCCACTTGGGGCAACGGCATCGCTTACTTCGGCGTTCAGGTTCAGTTGTCTCTGGCATCCCGCATGACCGGCAAGGTCCCCGATGCTCTTCAGTTGACGTCAGTCGTCTGGAAGGGCGGCAAACTCCCGCCGGCGCCAATCGCTGGTTTCGCAAAGAGAAGGCCCATCGAGAAGGTGGCAGCTACAAGCCGTAGGCTTTCGGACCGGGCCGAGTTTGTCGGCGCCTACGTGAATGGCCCCGCTCACGTGGTCTTGTGTGGGCGAGAAAGAGGCGCGTTGCGTGGAGTAAAGCAAGCGCTCCGCGAGGACGGATGGAAGGTCGCCAGCCAGACCGAGCCATTCGACAGGCGAGACCCGTTCTGGGGGGTAGAGGTCGAGGCGAGCGAGCCGACGAAAGATGTGGTAATAATCGACCGTCTTTTGTGGACGGCTTGGCTCAACGCGATGAAAAAAGCGCGCCCACACGAAGTTGGTGACGACATCTTTCCGGATTGGAAGTTGCTCAGGGCCGTCACCTACAAGGCGATGGAGAAGTATCGCCTGGCGGCGACGTGAGCAGGAGGCGATACAATCACAATGCCCCGACCAGGTAGCGTCTGCGGCCGAGTGGGCGAAGGTGCGTGGGACACTGGTCGGCGGCTTTTACTTCTGACTGCGGCGTTTTCATCGCCGTACCTCAGCCTCAGCACGAGGGTCATGTGAAGAGCCCATCACCTGCCGCCTTGATGGCCCTGAAAACCGCGCTCACCGCCATCTATTGGACCCAAAACGACTTTCAGATGTTTGTGCGGGCAGCGGTTCCTGCTCCCGAGGTACTCAACCGACTCAACTGGAACCAGACAAAGAAGAACGTCGCAACCGACCTTATCAATGCACTGGTGAGCGAGCCGGATGCATACGCCGTTTTGCTGGACGGCTTGATTGTCGAGATTTGCCGACTGGATGACTTCTCACACCTTAACAAGCACGACTACACTGGCCGCATGGCGACGGATGCCGAAAAGGCAGTTGTCGCCCTCAGAAAGTGGCTTCCGCAGGCCACAGTGGGCCGACCGCAAATCCTGCCTGAACACCAGTACGAGGTTATTCTGACCACGCTGAAAGATGCAGCGATGGTGATGGAGCGAACGCCGCAGTCGTTCAAAGGAGCAGATGAGGAGACCATTCGCGACCACCTGCTCGTATCGCTTAACGCGGTTTTCCAGGGTCAGGTAACAGGGGAATCGTTCAACGGGGCTGGCAAGACGGACATCTTGCTGAGGTCGGAAGGACAGAACATCTTCATCGCAGAATGCAAGGTCTGGACGGGGCCGTCCGCCTTCGATAAAGCCGTGGACCAGCTTTTCAGCTACTTGACCTGGCGAGACTGTAAGTGCGCCATCCTGGTCTTCAACCGCAACATGGACAGCACGGCGGTCGAGCGGAAGATGGATGAAGTCGTTCGCAAGCGGGCTGAGTTCAGGAAGACCATCAGCTTCGAGCCTGGGAATCGCGGGCAATATCTTTTGGCCAAGCCATCGGACCCAGAGAAGGAAATCACGCTTACTACTTTGGTTTTTGACGTGCCGACCCGAGAAGCAGCTTGACCGAAAACCGTCCGGCGCGAACATGGTGCAAACTGTGGTGCAAACAAGAACTGACCGCCGAATCGCCCGACATGAAGAACGCCACAAGTTGTTGTCCTTGTGGCGTTCTTCATCAAAGCCGCCTCAGGGATTCGAACCCTGGACCCCCGCTTTACGAAAGCATTCCGGTCCATTTTGCCGATGTTCAAGGGTGTCCGTGGACGCTGTAAAACATTGGGTTTTTGTTAACCTGATGTTCAACGGCGTTCATGGATAATCACGGGTCAAGGTGGCGGTAAGGTGGCTCGCCGGGGCCTTGCTTGCAGTCAGTAGCACCGCACCACGTCCGATCACCGTCGACGTTTCGGGTTGTCTGGAATGCCGAGTTCTTCTCGGGTCGCATGGTCTGTACCCACGTGCCTGACGCCCACGACTTGGCCGGACCCCGCCTTCCACTGAAACCGGATTTCCTTTCGGCCAGTGTTGGTGACGAAAAGCAATCCCGTGGGTCGGTACGTAGCATCGGCCAAGTGTTTCGGACGGGGATCAGGTACGGGCACAAGTGCTAAGAAGAAATCGAAACCGAACATACCCACGTGTAGGCCAATCACATTTCCTTCCGCACTTGGCTCGGCCTCCATCGTGAAGACCGTGGGAGAGCCTTTTAACACCTGATTCGGTCTTGCGGCGGTCAAATAAAGGCCACACCCCGCAGGGAACTCTCCCGTCCGGAACAACATGTCCAAATACTCGTCTGGCGGGCGAACCGACTTTGCTCGTCCATCGGGTAGACGAAGGTTACCGCTGAACAGGCTTCCGATCAGCGTCTTGAGCAGCCAGCGTTCGACCATGTCTCCATTTACTTCGTAGGCGGAGTCGCCAGCCCCGCCAGTTGACACCTGTTGGTCAATGTCGTCCAGTGCGGCGAACAACTTGCCACCCTCAGTGTCGAAACCGGAAAGCCGGGAGTTGTGTTCGCGGCAAAGCACGTTGGCAACCAAGCTACTGATCCCGAAGTGCTGGAGCGTTTCGGGCGGCTGAAATGGCAGGTTCTTTACCAATACGCTCGGCTTGCCACGCGAAACGCGGCGGAGGATTAAGTTCGACGTATAGTGTTCACCGCTAATTTCGGGCGAACAGTCGTTCAAAGCCCCCGCGAAACAGTCGGAGTTGTCCATTGCTGCTCCAAACCCGGGCCGACTCAACACAGAACCGCAGCCAATGGACACGCCGGTTTCGGGGTCAACAATTTGACCAACAGTTTCAGGCGATACCAGCATTCCCCAGCCAATCGCCAAAAGCCGCATAATCGGAGAAGAACTGGCAGCGGTTTCGATGCAAGAGCTTCCCGCGGTTCTGGAGCATATCGCGTATCCGCCGATCTCTGGAAACGAATACGTCAGCGTAGGCCAAGGGAACCGGCAGCATATCTAGGTCGTAGAAGTCCGACGGTCGGTCCTTTCGGTTTGGATCCTCGGACGCCAGAGCCATTACATCGACGTGATTGCAAACAGCAGGAAGCCGGGGCATCAGGGTCGGCAGAATGCCACCGTACTTATCTTTCGGGGCTGTGCCGATGAAGGCGTGCAGCGTTACGACATCGCTTGCCGAAAGATTCTTGATGATCGGCTCGACAACGTTTTTTGACACGACGGCCGCTTCGTATGTCCAAACTTTATCCCGGTCGCCCTTCGCGAACGCTCTAAAGAACTCGGCTTCCCGCTGGTATGGCGGAGCCGGAGCCGCCCTCAAGAACTCTGAAATCACTTCCGTGTCGAGCTTTAGCAGGTCCGTAAGAGACATGCGACTCAGAGCGTCAAAGATTATCTTCGATGATTCTCGGACGTAGTCAGCCGGCGAGTCGGCAGCATATTTCAAGCTGCAAGACGAAGTCAGATGACCGAGTACGGGAACAAACAGCATGTGTCGCTCACACTGCTCATCGCATCGGCTGGCGAGTCTTTTTAAGAACACACTGAACTCCCAAGCGAATATCTCCTCCGGTCGCGTGAAGCACGCGTTCAGACTTAGGGATTCCATTAGCCCGCCGGTCCGCAGCCGCGAGTCCTTGGCCTGTTTGAAGAGTTCCCAAATAATTGTCCGAGATAGTGGGCAGAAAAGTACGCCGGCACCGACCAACTCGGTCAGTTTCTCGCGAATCGGCTTGGCGGCGTCGAGTTTGCCATCAGCCATGTCAATCCACACGTTGGTATCGAGGAACACCGACTTGCGACCGCGAATCCGGTCCCAAACCGGCTTGCGATCGTACTCGTGGCGGACGACGATTTCGGAAGCAGGTGCCATTTGATTGCTCAACATTTCTGCCCGTCGGATTCCGTGCGGTTGACTCGACCATTACTCTGACGGACTGCCGCCTGCATTAACTGGTTCGCTACGATTGCAGCCGCGGGCTTCCGTCCCATCTCCTGCCGCTGCCTCAACGGGTCAAGTATTTTACCTTCGCGGCTTCCCGGTCGAATATACTCGCCATACATCTTCGGTCGACTCGCCGTAAGCGTGGAACTCACATGGCCGCCCCGCCGCCCCTGCTGACCTATCCTCGGCTTCGCCGCACCCTTCGTCTAATTCGGCTTAGACAAGCTTCTCGGCGGGTAGTCGACCTTACTGGCGTCGGGCCTTCGCCCACCGGACGGGTCTGCTGCATGATGTTTCCGGCCGCGGCCCTGTTCGGCGTGTTGCTGGCGTTCGGATATGTTATCGGAATGCCGACCGTCACCACGATCGGCTTTGCCATCGCCGGGGCTGTCATTTGTTTCGCTGCCGGTGCTGGACTCATGCTGGCCGGCTCGGATGCTGAGCTTGATAGCCGTCGGGCAGATTTGACCGACCAACTCCCAGCCGCCAAGGAAGCATGGCTTAACTATCAGGATGAATTGCGAGCGGAGCGTGAAGCCCGCCGTGCTGAGCGGGAACGTGCCACGGAGGAACGACGGGAACGGGATCGAGAACGCCGCGAGCAAATCGCCCGTGATGAGCGGGCGGCCGATGTCGAGTCGCATGGTGTGGTTCCGCGGTGGATGGACGGCGGCGGGCGATTCAATTTGGAAATTGTCGGCGAATCGCATTACCAAAGGGAGCTTGAGCGAGTGTGTGGCGGTCGAACGCGAAAGAGCCAAGACCTGGAAATTGCCGCCGTGTTATTACTGGACGATGGCAATCCGCACGACGCCCAAGCCGTCCGCGTGGAAATCAAGGGCCTGACCGTTGGCTATCTGTCACGAGAGAACGCCAGAATTTTCCGAGCTAGGCTGCGGCGAGAGCGGATCCACGGGAGTGAGTTTCCATGCCGGGCCAACGTCCGGGGAGGATGGGACCGGGGCGGTGGTGACAGTGGAAGCTTCGGCGTCTGGTTGGACGTGTGCTTGCACGGCAAGCGTGCGTAGCTTTCGAGCCGGTCAAGGGTGCGGTCATGCCGACGGTTACATGGGAACACGAGTCTCTTCATCCTTGCCCGTGCGGCGAAGGACAATTCGCCTACCGCAGCAATAGCTACAGCATGTTCTTCGGAACAAGCCATGAAGAGTGGGTGATGCTCTGCCCGCGGTGCGAGCCGATCTACACCTATGATCGAACGGTCGTTGTGAGAACACCTGATGCAGAAGACCGGCGTGGCTGGGTGCTGAATACGACCTTGGCTGAAGAAGCGAATTACCGACGCAAGCGGGATGAGTACCACGGCAAGATCATCGCTGCGGTAACTCAACGGTTTCGACCAGAATGGCGAACCAAGGTCCAGGCATGCAAAACGAAGAAAGCTCTTTGGGAGTTGATCGCGGCGGGGCAGGCATACGGAACGTTTACAAGCCGTCACCGGTGGAAAAAGCTTGAACAGCTCCGCGACGAAATCGCCGAAGCTCCCTTCCGTTTCTATGAGGTTCCCGCTGTGTTGAAGGCATGCGGCTTCAACGGGCAGCCGGAAGACCTGATCTCGGACCCGGCCCCCGAGCGGCCAGAGAGCCTTTCACGGTTCGGATTGTGGTAACGCGGTAAGGTCTTGCCCCATCAACGTTCCAATTACTTCCTAGCTGTACCCGGTCGCGGGGTCGTGTACACTTCCTTACAAGCCCAGCATGTTGCCGGGCGAATCTCATTGTGTTTGGAGCGACGCGCTTAGCACCGGGGCAGATATCGCCCCGTTACAACTTGAACCATGCGTGAGCATGGGTTGCTGTCTTCAGCGAACCGGCCAAACGTGGGGGCGACCCCACGGTGTTTATCAGAGGCAGCACCTGTTCCACGCCCCGCAAGGGGCGGCGGCCAGGTGCTGTTCTGATAAGCTCTTGGCCGGGCTTGCTGGAGCGGCCTTGCGTCCGCCGCTCCGTCGTTTCGTACGCCCAGAAATGAAAAAAGAGCAATTGACGCTTTTGAGCGGCACCATCGGTTGTGCCGGCCTTCTCGCGTTTGGTTTGTTCGGGTGCTTGTGCTGTGGGGGCTTCGGCCGCATTACCGAGCGTGGCGACGCCAGTCGTACCGATTCGGTGGCAACCGTGGGGAACCCGCCAAAAGCCCAGCCCGCCATCCCGCAAAGAGCCGTTGAGCCGGTCGAGCAGCCACCCCAGCCGCAGCCCGCCGCGGTCATCCATTACGACTATGAGAAGGGGATGGGCGGCGGCACCATCAAGGCACTGTGCTCCGGCCACCTATCCGAGCCCGGACTTATGGCTCTTCTCGACAAACAAGCCAAGACCATTGAGGCCGAACGAGTCCGCAAAGGCGACCGATGGATCGTCCCCGTCGTCGTTTTCGTCTACACGGATATGGAGCGACTGACAGACGGAAGCAAATGGGTAGCCCGCCTATTCGCACAGCCGGGCAAGCCACTCGTCAAGGAAGTCAACCGACAATTGCTCGCCACATATGGCAAACCAGCGGAAACCCGTCTTGGGCTTTCCGAAGATCAACGACGGGCAATCTTTCGCGAATATGTGTGGATCGAAGACTGGTTCATGAGCCGGAATCCCAACGGCACAAGAGCGGAAATGGAGCCGACAAAGGAAGCCTTGGCGGAGAAGCATAAGCTCACTCTGAGCCAGTTGGACGACATTGCCATTTGGGAACGGTACGAAAAGCAGTGGCCCCTGCCGGACGATGCACCGGCGGGCTGGAGCCCGCCCCAGCCCAAGAATCAGCCAACGGCCAAGGAAGCACCCAAAAAGGAAAGCAAGAAGGATCCGAACGCAATTGCCGAACGGGACTCCGCGGCAATGTTGAGAGTGGCTAAGGCGTTCATCCGAGCAAAGAACAACGACTCCGCCCGCACCCAACTCAAACTCGTAATTCAAAAGTACCCGGGGACAATGGCCGCGGCCGAAGCTGATGATCTGTTGAAGTCTCTGAAGTGATCGCGAGTCAATTTGTTTACGCCGGCAGATTCAGAGAACCTTACACGCTGTTGAAGCCTCCTTTTTGGATGATGATGATTCGTTCGACTTCAGGTTCATGAGGCCAATCCGTGCCCACCGACGATCCCAACTTGGACGATCCCAACTTGCTCGCAACGGCTGTTCCGCCGGAGCCGCCCGCAGCACTAAATCCACCGTTCCAAGTTGGGGATCCGAACCGGCCAATCATCCTTGAACAAGGTGTAGTTCATTACTTGAGGGCCGACGTTGCTGCACAGGCCGAAACATGTATCAGCTTGGAATGGCTTCCTTCGCCATCGATCCGCTTGACTTCCCGCGACATTCCTTATGACAACATCCGATCGATGGGTATTTTTCGGAGCATTTTTGAAGGGCTGGGTGAAGTCACCCTTCGGCTAAATGATGGAACCGACATACCCGATCAGGCTTTGTTCGTCGAACGTATGTCCAACACACCGAAAGGAAGCCTAGTGGCTTGGGGCGGACAAATTCGTGCCAGGGTTATCCGTCCGCGGCCGGGGCCGGTCAGCATGGTTGATTTTCTGCTGCCAAACTTCGCTGACCCTCACGGCCGGCCGATCAATTATCCCAACGGAGGCAGTGCAGCGGCACGATCGGAACTGATGGGAGACGGATGGCGAGTGACCTTGGACGAAGTCTCTGAAGAGGGGCAGGTTCGGTCGGAGCTTCGGGCCAAGTCCGGCTACGGAGTAACACATGTCGGAAGGATCGAACGCGTGGACGGTAAGACGTTCTCGGTTGAGAACGCTGATGAAGTGTTAAACCTCTTGGCATGGTATTTTACTTTCGTCGCCGGGAGATGGACCGGTCCCTTCCTGCCAGTCGGGTATGACGCTAATGGCCATAGGGCCTGGGAAGCGTGGGACTGCCGACGAGTCGAGCCATTCCGATTCCGCCAGAGCTGGCTTCAGACGCGTGACGCGGATTCATTCTCCGCTCCGTTCGCCGGATTCGTCGCCCGATGGTCAGATCCTGTTTGGCGAGACGTGATTCAAACTGCAATTCATTGGCACACCGAAGCGAATAAGCAGTCCGGCTCAATTGAAGGGGCCATAGTCCTGACCCAGACCGCGTTCGAGCTGCTGGCCTCCGCCGTCCTTGTCGAAACCGAAGGATGGGTTAGCCAAGATGGATTTGATCGTTTACCTGCCGAAGACCGTATCCGCTTGCTGTTCCGATGGGCGAACATCCCGACTTCAATTCCCGACGTGTGCGATCAACTTGCGGCGTTAGCCAAGGCCGAAAACTGGTCAGACGGACCGCGGGCGATGACCGGAGTTCGAAACACAATCACCCACCCGACGAAAAAGAACCGGGAAAAGTTTGATCGTCACACCGACGATGCCCGTGTAGAAGTCTGGACGCTCGGGCTATGGGCATTGGAACTGTGCCTTCTGCGGCTGTTTAACTATCAAGGTCGGTACTCGTGTCGCCTCCGGCAGCAACACCCTTGGGAAGCGGAAATTGTGCCCTGGAATCCGCCGCTGTCGACGGACCACGCGGCAAGCAAGTAAAGGTTTTGACTGAGGATCGCCAGTCTGTGAACCGGCATTGTGTGCCGAACGGGATGCTCGCAGTGGTTGAGATCGAGTTTTGTCGAAAAACAATCACGCAATATCGAGCCGGTCAGCGAGCCGCCCGACATCGGTCAAAAACAGATTCTCAGACGCGGGGGGAGGGGGAAGGTCTTGTGCGGGCGTGGACCTTGCCAGCCTCAACAAGCATTTCCAAAATCGGGTCAATGAAGGCATTGAGCCGAGGATCGTCCCAAACGATCCAAACCCGCTGCCGTTCAGGTTCGGGCCACTCCGGATGGTAATCGTGCGGTGGCTGGCCAGGACTGGATGCTAGTTGTTCGCGGGCTGATAAATAAGCCGCCCAGCAAGTCTTGAAGGCGGCCGGGGCGGTGATTGGATGGTTCGCCTCTACTAACAGTTCAAGTTGACCCAAGAGCCATCCGGGATGGCCTTTCGCCGGCCCCGGCGTTGGCCGCCGTTCCAATAACTCGATACGCCGCTTAATGGACCGTGGCATCGCTCACCTTGGCTTCAAGTTCTGTCAGCCGTCGTTCCACGTCGGCGGCCTCCCGGAAACGCAACGCCGATTCCAGTAACCGGCCAGCCGCCGATACCTGAGCCGACGCCGGCTTTGCGTCATCACCAGCGATGCGTTGCAGAGTGGAAATAGCTTGCTGACACGCTGCAACAAGTTGGTGGGCGACCGCTCGCCAAAGGCGGGATCGGTAACGCTTGACCAACCGGCGGAAGCTGTCGGACTTTGCGACCCGATACGCTGTACGTTCGGGGACCTCCGCCCTTTGTGCTGCTTCGCGAAGCTTGCACCCTTCGGCGACAAGTTGAGCAAGGGTTTGAAACCGAGATTTCTCTGCCATTTTCTGCCATCCACAGAAAGGGACCATTGACCGCGGGGGCAACGTCCGATTTCTTTAGCACCCGCCCCGGCTTTGAAGGTCGATTGTGTCCGCGGCAACGGCTTCATCCCTCGCGTCCCTCAAGTCCCTGAGGGGATCGTTATCGCGTCTGCGATGGTCCTGATGACAACGGGGACAACGCGATCCAGATGGGTCGCATGCGTCATGAGGGACATCGGGGACATCAGTGTCATTTTCAATCGGAATGCCATAGACCCCGTCGGTAGCAACGAGCAACCCATCCTGAGCCATGCGGATCATCAATTTGTTCGCCGCACTTCGATCGATTTTCAGGCCGACGGATACATCGGAAGGAGTCGAGCGACCGTGACTCCGAAGATGTTCGACAATCCTCCTTCGACCGCTGGGTAAGAGGGCAACCGCGTCTCCGAGTCCCCAGCGGCATTGGTTCGGTATCCACTCCAGTGCCATCCTTCGATCACGAATATCACGTCCTGTGATAGTTAGAGTCGCGACTTTACTTCCGCGTGATCGATCAAGAACAAAGACCGCATCGGCGGCCCCGGTTACTCCCGTGGTGCCGATAAGAGAACAAAGTGGATCGTTGGCGGGTTGCTTTCGCGTATGGGACACGGCCACCACGCAAACGCCATGTTTGTCGGCGAGTGCCTTCACCCGCCGCATCGATTCGTAATCGTCCGAATAGATGTCACGACTCCGTACCCGACCCATTGAGAAAATGGCTAGAGTATCAATGCAGACTACCTTCGTGTCTGGGTGGCCAACAAGCCAACTGTCAAGGGCCGTGAGGCCGGCATCTCCTGTCCGCCATTCGTGAGTCAAATGAAGCCGGCTCTTTTTCCCACCGTCATTGTCAAACTTTCGAAGCCGCTCCTGCAAACGGCGAGGGGTGTCTTCGAGGCCAATGTACAAAGCGTCGCCGGCTACAGCTTCTTGACCCAGCCATTGCGATCCGCAACCGACTGAGTGGGCACATCCCAGGGCAAGCCAACTCTTTCCGCTTTTGGGCGGCCCGCCAAGAACAACTAGGCCCGCGGGGAGCAAATACTGGACTGCCCACCTGAGTGGAGGCAAATTCATCGCCAAAAGCTCGTCTGCCCGCATGGGGGCTGATACAGTCGTTGCGTTGACCGGCGATTCCATGTTGTTCAACCTTCAACGTGTATTTGTCAAAACGCCGACGGCCGACATGAGCTTCAATTGCCGCCACTGGTAATGTCTCGAAGCCCGCAGGTGGCAAGTGCCTGAAGTGCCCGACGCGGAATGCGTCGGCCCCGCTGGAGGAACTGAACCCACGGCAATCTGCCCGAGTTCATTAAGCCATACACCGTGCCCCGGCTCACATGCAGGAACCGGGCTGCCTCTGCCACGGTGACACACCCTTCGGACACCAATTCCTGCCCGCCGTCCTGTTGCCTGACTGTCATTGATGACTCCCGTTGCCAGTGAACCGGGGCGAACGACCTCAACTGACCTTGAACATACCGAGACAGTCCTATAATGAAAATACAAGACTTTTCTTTATAAGGACAAGAAGTGCGTTATCTTGACCTTTTGTTGGATGAGCCGAACGGACTGTCGGAAGATTCCACTGCGGCGGAGGCTCTGAAGTGGGTCCAGCAATATCTCCCGCAGCTCTTTTTCATCGTTCCGCAACCGGATGAAGCCGAGGGGGATCTTCTGAGTCCGATGTTCGATTGGCGTAAAGCGTGGCCAGAGTTCCGGACCAACCTGAAAGCGGTGCGTTGGGTTGTTCAGCATCGCCGCAAGTCAGGTATCCGCCGGCAGACGATTCCGCCATCAGTACGGGTGGTGATCGCCAAGTACATCGGCCAGCTTCGCGTTGAGGCGGTCGGCGAGTATTCGGACGACCTTCGACTAGAAATCGTTCTTTGCCCCGAGCCCGGGCACCAACTCATTGGATTCGGAAGCCTGTCTCAATTCTGGCAGCATGTGATTGCGACGGCCATTGATCCGAACTTCATTACGGTCGGCGGTTCAGTGTGCGGGCGATGCGGAAAGCCGCTCCCGAGTACCAAGACGGGCAGACCATCGCGGGCGACACTTTGTTCAAGCTGCCACCAGCAGATTTGGAACGAACGACATCCGGAGGATGCCCGCGAGGGCTGGCGGATACAGAAAGCGAATCAACGGAAGCGTGAGCGGAAAACGGGGAAGTAAAGAATTTGACGCAGGGCAATCTAAGAGTAAGGGGAGCAGTATGGCGACGAAGAAGAAGCAACGAAGACGAGCCCGCGGCGAAGGGGCTGTCTTTTTCAGCAGGTCGAAGAACTGTTGGGTATGGCGGGCTGTGATCGGGTTCAAGCCGAATGGTGGTGTCCACTACCGCGAGGGCCGTGCGAGGACTCAAGCCGCGGCGATTCAAAAGCAACGCGAAGCTGAACGTGACAATCGTCTGCCCGATGCTGAACGGGTCCGAGTCGGTGAGTACCTGGACTATTGGCTCAACGATGTTGCCAAGCCGAACGTGCGACCCTCGACATGGGACTCCTACGAACGTTGCGTCCGGTTACATCTAAAGCCGGTGTTGGGCGGAATTCCTCTTCGCAAGTTAGACGCTCGCCAGGTAACGAAAGCATGGGCCGAGTTGCACAAGGCTGGCGTGTCGGCAGGTAACATCCGCAAATGTTCGGAAGTCTTCGCCTGTGCAATGGAGCGGGCCGCTTTGCAAGGGGAAGTGGTGAGCCCACCGACGCGGTCGGCAGCTAAGCCGCGAGTGATTCGCAAAGCAATTGAGGTATTTGAAGACGGCGAAGTAAAGGCACTGCTCAAGGCCGCGGCAGGCCACCGACTAGAAGCCTTGTTCGTTCTGGCGGCAACGACTGGGGCTCGGCAGGGGGAACTGCTCGCTTTAGAGTGGGCAGATGTGGACCTGGAAGCGAGGACGCTCGCAATCAGCCGGACGCTCGACTATCGGGCCGGGGCGTTCGCAACACAGCCGCCCAAATCGTTGAACGGAGTGCGAATCATCGACCTCCCTCAACTGGCAGTCGATGCCCTCAAGAATCACGGAGACGGGGGTGAATTGGCCGGTCCGATCTTCACCACGTCAAACGGAACCTATTTCGAGAAAACCAACTTCATCCGGAAGGACTGGAAACCGTTGGTCGCCGCAGCCAAAGTGCCATATCGGAAGTTCCACACATTTCGGCACACACACGCCAGCCGCTTACTCGCAGCCGGGGAAGACCCCGCGACCGTGGCACGGCGGATTGGCGACAGCATTGAAACCCTGATGCGGAGCTATGCCCATTGGGTTAGGAGTCAGCAACGCGACACGGCCGGTCGAATCGACGCGATTTACGGACCCTCAACCGGAAAAACGAAAGAGCCCGCCAACGAATCGGCGGGCCCTCAAGGTGGCGATAAGGTGGCAACCGGAATAGCTGCTTGACGTAAGTCCAAAGCCGCCTCAGGGATTCGAACCCTGGACCCCCGCTTTACGAAAGCGGTGCACTACCACTGTGCTAAGGCGGCCCGATTCAACAAGTCAGCGGCTCATTCTACATCTCCAAGTGCGTCCGTCAAACCCGATCGCTTTGTTGCAAGTGACCAATAATCAAGCGACAAAGTTCACGTTGTCGATGATTCGGCGGCAAGATTGAGTCGGCGGAATTACCCTATGCCTTCATCATGACTTGCGCCGGGTTGATCGCCTTGAATTGGCCTTTGTTCGCCGTGATTTCGAACGCTTGCGGCACCGATTCGATGCCCGATAAGACATGCGTGATCGTCGGCTTCAAGCGCACGCGCCCGGTGGCAACGAGGCGGACGGTGTGTTCGAGATGCCCTTGCGTGCTGATATCCGGGAACAGGTAGCGCAGGCTGCGCTCGCGCAACAAATCGATGTTGATCTCGAGCGGTCCGCCGAACCATGAGACGCCGATGATCTTGCCGCCGGAGCGGACGGCGTCCATCGCTTGCAGCAATGATTGGTGACCGGCGAGCCCTTGCTTCGGGCTGCCGCCCGCACATTCGAATACGACGTCGACGCCGATACCGCCCGTCGTTTCGCGGATAGCTGAAACCACTTCGATCGAGCATGCATTCAACGCGTGGTCGGCTCCAAGTTCACGCGACATCGCGCAGGCCTCGTCGCGTACATCGACGGTGATGATCCGGCCGGCGCCGCTGATACGGGCGACTTGCAAACACTCCAGTCCCATGCTGCCCTGGCCGAGGATGGCGACCGAATCTCCGATCTGCAACTGAGCGGTTTCGACGGCGGCAACGCTGTCGCTGAGCGATTGCAGACAGGCTGCCTCACTGTCCGAAATGCGGTCGTCGACATGGACCAGAGCAATCGCCGGCACACACGCCCGCTCGGCGAAGCAGCCGGGCAGGTCGAAGCCGATGACCGGCCCGCGGCGACACAGGTCGCTCCGTTCGCTGCGGCACAGCGAACATTCGCCGCACGGCAGCTTGGCCCGAGCCGCGACGCGATCGCCGGCCTTGAAGCCTTGGACCCGCGGTCCGGTCTGCAAAACACGCGCGCAAAACTCGTGACCGAAAAGTTGAATGGGTGCATCCGTCTCTAACCGGCGCTTGATGCGATCATAGGCGAGCGTCGGAATGCCCTTGGCGAGTTGCGCCTCTGTGACGCTCGGCTGCACGCAGATCGGTTCGATGAGTACCTGCCCTGACCCGCAATGCGGTTCCGATATGTCGTCGAGCCGCATGTCGTTGAAAGCGTAGAACCGCCAAGCTTTCATCGGTCGAGTCTCCTACTGACGAACAAACTTCTGCAAGGCATGACAGTCGGCCGGAACCAAGCCGCGGTTGCCGCCGGCGGACCAGACAACCTCGGTCACGTAGATGTTGCCGCGCGAATCGAGGCAGATGTCGTGCGGCGCGAAGAAATCGCCGGGTGCGCACGGATTCTCGCCGCCGCCCCAGCGGGCCTTGAGCCGGCCATGTGAATCGAAGATGCTCACGCGGCCACCCGGTGCATCGGGAGAGGGGGCCTTCGTGCCAGGCCACATTCCCGCTCGATAGCCCAACTCGGCCACAAACACATCGCCTGCCTTATCGATGAATACCTGGCTCGGACGAATGACGTCGGTCCATTCCGAAAGATACTTGCCCTCGGGCGTGAAGAGCTGAATGCGGCTATTCTCGCGGTCGCACACGAACAGCGTCCCATGTTTGTCGATGGCAATGCCATGCGGGACGCGGAATTGGCCCGGTCCGGTGCCCGGCTCGCCCCACGAGAACAGCAGCCGGCCATCGGGCGCAAAAAAATGGACGCGCGCGTTCCCGTAACCATCGGTGATGTACAAGTTGCCTTCCGGCGCGAGCGCCAGATTGGTTGGATAGTGGAATGGCGGCCCAGCGTGCGTGATCGTGCGGAAGTCGATGCTCGTGGCACCCGTGTCCGAGGGCAGGCCCTTTGTGCCGAGGGTCAACAAGAGCCGACCGTCGGGGGTGAACTTGTGAACCACGTGCCCCAAATCATCGGTGCAGTAGACTGAGTCATCCGGGCCAATGGTCAGCCCATGCGGGCGGACGAATACGCCTTCGCCCCAGGACGTGAGCAGATTGCCGTCGAGGTCGAATACGAGGACCGGATGATCGCCGCGATTGAAGACGTAGACCCGGTCGCGCGAATCGACGGCCACCGCCGCCACTTCCATCCAACTGATCCCGGCGGGCAACTTGGCCCAGTGATCGTCGGCGACGTAGCCGAATTCGCGGCAATCGCTGTTCGTGTTCATGTGAGGGGCCTCTCCTCATCCGGCGGTTCCGGCAGCAATAGTGCGACAGCAGCCGCGGGCAGAAACAGGAACGCCGCCCAGAAGATGGCGAGACGCGAGTCGTCGGCGCCGAAATATGCACCGAAAATCACGGTCCCCAGTCCCGCGGCAATTCGACCGATGTTGTAACAGAATCCCGCTCCGGTCGTGCGCAGCAGTGTCGGGAACAGCGGGGGCAGGTACATCGTGAACAGCGCGAATACCCCCTGACTGATGCCGCCGGCGGCCAACCCAAACCAGAGCAGATCGGGACCGATGTGTGTCCCGTACGTCAGCGTCATCGACAAGAAATAAGCCACGCACAGAATTACGATCGCCTTGTGGTAGCCGAGCCAGCGTGCGAGCGCGGCCGCCAGGAAATTACCGACGATGGAGGTGGCCATGACGAGCCAAAAGGCCGTGCTGGCTCGTTCGCTGATGTCCGCCTTCGACCAGTCGGCCAACTCGGGAAGCGCGCGCAGATGTTGCACGAACCAGAACATGAACACCCAGTGCGCCGTCAAGGAGAAGCCGCAAACGAAGAGCGTGAGAATGGTCGTGCGGCGGACGCTGCCATGAAACAAGTCCCGGAAGCGCGGTTCCTGATGGCCGGCTCGCTGTTTGGCACCGCGCCATTCTTCCGGCTCGGGCACCGAACGGCGAATCCACAACACTAGGAGCGCCGGCAGCACACCGACGAGGAACACGGTTCGCGGCGGGAATTTCGCGAGCAAGAACACTGCGACGCAGGCGAGCATGACGCCGATATTGACGGCGCTCTGCAGCACTGCCGCCATCCACGGCCGCCAGCGCTTCGGCCATGTCTCGGAGAGCAACGACGCCCCAACCGCCCACTCGCCGCCGATGCCCAGCGCCGCCAGAAATCGGAAGATCAACAACTGCCACCAAGTTTGCGCGAAGTACGACAGCCCGGTAAACACGGCGTAAGTCAGAATGGTCAACATGAGCGCCCGGCTGCGGCCGAAACGATCAGCAATGCGGCCAAAAAAGCCGCCGCCGAGCGCCCATCCGATCAGAAAGGCCGCCTGAATCCAGGAACTGGTCAGTTTCACTTGCCGATCTGATTGATCGGCGACTTGCAGCAGTTCCGCAACGAAGGGGGCCGCGACGAGCACATAGAGATGCATGTCGAGGCCGTCGAACAGCCAGCCGAGCCAGGCCGCGATGCCGGACTTCCACTGCTGCGGCGAGAGGTCGCGCAGGCTCTTTGCATCCGTGCGCGACATCGGGGAATTGGAACCAGCCGTATCCATCGTGTCACTCATTGGCCGTCTCGAGGCGGTCGAATGCCAAGCCACATGATTCCACCCACCGCACAAACGGAACACGCCACGACGATGGCGGTCGTCCAGTCGTAACGCTCGGCCAGCCAGGGCGTGATCGCCGGAGCAATCATTCCCCCGGCATTGCCGCCCGTATTCAAGAAGGCGCATGCCAGCCCGCCGTTGCGATTTGCCAAGAGCGGGGCCGTCGTCCAGAAGATCCCTTCGCAAAGACCTAGGGAACCCATCGACAGGGAAAAGCACCAGACAACCTTTTGTGGGTCGGCGGTCGCAATGCCGAGACAGCCGAACACGGCACTCATTCCCATGCCGACGAGAGCGATGCCGAGACATCCTCGGCGCCGTCCGAACAGTCGACACGCCAGATCGGATACCCAGCCGCCGAGCGCCATGCCGACGGCCATCGCGATCGTGACCGTGAATGCCGCCTCACGACTCTCCGACTTCGGCAAGTGAAGCTCGTCGTTTAAGTAGAACTCGATCCAGTAGAAGAAGAGGTACTGAAAGTAGCCGAGCGCGCCGTAGCTGAGGGTTAACAAGATCAGGCTGCGGTTCCCTAGCATGCCCAGGAGGTCTTTCACCGTCCCCGTGGTACGTGCCGGCGTGTCAAGGCCTCCGGATGCCAGATGTTGCTCGGCGGCGTTCGACTGCGGATGCGCGGCCGGATTGTCGGCAGCCAAGACATACCACACCCAAGTGAACGCGATGAGAACCCCGCCGCACACGACGAACGCGAGCGGCCAGTCGAAGTGGTCCATCAGCCAGCCGAATCCCGGATAGGTGAGTGCAATGCCAACGAGTGCTCCGGCGGTCACCAGGCCGTTCGCGGCCGATCGGCCCCGCAGCGGCACCCACAACGAAACGGATCGCGCCGCGGCCGGATGAAGAGGCATGCTCATCGCGCCCGCCATTCCACGGATCACGAGCAACGGCATCAACAGCGCCGCGACGGCCAAACCCAACCATCCGAGCATGCCGGTCAACACAACGCAGAGGCCCATGCCCAGGCCCATGGCGGTAAGGGCAAACTTCGGCCCGAGGCGGTCGATCAACCAGCCGCCGGGAAGCATCCCGATTGTGTAGACAAGAAGGAAGGCCGAGTAGACGCGGCCCATTTCGACCTTCGTCAGGCCATCGGGGCTGATGAAGCGTTCACTGCCAGCAACAGAAATGCTGACGCGATTGAAGTGTCCGAGAAAAGTGAAGCCCATCAGCAACAGCACGATCATCCAGCGGACGTTCGTGGGCCGAGAGGATGTCATCGATGAATCGGCCGGGAGAGGGTTGGGCGGCGGTCTGGTCCTTTGTAGTCACGCGATGCGAAAACGGTCGACAATCTCGGCCGGCAACTCGTAACCGACGCCTGGTCGATCGGGGATCGCGATGACGCCGTTGCGAACAGGGAAGCCGGCGGCTTGCAATTCGCGACGCAACGGTGAGTCGTAAACCTCGGCCGGCGCGAACTCGATAAACGGTGTGATCGGCGAATAAGCTGCCAGATGGACAGTCGCCGCGCCGAGGATCTGCGTCGACCAGTTGCCCGGACAGAGCATTGCCCCGCGAGCCCGTGCGAGTTCGACGATCCGCGTCGCTTCTGTCAGGCCGCCGCACGTGGTCATGTACGGCTGCACAACGCTGATGCGGCCGCGGTCCATCATGTCGAGGAACTCCCACCGCGTGACGCCATGCTCGCCAGCCGCGAGCGGAATCGATGTGCGGCTCGCCAGCTCCGCGTAGGGGAAAAAGGAGTCGACAGGAAAGGGCGTCTCGAAGAAGAAGATGTCCAACTCTTGTAAGTCACGGCAGACGCGGGCCGCCGTCGGCACATCGTTGAAGAGGTAGCCGACGTCGACCATCAGCGTCGGCTTCGGGCCGAGCGCCTTTCGAACGCGGCGTGCCAGTTCGACAACATCGCTCGGCGTCGACATCATCGGCTCGACTTTGAACGCTTTGTAGCCGAGCGCTGCCAGCTTCTCGATCCGTTCGACTTGCTGCGTGAACATCGGCTCGCCGCCGAAAACGTCGGAGACGATTGTGCAATACGGCGTGACTTCGACAGTGCCGCCGACCGTAGTTTGGAACGATCCCCGCTGGATCCCGCCGAGCAATTCCCACACCGGTCGACCGAGCATCTGTCCATAGATATCCCAGATCGCGACGTCGAGGGCGCCAAGAATGATGATCTCCCACCCGCGGCGATGGGTGTGCAGCAGTGCGTCCCACATTCGCTGCCAGAGACGTTCCGGATGGGTGACCGTCTCTCCGACTAGCAACTTGCCGAAGAGCGTTTCGGGCCCGCCAACGACGGCCTGCACGACGCCCGGCGGAACGCGAAAAACCTCCGTCAGCCCGATCGGGCCTTCATCCGTGTAGACGCGAATGCACGCCAGCGGTTCGACGCCGCCCTTGTCTGGGTCGATGTCCGGCCCATCGCCAATGACCAAGACTTCCAGCCGCGTGATTTTCATGGGTCACATTCGGACGGTGTTTCCGTGTAATGTAATGGGAAGACCGTTTCACAGCAGGGCTGGGAGCATGCTAACGCTGCCGCGACTTGTTGCGCTCATCAGTATTGTGGTTGTCTGCGCGCCGCTGGCCGCCGACGAACAGCCGCGTCCTGAAGATCATCCCGCGTTCCGTCCCATCGTTCGGCCCAAGATCCCCGATGTCCGTGGCGCTTGTTCGACAAACGTCGACCGGTTCATTCTCGCCGCGCTCGAAGCGAAACAACTCACATTCAATACGGAGGCCGACCGGCCCACGCTAATTCGTCGCGTCGCCTTCGATCTCACGGGCTTGCCGCCGACGCCGGCTGAGATTGATGCTTTCACGGCCGACCGGTCGCCGAACGCGTACGAGAAGATGCTCGAATACTACCTGGCGTCGCCGCGCTACGGCGAACGCTGGGGCAAGCACTGGCTCGATGCTGCCGGATATGCCGAGTCGAATGGTTACTTCAGTGCCGACAGCGATCGGCCGCTTGCCTGGCGTTACCGCGATTACGTTATCAAGTCGTTCAACGCTGATAAGCCGTTCGACTGGTTTGTGCGCGAGCAAATCGCTGGCGATGAACTCGTTCACTTCAAGCCGGGCAGCGACGTGACCCCGAGCATGGTCGATGCGATCACCGCCACGCACTTCCTCCGCAACGCTCCCGATGGCACCGGCGAAAGCGACGGCAACCCAGACGAGGTCCGCACCGATCGTTTTTCCGTGCTAGAAGGCAACGTTCAGAACATCGTGAACTGTCTGCTCGGTCTGACGATTCAATGCGCACGTTGTCATGATCACAAATTCGAGCCGATCACGCAGGCGGAGTATTACGGCCTGCAAGCCATCTTGTTCCCTGTCTACAACCCCGAGCGCTGGACCAAACCGAATGATCGCGTCGTGGCGATCGGCACTGCCGCCGAGGTCGCGGCATGGAAGCGCCGCAACGACCTCATCGACCGTCAGGTGAAAGCGGCCCAGGCCGGGCTGGCTTCTTTTGCGGACCCGCTTCGCGAACAGCTTTTGGGCGAACGATTACCGACCGTCGATGCGGCTACAAGGGATGCCGTGATTGAAGCATCGAAAGCGCCGAAGGAGAAGCAAACGCCGGCGCAGCAGGCGTTGTTGAAGACCCACGCCAAGGCCGTAAAGATTTCGGACGACGATCTGGCGAAGCGCTTTCCGGAGTACGCCGCTCTCCGCGATCGTGTCAAGCAGACGGTCACTGAACGTGAGAAGGATCGCCCACCGTCGATTGACAAGATCGCGACCTTCACGGAAACCGACCCGAGCCCGCCGGCTCACCATGTCCTGAAACGGGGGCAACATGGCCAGCCGGGGGCCGAGGTGCAGCCGGGCGTGCCGGCATCGTTGAGCACTACACACAACAACTATCACGTCGACCCGCGGCCGGCCGGCCAGATAACGACAGGCCGCCGAACGGCGTTCGCCAACTGGCTGACGTCGACGGCGAACCCGCTGACAGTCCGCGTGATGGCCAATCGCATCTGGCAGCACCATTTCGGCACGGGTATCGTGGCGACGGCTGACAACCTCGGCGTTTCCGGGGCCAAACCGTCGCACGCCGAATTGCTCGATTACCTGGCCGCGGAGTTCGTGCGCTCGGAGTGGAGCATCAAGGAACTGCATCGCCTGATCATGGCGTCGGCGGTCTATCGCCAAGCAAGCGCGCCGCGACCAGAGCTCGAAAAGATCGATCCGGACAATCGACTGTTGGCCCGATTCCCAAGTCGTCGCCTCGACGCCGAAGCGATTCGTGATGCGATGCTCGCCATCTCGGGCGATCTCGATCCGCAAGCGGGTGGGCCATTCGTTGCCAGCAAACGGACTCCGGAGGGCGTCGTTGAAGTCGCGGAGAACGATGCCGGCGCCCGGCGGCGGAGCGTCTACTTGCAGCAGCGACGCACACAGGTCGTCACGTTCCTGCAACTCTTCGATGCGCCCGCGATCGTTAGCACGTGCGGCAAGCGGTCGCCTTCGACGGTGCCGCTGCAATCACTCGCCCTTTTGAACTCGGAGTTCGCACGCGCTCGTGCCCGGAGCTTCGCGCAACGGCTGGCGCGCGAAGCCGGCAGCGACACGAACGCACGAATCAACCTCGCATTCACGCTCGTTGGCGGCCGGCCGCTGGCCATGGATGAGCGCGTCGCCTGTGAATCATTCCTGAGCGCACAACGCTCGGTGTACGCCAAAGAAAAAGATGGCGACGAGCGGGCGTGGGCCGACCTGTGCCAGATGCTACTGGCGAGCAATCGCTTCCTGTACGTCGAGTGAGATTTGCCGTGTTGCCAACGAACGACTTCCTCGCCAATCGCCGGGCGTTCCTGACGCGGTCCGCGGGCGGGCTGGGCGCGCTGACGCTCGCACATCTCGCCGCGGAGGAGCGTGCGTATGCCGCCGCCCCGCTGGCGCCGAAACTGCCGCATCGACCTGCCAAGGCGAAGGCCGTCATTTGCCTATTCCAACATGGCGGGCCGAGCCAGATGGACCTGTTCGATCCGAAGCCCGAATTGACCAAGCGGGACGGCCAGGCGCATCCGGAGAAGCTCGAAGTTCACTTTCACACGCAACAGGGGAAGCTGCTCGCGTCGCCGTTCAAGTTTGCCAAGCAGGGCAAAGCGGGCGTCGAGCTTTCCGAATTGCTGCCGCACACGGCCACCATCATCGACGACGCCACGCTTGTTCGCTCGATGACCACCGACTCCGTCGACCATGAAGGAGCTCTGCGGATCATCCACTCAGGCAAGATTTTCCCCGGGCGGCCCGTGCTGGGTTCGTGGGTCCTTTACGGCCTCGGCTCCGAGCGCAAGGAATTGCCCGCTTACGTCGTCCTCTCCGATCCCGGCGGGCTGCCGGTGGACGGCCCCCTCAACTGGTCGTCGGGCTTTTTGCCGGCGGTTTACCAGGGCACGCCGTTCCGTGCGACCGGCACGCCTGTCGCGCACTTGGCGACGCCGGCCGACGTCCCTGCCGCCGCACGCAAGAATCAGCTCGATCTGTTGAACCAACTCAACGCGAGCCATCTGCGCCATCATCCCGGTGACGCCGAAGTCGAAGCCCGCCTTGGCCATTACGAACTCGCGGCGCGCATGCAAACCGCGGTGCCGGACGTCCTTGATCTTGCGAAAGAAACCGACGAGACGCGCAAGCTCTACGGGCTCGATAACCCCAAGTCCGCCGAGTACGGCAAGCGCTGCCTGCTCGCACGCCGGCTCGTCGAACGCGGTGTCCGCTTCGTTCAGCTCTTCTTGAACGGTCAACCCTGGGACACGCATAGCAAGAATGCCGAGAGCCTGAAGAACCTGTGCGCCATGACCGACCAGCCGGTCGCTGGCCTCGTCACCGATTTGAAGCGCCGCGGCCTGCTCGATTCGACGATCGTGCTCTTCACGGGCGAGTTCGGCCGCCTGCCGATCTCGCAAGGGACCGATGGCCGCGACCATAATCGCCATGCGTTCTCGCTCTGGCTCGCGGGCGGCGGCTTCAAGAAGGGCTACGTCCACGGTGCGACCGACGAATTCGGCTACAAGTCCGTTGATAAGGTCGTGCGCGTTCCCGATCTGCATGCAACGCTCTTGCACGCACTCGGACTGGATCACCAAAAGCTGACGTTCCCCCACGAGGGCCGCGACGACACGCTCACCGATGCCGCGGTGACACGGGCCAAAATCGTGCCGGAATTGTTGGCGTGAATCACTGTAGGAACTTGCAACATGAGCGACTCATCAGCGGTCACGGTCAAGCTGCGCATCCCCGGCCAGTGGAAACATCCGGGCGAACTCATTGAAAACCTGCCCGCGAAAGTTCGGCTCACGCCCGAGACTCTGACCCTCGCCGATGGAACGGAGTTCGAGTTCATTCCCATGCAGGCCGACGATCAGTTCGCCAAGATCTTTCGCTCGTCGCTCCGCAATCCGGCCGAGCCCGACGAATTGGTGATTGTCGACAACTACACGGTCAACGTCTGTCTGATCGGTCCCGGCGGGTCGATGGATGCCGCGCAAAAACTCATGGACGCGGGGACCGCAATCATTCGGGCCGGCGGCGCCGGCGTGTTCATCGACAATAGCGCGGTCGGCCACGGCGGCCAGAATTGGGTTGCGATGGCCGAGGATGGCAGCTCCGACGCCCTAAGCTTCGCGTTCGTCGCGATGGTTGGCAACCGCAAGGAAGCCTACACGATGGGCATGCACGTGTTGGGTCTGCGCGACATCGTCATGAAAACCTCCGACGCCGAGCAAGACGAATTCGGTCTCGTCGACGTGATCCGCTACGTGGCCCGCGGCGACAAGCCGATCAACGACGGCCACATCCTCATGGAGCTGGATGGTCCGCGCTTCCAGGCCATTGCCGAGCCGAGCAAGGAATTCCCGGCGGGCAGCCCGATGCATAATCCATTTGGACGGTTGCGGCTCGTGAGCATGAAGGATTTGGCGGAGCGGAATTGAGCCGAAGATTCCTCCGGCCGCGCGCCCCCACCCCGCGCCAAACGAATTCAACTTTTCCGGAATCAACCAACTTTTCCGGAGGAAAGTTCCGGCGTCCTGCAACGCAATGAAACAAATCCAGCCCATTCTTCCCGCGAATTTCCACTTTTCCGGCTGACAACGGCCGCCCAATCGAGTATCTTCAACCACCCTCCCGAGCGTCTTCCATTACGCTCACCGAACTGCTCTCCCGGTGCCTCTCATGAGCCGTCTGTCGCTCTCGCGTCGCCGATTTCTTCAAGCCGGTGCTTTGAGCGTCGCTACTTCCGGCGTCGTCGCGGCGCGCGTGGGCGGCGGCGATTCGCCCGGAGGGTCAGGCGAGAAGTCGTGCATCTTCATCCTCCTCTGCGGCGGCCCGAGCCACCTCGACACGTGGGACCTCAAGCCGAATGCGCCTGCCGAGATTCGCGGGCCTTATTCGCCGATCGCCACGACCGTTCCCGGCATGCGCATCAGCGAACTGCATCCGCGGATGGCCAAGCTGACCAATCGCTTCGCCCTGATCCGCTCGATGACGCACCCCGGCAATATCAGCAATCACTTCGACGCGATGCACAACAGCCTGAGCGGTCAGGCCAGTGCACCGCAGGATTCGCCATACATCGGCTCGGTGCTCGCCAAGGTGCGGCCGAGCCAAAAGAACGTCGCGTCGTACGTCTGGCTTATCAAGTGCGTCGGCGACCCGGTTTTCTGTGCGCCGAACATCGGCACCGGCGGCTCGCTCGGCGCTCCTTATGCCCCGCTGTTCGTCGGGTCGGCCGACAACCATCCGGCTAAGCCGGGCTTCAAAGCCCCCGACGTGTTCGCGGCGAACGAGACGCCGGAACGCATGAATAATCGGCGCGCATTGCTCGATAACCTCGAAGCGTCGCGCATCAGCGCTGGCACCAGTTGGCGCGACATTCACGGCCGCGGCTTTGAGTTGGCGACGGCGGCCGGTCCGCGTCAGGCGTTTGAGGTCGATCGCGAGGACCCGCGGCTGCGCGATCGTTATGGCCTCAATCCGCTTGGGCAGAATCTGCTGCTTGCGCGCCGGCTGGTTGAATCCGGCGTCGGCTTCGTCACCGTCAATGGCTGGACTGGCCCAGCCGCGGGCAAGGTCGAGAACGGCCCACCGAGTTCGAGTTGGGACATGCACGGCGCCGAGATGGGCATGGGCAATGCATTCGGCAACGGCTCCTATGGTATGGGCTGGTGCCTGCCGGTGCTCGACAACGCGTTGTCGGCACTGATCGAAGACCTCGAAGCACGCGGGCTGCTCGACAACACGCTGATCGTCTGCATGGGCGAGTTCGGCCGTACGCCGCGGATCAACCAGAACAACAACATCCCCGGCCGGCAACACTGGCCGCACTGCTACTCGGCCATCCTCGCCGGCGGCGGCATCCGCGGCGGCATGGTCTATGGCGAATCCGACAAGATCGGCGCGTATGTGAAGGACAAGCCAGTGCGCCCGCAGGATTTCAGCGCGACAGTGTATCACGCTCTCGGCGTGCCGTATGAGTCGAAGATCACGAAAGACGGCGTCTCGAAGCCGCTCAGTACCGGGACGCCGCTGGTGGAGTTGTTTGGATGAGGCCTTACTTCTGTGGCTTCGCCGCCTTGCTTGGAATCTCGAATTTCCGCGGAAGGCCCAGTTCACGCCGATATTCATCGATGAGCGCTCTAAGGTCCTGAAGCTTGGACTTGAGTCGTTCTTGTGTTTCTTCTGCTTGTTGCAGGTCCTTGGTGTTTCCTGCATATACACGCAACAATTCGATGCTCTCCGTGTGAAGCTTTTCGATGGCGTCGAGCGTCGCCTTGCTGTCGGCGTGAAACTTCTCGAGCGCCTTCTTCTCCTCATCGGAGTCGGCTGCAAATCTAGCCCGCAGGGTCTTGAAGTCCGGTACCACGTTGCCGTCGTTCGGCTCAATCAGATGGCGCGTCGTCTTCTCGTCGATGTTCAACTTTAACGGATGCGTTGCCCCATCGAGCGTCGCGGCATTCCGCACGTTGGCGAACGGCCCCGTCATCGGCGGCAGCGGCTTCTTGGCGTCATAGACGATGTCGGCTGGCTTGGTCCACGGGACCGGCGGGCCAGCTTCAATCAAGCCGAGCGTGTTTGAAGTCCCGTCTGTGATTTCAGTCATGCGCAATGGAAACCGCGGCGCGGTCGAGGCAGGCGCCGCCGGCGCAGGCGGCGGCCCCGAGCCGACGCCTCCCATCGGCCCCGGAGGAGTCGGCGCGCCGCCCGTGCTCGATCCTGGTCCGCTTGATCCGGGCGTGGCAGCACCGCTTGGCCCACCGGCACCACCGCCCTCGTCACCCGACCCGCCCCATAGCCCGCCTGCGATGGCAAAACGCTGATAGTACGTGTGCGTTGCCTCCTTTGGCTCAAAGCCGACGTGGAAGACGTCCGGCATCTGAGAGAGCAGCTTCAGGTTGTGCTCGCTATCCCACGGTTCGTTGCGGTTGAACATCTTCGCAAAGTTGTCCTGCTCCATGTACGGCAACAACTCGACGCGCCAGCTCAAGAGCGGCTTACCCGTCTTGTCGGTGATGTCCGTGGGGAACTTGCCATTGGCATCGTGGTAATTGTGCATCGCCAGCATGATCGCTCGCAGGTTCTTCAGGCTGCGCTGACGCTGCGCGTAGTCAGCGTTTCGCTCGACGGCGGCCGGCTTCTCCGCCGGCTCAACGACGGGCACTGGGTCACTGTTCCTTGGCGGCGGGCCACCGGGTCCTTGCCCCGCGCCCCACGTGCCAGCCACGAGTACGCCACTCAGGGCCATCGCGCCGACGGCCCATTTGATTTTGGTAATCGCCATGGTCGGCATCGCCCCATTGGTGAGTTGGAGAGTGAATTTCGAAACACTGGTCACTGGCAGCCGGGCCGCGAACGGGATCGCGGCTTGAACGGTCGATTGGACCAGCTCCGTCGGAATCGCCGAGCCGGTGGCGCTATCGGCCAGCGCCGCCGCCGCGAGCAATGCGGGCAAATGGACGCCGCGCCGAGCGAGCCGCCAGCGTAAGCGCTCGCGAGCTCGTGCCAGTCGGCTCGACAGGGTGTTCTCTTCGATGCCGAGGTCCGCCGCCGCCTCGATGCGGCTGCGGCCTTCGAGATGGCACAACACGAATGCCGCTCGATAGCGCTCGGGCAGCCGGGCGATCTCGGCTTCGAGAAACACTTGCACATCGCGCCAGGCGATTGCCTCGGTCGGATCGGTGCCGACCGACGTGGCAGCCTGTTGCTCGCGGGCCCGTCGACGACCCGCATCCCGCCGGGCCCGCAATGCGATACGGTAGGCGACACCGTGCAGCCAGCTTCCGAGCGCGTCCGATCGGCCGATGCTCGCCGCCTTGCGCGCCAGGACGAGGAAGGTCGCCTGGCATGCGTCTTCAGCATCCTGGGCGTGATGGAGGATGCGTCGGCACACCGCAAGGACCATCGGGCCATGTCGATTGACCAGCACCGTGAACGCTGCTTCATCCTTATGTGCGACAAACGCCCGCAGCGCCTCACGGTCGGTCGACGCAGCCGACGCGGGCACGGACGGCACCGGGTGCAAGTGCCGGAGCAGGTTTGTCAGCCGCATGTCGGCCACGCGATTGGCTCCCCAGTGTTTCGGGCTCTCGAAATGTACTTCCCCGTGCTCTCTTGATCGTCCCGGAATTTCTGAGAGTTCTACCGTTCCGCTCGCCCCGGTCCCCACAACGCTCGTCCCGGCTTCGAACCGGTCGGCTCGCCGTCGCGCAGCGCCTGCGTCCCATTGACGAACACATGCTTGACGCCAACCGCATATTGATGCGGCTTTTCGAACGTCGCCTTGTCCGCGATCGTCGCCGGGTCGAAGACGACGACGTCGGCATAATACCCCTCTTTCAACAGGCCGCGCTTTCCCAAACCCAGGTTTGTCGCCGGCAGTGCCGCGAGTTTGCGAACGGCATCCTCGAGCGGCAGCAGTTTCTCCTCGCGGACGTATTTGCCGAGCAGCCGGGCGAAATTGCCATACGCCCGCGGGTGTGGCATCGACTTGAGGAACACGCCTTCGGGCGCTTGTGAGCCTTCGTCCGAACCAAAGCTCACCCACGGCAACTTCATCATTCGCCGCACATTGTCCTCGGCCATCATGAAGTAGACCGTCGAGATGCGCGATTCATCTTCGGCCAACAGGTCCATAAGCGTCTCGACCGGGTTGGCCTTGCGGTCCGCTGCGACCTGGGCCAGCGTCTTGCCTTGCAACGGCTTCAGCGCGTCTTTCTTGAAGCCAACGAGCAAGATGTTCTTCGGCTCGCCGGCCGTGCGGTAGAAGTTCGGCCAATCGGTCTTCGTCTCGATGTCGATCTTCATGCGCTTGCGGGCCTCGGGATCGCGGAGCCGACGGCGCATGACTACTTCGCCACCGTCTTGGGCCCACGGCGGAATACAGGCGTCGAGCCCGGTGCAGCCGGCCGTGTAACAGTACATATCCGCGGTGATCGCCAGCCCTTCCTTGCGTGCCGCCTCGATCTTGGCGATCGCCGCGTCCGCTTTGGACCAGTTGTCCTTGCCCGCGACCTTGAAGTGATAGATCTCGGCCGGAATCTTCGCCTCGCGGCTGATCGTGAGCACTTCGTCGATCCCTTCAAGCAGCCGCGTCCCTTCGCTGCGCATGTGCGAGATGTACTTGCCCTTGTATTTGGCTGCGACTTTGCACAACTCGATCAACTCCGCCGTGTCGGCGTAGTAAGCCGGAGCATATTCGAGCGCGGAACCGATGCCGAGCGCGCCGGCACGCATTTCGAGTTCGACCAACTTCCGCATCCGCTCCAGTTCTTCGGGCGTCGCCTTACGATCGCCGCGACCGATCACGTACTCGCGCACCGTCGTCGCGCCCAGGAACGATGCGACGTTCTGCGTCACGCCGCGCCGTTCCAAATACGTCAAGTAGTCGCTGAGCGTCGACCATTCGATCTCGTACTTGATGTCCGTCTGCTCGCGTTTCATGCGCGCCTTGATGGCGTCGTTGACCGGGCCCATCGAATCGCCTTCGCCCATGATTTGCGTGGTGACTCCCTGTCGCAGCTCGCCCTGCGAGAGGCCATCGGCGAGCAGTGTCTCTGTCGACCAGCTCAACATGTTGATGAAGCCGGGCGCGACGGCGAGACCCTTCGCATCGATGACGGTCTTCGCGGTCGCGCCGGCCAGATTGCCGATGGCCGTCACCTTGTCGCCGCGCAGTCCGATGTCCGCCTTCACCGGGGCCTTGCCGCTGCCGTCGTACACCGTCCCGCCGCGGATGATGACGTCGAAGCGTGGAGTTGCCTTAGTGAGCTTAAATTCTTCATCCTGAAACTTGAGCCCTTCGACGCGGCCGTTAGTGCCGAGGCGGAACTGCACATCGAAAGTCTCGCGATCGAAGCGCACGACGTCATCGTGTGATGGGCCGACGACGGTTCCGGTGAACGTGTCGAAGTGGTAGTGAGCAAGCTTCCAAATGAACTTGCCCCAACGGAGTCGAAGACCGTCCGACTCTAGAGTCACCTCCGCCTTGCCGTGGGCAGGCTCTTCATAGGTGCCGGCGTATTCGCCCAGATACAGGCTCGGCCCCGTGTCCTTCTTGCGGTCGGCTTCACGCTTCTTCTCATTCGCCAGTCGCGTCGCTTCCTGCTTGGCGTCTTCGCCCTTGTAGAACTTGTTCCAGTCGTCGTCGGGAAAGCCGAGCAGTTTGTCGAGCAGCGCCTTCGTGACTGCTTCTGGAAATGTCGACGGCGTCAAGTTGCCGAGCACGACGATGCCGAGCTTCTTTTCGGGAACCAGCGCGGTCTGGGCGCGAAAGCCGTCGAGCGTGCCGCCGTGCGAGTTCATCGTGATGCCGCGATAATCGTGAACGAACCAGCCGAGGCCATAGGCCAGGTGATGCGTCGTCTTCTCTGGGTAAAAGATTTTCCAACGCCCCTCCTGACGGACGACCATCTGAGCCGTGCGCGTTTCCTTCAATGCATTCGCCGGGATTAACCGCTTACCATTGATGACGCCCTCCTCAAGCTGGAAGCGCAACCACTGAGCCATATCGCGGACACTGGCGTTGATGCTGCCGGCCCCACGCACGCTATCGACGTCGGCCCGTGCGACCGGTTCGACCGCGCCGTCCCGGCGGCGATTGTGCGGGCTGGCATGATCCGGATTGGCAAGCGCCTCGCGGGCCGAAGTGTAGGCCGACTTCATGCCGAGCGGCTCGAAGATGCGCGTGCGAATCAGCGTCGGCCAGTCGCTGCCCGCTGCGTTGCCCGACGCGAGACCGGCCGCGGTAAATGGAACATTGGCGTATTCCCAGGTCGAACGGAACGAAGTCGACGGTTTCGCTTTGCCGTAAGCGCGCACATAATCTTCGGACGACATGTCTGTGCCGTACCAGAGCATGTCGTGCCGCGGCATGCCGGTGCGATGGCAGAGCAGATCGCGGATGGTCACATCGCGGTCGGCCGATGGATCGGACAGATGAAACCAATCGAGGTGCTTGCGGACCGGATCATCCCAGCCCATTTTGCCGTCGGCCACGAGCATCCCGACGCCGGCAGCCGTGAACGCCTTGCTGCATGAAGCGATCGCGAACACGGTGTCCGCGGTGACGGGATCGTCCTTGCCCTTCTGGCGAACGCCGAAACCCTTCATATAGATGGGCTTGTCGTCATGAACGATGACGACCGCGGCGCCGGGGACCTGGAAAGACTTCATCGCCTCGGCAACGAGCGCGTCGAGGATCGCGGGGTCTGGGTCCGCGGCGTGGAGGGGCGCAGCCAGCGTCAGCAAGGCAATGAGGTAAAGAAGACGGATCATTGAATCGGTCCGGCGAAGAGATGGGCGGCCGAGGATTAGGTTACCGAATGAGAATAGGACTAATAGGACCGAGGGGACGTATACGTCCCCTCGGTCCTATTAGTCCCAACTGGGACCACGGCCTCAGTCAACCGAATTTCCCCTGTAGCAACCCGCCATTCCGCGTGCCATAATCCACCCCATGCCAATCGCCGCCAACGACCCGACTGTCGACCAATATCCACCTGATGCCGCCGCCACGCGGACGGCTGTCGGCTCCGCTAACGGCACACCGTGCGAAGCGCCCGCCGGATTCGCGCCACCCGGTTACGAGATCCTCGGCGAAGTCGGCCGTGGCGCCATGGGCGTCGTTTACAAGGCCCGGCAAGTCGCATTGAATCGAATGGTCGCGCTCAAGGTGATCCTTGGAGCGACGCACGCGGGCGAGGACCAACTGACGCGCTTCCGTGCCGAAGCGACCACGGCCGCTCAGCTTCAACATCCGAACATCGTCCAGGTCTTCGAAGTCGGCGAGCATGGCGGGTCGCCGTTCTTTTCACTCGAACTCGTCGAAGGCGGCACGCTTGCCGATCGCCTCAAAGGCGAACCGCAGCCACCGCGGGAGGCCGCCGAACTGGTCCGCACCCTGGCCCTCGCCGTCGAACATGCTCACAGCCGCGGCGTCGTGCATCGCGACTTGAAGCCGGGAAACATCCTTTTGAGTCCGCAGTCCGGAGTCCTCAGTCGTCAGTCAGATGGCAATCGACTGGGGACTGAGGACTCCGGACTGACGACTCTGAAAGTAGCCGACTTCGGCCTCGCCAAGCAAAGTTCGGACGACAGCAACCTGACGCAGACCGGGGCCATCCTTGGCACGCCAAGCTACATGGCGCCGGAGCAGGCTAGCGGCGACGGCAAAGCTGTTGGCCCGGCGGCCGACATTTATGCGCTTGGGACCATTCTTTACGAGTGCCTCACCGGCCGACCGCCGTTTCGAGCGGCGGCGATCATGGACACGGTGTTGCAGGTTCGCCACGACGATCCGGTGCCGCCGTCACGCCTGCAACCGAAGTTGCCGCGCGACCTGGAGACGGTCTGCCTCAAGTGCCTCGCGAAGAAGCCGGAACACCGCTATCCGTCCGCTACGGCGCTTGCCGACGATCTGGGCCGCTTCCTAAACGGCGAATCAGTTCTCGCCCGGCCAACGTCCGGCGTGGCCAAGCTGTTGAAATGGTCGCGGCGGCATCCGGCGCTCGCGGGCGTCGTCTTCTTGCTAGCCGTGCCAATGCCGCTCTTGTTGGGCGTCATGATCTTCCTCTGGGCCGACGCCCGCTCGGCACGCAAAGCTGTCGAGGCTGAGAAGGCCGCCGCGGTCGAAGCGCGCGACAAGGCGGATCGCGAGCGTGAGTTGGCCCAGGGCTATCTCAAGAACGCGCTCGGCAGCATGGAAAAGATCATGGACCGCGTTGGCGACGGTCCGCTCTCGCGCATGCCGGGCGCTCAGGAGGAGCGTGCGGCCATCCTCGCGCAGGCGGTCGCGTTTTACGAGTCGTTGCTCCGCGTCGACTCGACCGATCCGCAGGTCCGTTTCGAAACCGCTCAAACTTATTACACGATGAGCCGGCTGAACAATCTCGCCGGCCAGATTGCCCAAGCGGAAGCCGCCGGGCGCACGGCGACGCGGCTTCTCACCGACCTCATGCATGAGCATCCGGACGTGCCCGCGTACCGGCACGAACTGGCACGCACGCGGCTCTTCTTCGGCCACGCCCGCATTCTGAATGGGGACTACGAAGATGGGGCCGCCGCCTATCGCGAGGGCGCGGAACTTGCCGAGGTTCTGGCACGCGAGTTCCCGAACGAACCTCTGTATCGATTGACGGCGGCAGACTGTAGGCGCAGCCTCGGCTACTTCTATTCCGCGACTCAGCCGGCGCTCGCGGAGCGGTGTTTCCGCGACGCGCTTGGTCTGGCCGAGAGTGCCCACGCCGACTCGCCGGGGCCGGAGAGCCGGGCCATCTTGGCCAGTGTGCTTGGGGCGTACGGCTCGTATTTGTTGAACAACCGACGGATACCGGAATCCGAGAAACTGCTCGATCGCGGCGCGGCATTGATCGATCCGAAGGCCGGCCCACCGCCCCTATCGGGTACTGCGCGCCTAAACTTCGATCAGGCCCAACTCACGATTCGCTATTCCTACGCGACTATCTATTCGAGGACGGGACGGGCCGATCAGGCCGAACGACTGATCGAGGAGGTGGCCCGCGATTATGAGTCACTCATCGTCGGTCAGCCGCGAGCGTTCCCCTATCGAATGCAAACCGTCCAGGCCTACTCCCTCCTATCGGAACTTCGCGGAGCGAAAAAGCGGTTCAGGGAGGCGGCGGTCGCATCCGGTCGCGCCGTCGAACTGATGAGTGCTTTGTTCCGCGACTTCCCCGCATTCAGCGAACTGCCGAAGGGGCTCTGGTTCCATCAAATACGCCAAAACTTGATGGTGGGTCACGCCCGCGATTTGTTGGAGAGCGGCTCAAGGCTCGAAGCCATCCAGATGATGGGTGACCTGAATCCCGATCTACCGAGTTGGACCGCGGTGCCGGCTTACAACATTGGTTGCTTCTTCGCACGTCTGGCCACAGGCGCTGAGGGATCGGCGCGCGATGAATTGTGCGGCAAGGCGATGACCTGGCTCAAGAAAGCGGAGGCCGTCGGTTACCCGGCCACGGCGACCGATGTCGAGCACATTCGCGTCAAGGACACCGATCTCGCGGTCCTCCGCGGCCGGCCCGAGTTTGATGAATGGGCCAAATCTTTGAAGCCTGCGAAAAAATGATGGACGCGCCGCGGCCCGAGCGGGCAAGGCATACTTGTCGGACCTGACACCGAGGACCCTGGATGGTTGCCGACACGCTCGTGCAGACCGTGAACCGGCTAGTCGCCGACGGTTTCACGTCGGACGATGAGTTGTTGCGCCGGTTCGTCGCCACGCGCGATGAGAATGCGTTCGCGCAACTCGTTCGCCGGCACGGGCCGATGGTCTTCGGCGTTTGTCGTCGATCGCTCGGTCACGTGCAGGACGCGGAGGATGCGTTCCAGGCCACGTTTCTGATTCTCGCCCGCAAGGCGCAGTTGATCCGATCCGATGGCGTGAGTCGCTGGCTGTATGGCGTCGCCGTGCGCGTCGCGCACAAGGCAAGACTGCGGCGGTCGCGACGGCGGATGAGCGCGGCGGACATCGATGCCGTGGCTGCTCCGCCGGGACCGCAATCGATGGATTGGATTCCGATCTTGGACGCAGCGTTGGCACGGATGCCCGAACGCGACCGACAACCAATACTGCTCTGCGACCTGCTCGGTCGATCGCGCGCGGAGGCGGCCGCCGAGTTGGGCATCGCGGAGGGGACGCTCTCCAGCCGGCTGACGCGGGCCCGCGAGAAGTTGCGGCTGAGGTTGGCACATCTGGGATCGGCATTGTCGGCGCCGGCGCTCGTTGCCGGACTGACGGGCCAGGCGACGGCCACGGTGCGGCCGTCATTGCTCGAATCAACCATCGCGGCCAGCACCTCGACGAGCACGGCTCACGAACTGGCTGCCGGAGTGATACAAACCATGTTTTTCAGCAAGATTCTGAAGCTCGCCGCCGCGAGTGTTCTGGTCCTCGGAGCAATCGGGATCGGCTTCGCGTGGCTGCCGGCGGCGGGGGCCGATCCGGCGACGCAGAGCACGGAGAATCCGAAGACCTCGATGCCCACAAAGGAGGCGCCGAAGGCAGATACGGATCTTGCGCGGATTCAGGGGACGTGGATCATTGAGTCGGCGAAGGCGAGCCCGGATGTCCTTAGTAGCGCCGGCACCGGATTTGGCGGTGGACGCAACAATTTGACCTGGGCTAACGACGCCAAAGGCCGAACTGTTACGTTCACGGGCGATCGCGTGGAATCCATTTTGCTGCCGGGAAGCCTCCGTCTTTTTCATCTCGATCCGGCCCGCGACCCGAAGCGGATCGACTTTACGTTCCGCGAAGCTCAGGGCGGCCTCAGTGGTCAGCGGAACGACATTCTGCGGCCGAGCATTTACAAGTTTGATGGGGAAACACTGTTGATTGTGCTCGGCGACGAAGAACTCCGCGAACGGCCGGACTCGTTCGAGTGGTCCGGGCCGAAATCGCCGTTCGTGCATCTGTTTCTTCGCCGTCCCACTGACAACGAACGCAAGCTACAGGACAGCGTCGAGCACGACGGCCTCCAGGGAACGTGGGTGGGTTTGTTGGAAACGGTCAAGGGTCAGGAGCAACCGGCGCGGGACACTCAGCTCGTTGTCAAAGGCAATCGCCTCCGATTCGACGTCCCTGGCTCGGACCCGCTCCATGCCACGTTTACGATCGATCTCGCATCCAGTCCATGGCACATCGACCTGACGATCTCGGAGGATGGAGGCGGATACAAGAAAGGCGCAAGTGTACGCGGCGTCTTTGCCCGCCACGGCGTGTTCTTGAACCTGGCACTCGGAGGCGCCGATCGCCCATCGAGTTTTGAGACCGCCGGCAAAGACGGAGCCGCGTACGTGTTCATGCGGGCTCGGACGCTGTCCTCACGCTCAGCGTTGGAGTTGCTGCGGCCGGCGGGGACTTCGCCGCCGGCTCTCAAACAGAAATCGGTGACTTCGACGACGAACAAGCGGCTGCGCGATCTTCAATTGGAACGGGTGAAGGCCCTGGAGGAACAGCTTCTCGACCAGTTCGAGCGCGTCAAGATCGGCAAGGATTCAATGGTTGTGTTGCTCGATGCGATTCGAGAGCTGGCCGACTCCGAACGGGAACTGGCGACGACACGCGAAAGCAGAATCGCGGCGATCGAAAAGTGGACAAAACAACTGCGTGAAATCGAAGAATTCGTGGCAAACCTGCCGGCTGGGCCAAAGCCGGGGTTGAAGCCGTTAGTTGAACTGCAGACGAAACACACAGTCGCCCAGGTCCGAGCCGCCCGGCTCAAGGCGGAGATTGAGTTAGAGAAGTTGAAGGATGGAAAGTGACGGCGGGTTCAGAGATCGGTCTTACTCCCCCTCTCGAGAGCGGAGAGGGGGGAATGTCGGATGCAATGCAATGAAATCGTCAGGGGTGGGTGTGGCAAAAGCGTGGCGATCTTGGCGACCTTACTCAAATTGCCGCGGAAAACGGGCTTTTTCAAAAAGGAAGGTCGCCAACTCTGCGGAGCACAACAACGGGACCGGAATGCCGGCCCAGCACGATGCGACCGTGCCGAGAGGGTAAGTAAAGCACCAAGAATCAAGCAGTGCCTGTCTCTGGGTTTCAACCAATTCCTGCTGCACTTCAAGTTGTCCGCAACAAATAAATGGACGCGCTACCATCCCTTGGGGCAAGATATGGTAGACGGAATTGATCCGAGGGCCCCGGATGGTTGCCGACACGCTCGCCCGGACCGTAAACCGGCTCGTCGCGGACGGGATCACGTCGGATGCCGAGCTGCTGCATCGGTTCGTCGCCACGCGCGATGAAATCGCGTTCACGCAACTCGTCCGCCGGCACGGGCCAATGGTCTTTGCGGTCTGTCGCCGATCCCTCGGACACGTGCACGATGCGGAAGACGCCTTTCAAGCCGCGTTTCTGGTCCTCGCCCGCAAGGCCCACACAATTCGGCCCGACAGTTTGAGTCGCTGGCTGTATGCCGTCGCTGTCCGCGTGGCGAACAAGGCACGCCGGTCGCGGCGTCTGCCGGCTTCGGTGGAATTCGACGCGATTGCCGCTCCACCAGCACAGACCGCGGTCGATTGGATTCCTCACTTCGACGCAGCCGTGGCAAAGCTGTCCGATCGCGACCGCGGGCCGATCCTGCTATGTGATGTGCTCGGTCGATCACGTGCCGAAGCGGCCGCGGAGTTGGGCGTCGGCGAAGGCACGCTGTCCAGCCGGCTCGCAAGGGCTCGCGTCAAATTACGAATGAAACTCACGCGCCTCGGCATTGTGCCCAGCGTGTTGACTGTAGCGGCCCTGGCGCCGGAGTCGGTGCCGGCCGCGTTGATCGATTCCACAAGATTGGCCGGCAGCACGGCCGCCCGCGAATTAGCCGAAGGAGTGATCCGAGCCATGGCAATCACGAAGCTGACGAATCTGGCGGCGATCGGCGTCTGTCTGCTGGGGACTGCGACGGCGGGTATCGTGCTCGTTCCGGCAGCCGGCGCTGGGCCAACTCCCGGTGCGAAGGATGCACCCAAGCAGCCGCCATCCGTCGAGTCGACGAAACCGGCACGTTCCGATGCGGAGCGGTTCAAAGGCGCCTGGGTCATCGAGTCCGCCCGGCGCAGCGGCGGCGACGACGTTTCAAGTTGGGTGGATGAGGAAATGATTTTCGACGGATCGAGCGTGCGCTTCAGTCGCTTCACTGGCCGACCGCGTCTCTACACGCTCGATCCAGGATGGGATCAGAAGCGAATCGATTTTGAAATGCAGAACGTACTCTCGGGTACGACCAAGACGACGGTTCGCATTCCCGCGATCTACCGTTTTGAGGGCGAGAAGTTGCACCTAGTCCTCGGCATCGTCGACTTGGACGAACGCCCTGATTCATTCGAGCCGAGCGACAAGGGGCCGCCGTTCACGCACATCGTTTTGCGACGATCCAAGGAGCAGCCGAAAGACCCGGCGGCCGACGAACGCAAGGCGCTCGAAGGAGCGTGGACGCTGGTCGCGGTGGAGCAAGGCGGCGTGCGGCGCGAGACGGCCGGCACCAACCTTCTCTTCAAAGGTCAGCATCTCACGTTCCGACCACCGCCAGACCGCGTGCCGCTCACCGAAGCGGACTATTCGCTCAATCTTGAACCGTCGCCTCGGCAGATCGACATGACGATCGTCGCCGGCCGTCCGGAGTCCCGCGGCCTGCGCATGATGGGGATTTACTCCCGCGATCGCGACGTCTTGAAGCTGCGGCTCAACGAGAATACCAAGGATCGGCCGACGACGTTTGACGCCGCCGACGGACCGCCGACCATGTACTTCGTCCGCGAAGGTTCGGAAGCGAAGCTGCCGCCGGCGCCGACAACAACGCCGCCATCGCCGCCGACAACAAAGCTGCCTGCCGGGCGACTGCACGAACTGAAGCAGGAGCGGGTAAAGGCGCTCGAGGAACAACTGAAAACGCAAACTGAACGAGTCGAGCAGGGCAAGGACTCGATGACATCGTTGTTCGACGCGGTGCACGAGTTGGCCGATGCCGAGGTGGATCTGGCCACGACGCAAGAAGCCAAAATCGCGGCCCTGGAGAAGCTGTTGAAGTACCTCCGCGAATACGAGCTGACGATGACAAAGCTCTATGACGCCGGTCAGCAATCGAAGCAGGGCCTCGTTCGCGCCAAAGCCGCCCGGCTCAAGGCAGAGATTGAGTTGGAGAAGGTGAAAGAGGGGAAGTGATCACCAACTTGTAACGCATGCCACATTATCCCGGTAAGTAAGGAGAACAGGCGTTTCTCCCCGTAGGGATGATTGGCCATGCACGCCGCCACGATCCAATTCGAATGCGACCATTGTCATCGACCGTTGCGTGCCAAGGCAGCGGCGGCTGGTAAACGAGTTTCCTGCCCGAAGTGTCAGAGACGGACAATCGTCCGTCCAGTGCCAGCCGAAGCCGAGCCGACCGCGGCGAATGGCTTTCGGATCGGCCGGCCGTTGGTCGCGGGCGCCGGGGTACTCGTCATTCTGGCGGCAGTTGCGGGCATCGTCGTCGGCTCGACGATGGGAAAGAGCCCACGCATGGTCGCCGCCGCCGAATCGACGACGCCAGTTGCGGCCGTGACGGTTCCGAAGACTGAACCTCTCAAGTCGCCTCCCACAAGCATCACCGAGAAAACTCAACCGGAAAAGACGAAGGACAAGCCAACGGTCGAGATCGCGCCGCCGAAGCCGGCGATCTGGAAAGTCAGCAATATCGTCGTGCGGAAGCCCAAGCAGGCGAAGGCGGATTTCAACCGGATCATTGATGCGGACGAGAGTCACGAACTGGTCGAAGTCTTCTGCGATATCACCAGTGACGACCCGAAAAAGGACCAAGGCTTCGATTTTTTCAGCGTGATGCTGGTGGCCCGCGAATCGGCGCAAGCGGACACAGTGCGGCGAACGGCCATGGGCTTCGCGATGCTGGACGATGGGCCGAACGAAACCTGGTACACGATCCCCACCTCGATCAGCGTCGCCAAGGATGGCGACCCGATCATCGTGAGCAACACAAAGTCAAATGTCGCGCTCAACATCTGGCCGCGCGTGCCTGGCGATCCGGTTGGACCGATCCGGATCGCACCCAAGCAAACGCCGACCAAGCTCGGCTTTCTGTTCACCATCGCGAAGGGCGCCACAGTCAGCGAGTTTCGGCTAAGCGATGCGATTGCACCGCTGAATGCTGCGAAGGAAACCGCGCCTGACGCGGTTGCCCCGCAGACCGCTGCGAAGGAAACCGTTTCGGGCAAATCCGATCCGAATCTCAACGGAACTTGGAAGCTCGTGACGCTGTACGACAAATACACGCCGGGCGAAAAGAGTTTTCTCGCGGTCTCGTCGTACTACCAAATGACGATCAACGGCCACGAGATGTCGGTCGAGACGGAATCTGGTGGCAAGAAGAAAACGTCGAAGAGCACGATAACCGTCGATCAGGCGAAGAAGCCCCACGTCTACAGGCAGCCGCTGGCCGACGGGAAGGTCCACGCCGGCATCTATGAAGTCGTAGGTGACACATTGCGGATGTGTGACCAGGCCGACGGAAAGCCGCCGGAGAGTTTCTCAGCCGATCCGAAGGATGGGAAACGTCGCCAGATTCTGGAGTTTGTGCGGGTGAAGCCGTGAAAAACTACTTCTTCTCCGGCACCGGCACGAACTCCTTCGCTAACTTCCCCGTCATCGGGTCCGAGAGACGCACGACGCCGTCGAAGCCGGCGGTGGCGACCAGCTTGCCGTCCGGGCGGAAGGCGACTGAGTAGACGGGGGTCTTCACGCCTTCGAATAACGAGACGCGCTTGGCGGTGTCGACTTCAAACACGCGGGCTTCGCCCGTCCCGTCGAGGCTGCTGCCGGCGACGAAGTAGCGGCCTGTCTTGTCGAAGGCGACCGCATAGATCCGGCCGGGCATCTTTTCGTATTCACGCAGTTTGTTCGCGTCGTCGCCAATCACGCGTTTGACCTCGCGGTGCATCTTGTACAGCCGCGGGACGCCGTCGGCGCCGGCAAAGAGGAGTTCGTCGTACACCTTGGCCGGCACGTCCTTGGCGTCGGGCGGGATCACCGTCATCCGCTTCTTCGGTGGAACGGCCGCCAGCGCGAGCGCGCCGAGGTTGCCCGGGATCCGCGGTTGCCCCGCCGCCAGCGCCACCTTGGATGCGATCTCCGGCTTCGGGTCCTTCGCTGGTCGGACGTCGAGCGCGAGCAGGCCGCCCTTGAGTGCACCGGGCGTGATGCTCGTCACGTTGTCGATGAAGCGGTTGGTCGGCACCTCTGTCAGCTTCACGGAGCGATCCCGGCTGATCGAGACGAGATGCTGGCCGTCTTGCGAAAACGCGGTCGACATGACCCAGTCGGAGTGCGCGCCCTGAAAGAGAACCTGCTTCCCGGTCTCGGCGTCGAAGGCCCGCACCGTGTTGTCGGCACATCCGCAGGCGACGAGTTTGTTGTCCGGTGACCAGCTCACGCCGTAAACGGTGTCAAACGACAGTGGGATCGACAGGCGCAGCGTTTTCTTGGCGACGTCCCAGAGCTGGATTTCGCCGAATCGGCCGGGATCGCCGCCGGACACGGCCAGTGTCTTGCCGTCGGGCGAGAAGGCGATCGATTGAATGCGTTCGGAAAGACCGATCAATCGACCGGCCAGCCCGGAACCGTCGCCCCGGTGGAGCAGCACTTCGTGGTAACCGGAGACGGCCAGGAGTTGGCCGTCGGGTGAGAAAGCGACGGCCGTGAGGACCGGCAACAGTTCGTAAGTCGGCGGATGTGCGGCATCGACAAGCGGTGCGCGTGCCGACTCAGGCGTATCGTCCGCCGCGCCCTGAGCGACCCAGTCGGCGATTAACTTGATTTGCGGCTCCGGCAACGGGTCCTTGCCCTTGGGCATCTGGGCCCGCCCCTTCACTTCATGCAGCAACTTAACAAGCAAGCTGTCTTGCGGCTTGCCGGCAACGACGCCCGGCATGTCGCTGTCGCCGGCCCTAAAGAGGTCCGGGAAGGAGGTCATGACAAACCCGCCGCCCGGCTTGGCCGGCTGATGACAGCCCTGGCAGTGCTGCTGGAAGATGGGCCGAACATCCTTGTAGTAGCTGATCTTCGCGCCCGGAGAGGGCGCATCCTTGGCGGCCGGTTGGGCGACAAGGAAAGCGGGCAACGTTAGAGCAGCGGCGAAAGTCGTGAAGTGCGTGTGCATCGTGTTGGATCAATAGGAGAGGCGGCGGATGGCGAGATTGTTGTTATAGCATTTCGATCGCGCGGGCGAAGCCCCGTCGCAGACACTTGGTACGTGTCGAACCCGGCACAATAGACGGTAGTCGATCGGTGCAGGTAAGGCGGGTGTTTCCCGTGCCCGGCGCGAATTCCGGGCATTTTTCTCTTGCATGAAGCTCGTGCGACCGCGTACCTTACCACCATCACAGACCTCTCGAACCTTCGCCAACGTTGCTGTTCAGGTCCCAATGACGTTCGTCATCCGCCGGTTCGCCTTTGGCCAAAGGTCGGCCCATTCCCGTCCAACCTGCCGGTCGACATGACCGATACCCGTATCCGCCTATTTTCCTGGAGCCAGACTCATGGCCAAAGCGCGCGGTGACTTTCTCGACATCTTGATCCGTAATGGTACGGTCGGGCCCGATCAGCTGGCCGAGGCCGAGGGCCTGGCGAGCGGCACGGGCATCAAGCTTCAGGAAGCCCTGGTCAAGTTGAATTACGCCACCCAGGCCGAGGTCATGGGGGCGATCGCTGAGTTCCACAACCTCCAGTTCGTGAACCTGGAGGAAGTTGAAATCCCCAAGGCGGTCATCGAATTGGTGCCCGAGTCGGTGGCTCGCGAAAACGTGGTGCTTCCACTGGCGCTCGAGGGCAACGTCCTCAAGGTGATTACATCGGACCCGACCAACTACGACGTTATCCAGAAACTCACGTTCATTCTGAACAAGGACGTCCAGCCGGTTCTGGCCGACCACGAGCAGATCCGTGAGGCGATCAACCGGCACTACGGTCAGACCGAAACCGAGTCGATGGACTCGATGCTGGTCGAATTTACAGATACCGCCATCGACTTCACGCAGACGGAAGCGTCGAAACAAGCGGCAGAAGACGATTATTCTGACGCGCCGGTGGTAAAACTCTGCAACCTCATCATTCAGGAAGCGGTCGCCCAGCGCGCCTCTGACATTCACATTGAACCGTTCGCGGATCGCGTCCGGGTGCGTTACCGAATTGACGGGGTGCTGGTTGAACGCGATGCGGTGCCGCGTCGGTTGTTCGCATCGATGACCTCGCGTTTCAAGATCATGGCCTCGATCGACATCGCCGAGAAGCGGCGACCTCAGGACGGTCGTATCAAGATCAATATCCAGGGTCGACACTTCGATCTTCGTGTGAGTCTCTTGCCGACAGTGCATGGCCAGGGAACGGTCATGCGCATTCTTGATCGTGGCAGCATCCAAGTATCTATCCGCGATCTCGGTTTCGGTGAAGACGACTATGTGAAGTTCCAACAAATCATCAAGCGTCCGAACGGCATCTTCTTGGTCACCGGGCCGACAGGGTCGGGCAAGACAACCACGCTGTATGCGGCGCTCAACGAGTTGAACCGGCCAGATCGGAAGATCATCACCGCCGAGGACCCGGTTGAGTATTACTTGCCGGGCATCAATCAGGTCGAGGTGAAGCACCAAATTGGCTTGGACTTTCAGCGGATCATTCGAGCGATGTTGCGGCAAGCGCCGAACATCATCCTCGTCGGCGAGATTCGCGACAAGGAGACAGCTGAGATCGCGGTACAGGCTTCTTTGACTGGACACTTGGTATTCAGTACACTTCACACGAACGACGCGCCCTCTGCTATTACCCGCCTCGCTGATATTGGTGTCCAACCGTTCTTGATTGCATCCTCCGTGATCGCGATCATGGCCCAGCGATTGGTGCGCGTGAATTGCGTGAAATGCAAGAAGCCTTACAAGCCATCCGATGGGGAAATTCGATCGGCTGGCATCAAGCCCGAAGCGCTGGCCAAGGCGACCTTCATGCGTGGCACTGGCTGCGCGCACTGCAATCAATCAGGCTATCGCGGTCGGCTGGGCATCTTTGAGATGATGAAGCTGACATCCGTTATCCGTGAACTGACGTTCACTCAGGCGCCCGCCCAGCAGATTCGCCGCATAGCCCGCCAAAACGGCATGCGGAACCTGCTGGAGGATGGGATGCTGAAAGTGCTCAAGGGGACGACGACCCTGGAAGAAGTGTTGAGTACGTGCCACGCGGAGGCGGCGGAGCTTGCCAGCGTGGGCAAGGCGACCAAGTAGTTTTGGCCGAAGTCCAGGCGCGGGGCATAATTCGGGCGTGACAGGAGTTTGCGCCCGAAATACCCTGACCCTGGTCGGACGGTGATCGACTTTATCCCTCCCGCAACGAACGGGAGGCCGACTGCCAGACAGGGGAGAACAACGTGGCTTCGTCTCTTCAGATCGACAAACTTCTGGCCACGGTCATTCAGTTGAAGGCGAGCGACCTTCACGTCGCCGTCGGCCAGCCGCCGGTCATTCGCCATCACGGACGACTGCGCCGGCTCGAAGCCAAAAGCCTCGACAACGACGACACCACCGCCTTGATGAAGGCCATCACGCCGGACCGGTGCCAGCAAGAACTTCAGGAGGTAGGCGGCGCCGACTTTGCCATCGAATATCTCGAGGGCGTTCGTTTCCGCTGCGCGATCTTCAAGCAGCGCGGTTCGATCGGCATGGTCCTCCGGCGCATTCCGAGTCAGTTCTTGACGTTCGAGCAGATCGGCATGCCCGAGGCGATTCGCTCGCTGATTGTGCGACCACGCGGGTTGATTCTGGTCACGGGCCCCACCGGGTCGGGCAAGACGACCACCCTGGCGAGCATGATCAACTTCATCAACGACAACTACGATCGGCACGTGGTCACGTTGGAAGACCCAATCGAATACCAGCATAAACACAAGAAGTGCACGGTCAATCAGCGTGAAATCGGCGTCGACGTCCCCGACTTCAAGGAAGGAATTCGCCGGGCCATGCGAATGGACCCCGACATCATCCTCGTCGGCGAAATGCGTGACTTGGCCACGATCCACGCGGCCATCGAAGCCGCGGAAACCGGCCACATCGTGTTCGGCACGCTGCACACCTCCGGCGCCGCTTCCACCATCAACCGAATCATCGACGTCTTCCCGAAGGACCAACAGGATCAGGTCCGCACGCAGCTTTCCACCGCCCTGATCGGTGTGCTGTCACAGGCGATCCTGCCCAAGAAGCCCGAAGGACTGGTGGCGGCCTTCGAGATGATGGTGGTGACGGATGCCATCCAGAACCTCATCCGCGAAAACAAGGTTTACCGCATCGACTCGTCGATCCAGACCGGCCGTAAATACGGCATGTTTTTGCTCGACGACAACCTGTTCGGCTTGTGGAAGAATGGTCTGGTGGACAAGGAAGAAATCCTGCTCAAGGCCAAGAAACCGTCCGAACTGGCGGCGAAGATCGCGGCCGTCGAGCGTGGTCTCGAAGAGGCCGAGGACGAGTACGAGGAGGAAGACGAGGACGAGGATTACGAAGACGAAGAGGATGATGACGAGGACGATCGTCGGCGGCGGCGGAAGTAGTGTTTCGACCGAACGACGGTCGCCCGTTCCTCACTCAAATACCAGCGGTTTTATTCGATATGGCCACACCGACTCCGAACGATCCGAAGAAGCCCGCCCAACCAGGGCAGCCCGCGAAGCCGGCGGGCCAGCAACCTGCCAAGCCGGCCGGCGCTCAGCCTGCCCCGCCCGCGAAGCCGCAAGCGGCTCAACCAGCGAAGCCGCAGCCCGCTACGCCGCAAGCGGGTAAGCCACCGGCGAAGCCTGCGGAGCCGGCCAAGCCGGCGCCGAAGCCTGCACCCAAGCCCGCGCCGAAGAAGAAGGAAAAGCCGGCGGTTCGTACGATCGGCGTCATCCTCGTCGACCTCGGTTTCATCGACGACGGGCAGCTCGAATCGATCGAGGAGGAAGCTCGGCAGACCGATTCGCAAGTCGACAAGATTGCGATGGATCGCGGGCTCATCAACGAAGACCAGCTCCTCACCGCCACGGCCGAATTGCACGGTATGGCGCTCGTCAATCTGGACGAAGTCAAGCCGACGCCGGAGGCCATGAAGGCCGTCCCGCAGAACATGTCCGAACTGTACAAGATGCTGCCTTTGAAGATGGAGGCAGACGTCCTGACGGTGGTCATGTCAGACCCGAACAACTTGATGGCGCTGGACGACTTGCGCAACATGCTTGGCATTCGCCAGGTGGTCGCTCAGCTTGCACCGCGGTCGAAGATCGACGCGGCCCTGACTAAGGCCTATTCGACCACGAAGGAAGAGTCGATCGCCGACATCATTAACGCAATGGCGACGGACGTCGACCTGGGCTACGGCAAGCGCGAAACGTCGATCGACATCGCGTCCGTCGAAGAAATGGCCAACGCGGCCCCGGTCCGCAAGCTGGTCAACATGGTGCTCCTGATGGGCATCAAGGACCACGCGTCCGACATTCACTTCGAGCCGTTCGAAGACGAATACAAGATGCGTTATCGCTGCGACGGTGTGCTCTACGAAATGGTCCCGCCGCCGCGACACCTCGCGACCGCCATCAGCTCGCGTATCAAGGTCATGTCCAACCTGGACATTGCCGAGCGGCGCTTGCCGCAGGACGGGCGCATCGAGCTGAACATCGGCGGCGCCACGGTCGACATGCGCGTCAGCGTGTTGCCCACCATGTTCGGCGAATCGATCGTCATCCGCGTTCTCGACAAGGGCCGCGTCGGCCTCGATCTCGAAAAGATCGGGATGCCGCAGGACATTTTGCAAGATTTCCGCGCGGTGATGCACAAGCCGAACGGCATCACCCTGGTGACCGGGCCGACCGGCGCCGGCAAGACGACCACGCTCTACTCGGCGCTCTCCGAGTTGAACGAGATCACCGACAAGGTCATCACGACGGAAGATCCGGTCGAGTACGAAATCGACGGCCTCATTCAGTGCCAGATCAATTCCGACATCGACTTGACGTTCGCCAGCGCCCTGCGTGCCATTCTGCGGCAGGACCCGGATCGGATCCTCGTCGGCGAGATCCGTGACCTGGAAACGGCCCAGATCGCCATCCAGGCCTCGCTCACCGGGCACATGGTGTTCAGCACGCTGCACACAAACGACGCGCCAGGCTCGATCACCCGCCTGCGCGACATGGGCGTCGAGCCGTTTCTTATCACGGCCACGGTGGAAGGCATTCTCGCCCAACGACTGGTGCGGCGGATTTGCCCCATCTGCAAGACCGAATTCGAGCCGAGCCGCGATCAACTCATGGAGTTGAACCTGAAGCCGGAAGACGTGCGCGGCAAAAAGTTCTTCTTCGGCGAAGGTTGCGACAAGTGCAACAACCTCGGCTTCAAGGGCCGGACCGGCATTTATGAGTTCCTGATCATGAACGACGACATCCGGGACATGGTGTCCAAGGGGGCGTCGACAGACCAACTGCGAGCATACGCCCGTTCCAAGGGAACTAAAGGCTTGCGTGAACGCGGCCTGGATGCCTTGTATTCCGGGGTCACGACTGTGGATGAAGTGGTGCGGGAGACCATCCTTGAGGATGAGAGTTGAAAGTCGGGAATCGAATGGGTGAATGTGCCCTTTCAGGGCAAATACATGGTTTCTTGCGTATCCGGGCCTCCGCCCGAGTTTTTGGATCGTTTGAGGTCCAGACGTATCGTGTTGCAGATTAATGACTGTTCGCCGATCAACGACCTTCGCTGACCGCCCGGAGAGCCTGACATGCCAGCTTATAAATTCGAAGCGATGGACACCTCCGGGGAAGAGGTGAAGGACGAGATCGAGGCAACCAACGAAGAAGAGGCGCAACAGAAAATCAAGCAGATGGGCTACTTCGTCACCAAGCTCACCGCGGTGGGCGGTGGCAAGCAGAAGGGCAAGAAGAAGAAAGCCGGTTACAAGAAGTCCAAGAAGACCTTCGTCATCGGCGGTGTGAAGACCAAGCACCTCGTGCTCTTTACGCGTCAATTCTCCATTCTCCAGGACGCCGGTCTGCCGCTGCTCCGCGGGTTGCGCATTCTCGAAAAACAAATGCGGCCAAGCGCTCTCAAGAACGCGCTGATCGACGTGGTCGAGGACGTCGAATCCGGCAGCACGCTGTCCGAGGCGCTCGGCAAGCATCCGCGGGCATTCGATCGACTCTACGTGAACATGGTCAAGGCGGGTGAGGCCGGCGGTGCTCTCGAAACGATCATGAAGCGCCTGGCCGAGTTCAAGGAAAAGAGCCAGACGCTCAAGCGCAAAGTCATCGGGGCCATGGTTTACCCAGCCGTCGTTATCACGGCCGCCGTCGGCATCTTGATCTTCATCATGGTGGCCATCATCCCGAAGTTCGAAAAGATCTTCCGCGAGTTCGGGCTCAAGCTGCCGGAACTGACGCAATTCCTCATCGACGTTTCGATGTGGTGCTCGAAATATTGGTGGAGCCTGCCGCTGGTGCCGCTCGGGCTCTGGTTGTTGATGAAATTGATCCGCCTGAGCCGGGCCGGGAACTATGCTTTGGATCGAATGCTGCTGTGGGTGCCGATTATCGGCAAGATCGTCGAAAAAACGGTCGTGGCACGCACAATGCGGACGTTAGGTACGCTGGTTTCTTCCGGCGTGCCGATTCTGGAATCGCTGGCGATCGTCCGCGAGACATCGAACAACGCGGTTTTCGAGCGGATGTTCCAGCGGGTTTACGAGTCGATCCGCGAGGGCGACACGATTGCCGACCCGCTCCGCGAGTCGCGCTTGGTTGACGACATGGTGACGAACATGGTCGAGGTCGGTGAGGAGACCGGCGACCTCGACACGATGCTATACAAAATTGCAGACTTTTACGACGAGGAAGTGGATACAGCTGTCAAGAGCTTGATTAGTTTGCTGGAGCCGATCATGATCATCGTGCTCGGCGGCATCATTGGGACCATCGTTGTGGCCTTGTTTTTGCCGATGCTTGGACTTTTGGAAGGTTTGAGCAAGTAGCGAATAATGCTTCACGCGGAAGACCGGGGGGACGCCCCTGGCACATACGGGAGACCTGCCATGCGACGGGCAAACGCGAGCCGATCCGGGTTCACCCTGATCGAGTTGTTGGTGGTGATGGCCATTATCTCCTTGTTGATCGGCCTGCTGCTCCCGGCCGTGCAAAAGGTCCGCGAAGCGGCCACACGGGCCCGGTGCAAAGCCGAAATCGGCGAACTGGGCACGTCGATCGAGAACTTCAAGTCGACGTACGACGTGAAGTTCGTCCCGACGGCGTTCATCCTGTCAAGCAATTACAATCCGCGCACAACGATGCCGCCGGGCGGCCCCACCGTGGCCCAGTTCAACGCGGCGCTGGCGGATAGCCGCGACTTCTATTCGAAGGTGTGGCCGAAGGCCTTCGTGCCTGGCATGCCGGGGATCACGCCGCTGCCGGCGAACACTGGGGACATTTACCTGGACGGCAACCAACTGTTGGTGTTCCTGCTGGGCGGCATTCCACCGAGCGACTCCCGGCCGTACGGCTTCAACGGCGCGAACTGGATTGGCACGCGCACCGGCTTCCTGAATTCGCCGCAGAACCCGTTCAACGTCCAGAGCGGCCAGTCCGGCCCGCCGACCAACGGCGCCCAGGCCAAGGGCCCGTTCCTCGACTTCAAGCCTGACCGTATCGATTCGCAAGGCCACTACCACGATCCGTACTGGGATAAGCACAGCAACAACAACCTTGCTGAATCGGTCTACTACTACTTCAGCTCGCGCAGCGGCAACGATTACTACTACTACGGCCTCTACCAGCCGGTGTTCAATCCCAGCGCGAGCGCCGGCGGCTTCACCAACGTGGGCGGCTACGGCGGCATGAATCCGCACATCGGCAAAGACGGCAAGTACATGCAGACCCAGGAATACCAGATCGTCAGCCCGGGCCGCAATCGCGTGCCGGGCGCCGGCAGCACGCCGGGCAACAACTCCACCTACTATCCGGGCGGCTCACCGTACCAGACCAAGGACGGCAACGACGACCTGGCGAACTTCGCGCGGTACGTTCTCGGTTCGGACAACTAACCCACTCGGGAGACGCGCTCGTGAAGATCACTAATCGACGCCGGCCCGGGTTTTCGCTGATCGAGATGCTGGTGGTCATCGCCATCATCAGCTTGCTCATCGCGATCACCGCCAGCGCTGTGTTCCGCCTGAGGCAGTCGCAGGCCGAAAAGAACACGGTGACGGCCGTGCGCAAGATCGACGTCGGCTTTATGCAGCAATGGAAGGCGGCGCTGGACACATGCCGGGCGGAGACGATTCCGCCGGACATTGTCGAAGGCACGAAGAACGCCAACGGTCAGACCGACTTGGTTCGAGCGCGGGCTTTGCACATGAAACTGCGCATGCGTCAGGAATTCCCGCAGAACTTCGGCGAGGCGACCGACAGTTTCACGTACAACCAGGCCAAGTATCTGCCGAAGCCGATCTACGCGCTAACGATCCTCGACGCCTCGTTGTTCAACGATCAGGAAAACGCGGCGATGCTGTACCTGATTATGAGCCAGGGGCGCGGCGGGGTCACTTTCGGCAACGATACCGCCTCGCGGACCGCGAAGCTCGAGTTCCCTCGCAAGTCGGGCGGCACCATTCAATTGCCCGTGTTCATCGATGAATGGGGCATGCCGATCGGCTTTCGCCGCGAGGCGGACGACGACATTGCGTATGTCCTCGACGAGTTGAATCAGCCGCCGTTCGTCAATGCGACCCAAGCAGCCGCCTACTCGGCATACAAGGCAGGATCGCCAACATTCCCCAAAAATGACCCAATGGACCGAGAAGGCCGGCTCCAGATCCAGGGCTGGCCGCTTTACACGCCAGCGTTCAACTACTTCGTCCAGCCGAACGCGAGCAAGCGTCCGTTCATTAAGAACCCGTTCGACGGCGTGAACCGCGGCCCCTATGTCTTCTCGGCCGGTGGCGACAAGCAATACTATCCGCCGAACGAGCAGGACAACATTTACAGCTACCGGATTCAGCAGACCAATAGGGGGAACTAGCCATGACCACGCGAATGGTCGGCCGCCGGCGTGCGTTCACCCTGCTCGAATTGCTGGTGGTGATCGGCATCATGATCGCGCTGGCCACGCTGGCCGTGCTGTTCCTGCCAAACCTTGATCGGCACAAGGGCACGCCCAACGCCGTCACGCAGATTCACGGCTACTTCAACCTGGCCAAGCAGTCGGCCATCCGTGACGGGTCGGCACGCGGCATCCGGCTCATCGAAGATTCACCCGGCTCCGGCCGCGTGGTCGAGCTGCAGTACATCGAGCAGCCCGAACCGGTCGCGCCGCGTGGGCCGGGGATCAAGATCTATGTGCGGACGGAACAGTGCTACGACCCGCTGATCTTCGCGGGCGCGCCGGGCAACCTTGGTTTCCTGACGGTCGTGACACTCTATCAGGATCCGAACAACACTTACATTCCGACGTACCTGTTGCCGCCGCCGCAGAATCTGTGGATCAACTGGGATGGCGTCGAGCCGGGGGACACGTTCCAACTGACGGGCAGCCCGGCCGCCGTCGCCGGCATCCGGCGCTTCACGTCGCCGCCGCCGGCGGCCACGGCGCCCCCGATTCCGACCGGTCCGGCCAAGTTCGCTCAACTCGTCCTCGATCGCATCATCGACGGGGCCGAAGTTTTCCCGAATCCGTCGCCGCCGCCCGCGGTGATCGGCAACGTGTGGACGTCGACAAACAACTTCCGCGTCATCCGTCAGCCGCGGCCGCTCATTGGTGAGCCGACGCTGCAACTGAACAAGGACGTGTACATCGACTTGGCCCGCAGTTCGCCGTGCCAGCCGTATCTGACCGCCCAGTTTGGTCAGCCGATCTCGGCCTGGGCGCCGGCCCGCTTGACCGATCCGGTCGGCGCGCTCGGCGGCAACCTCGACATTCTGTTCAACCCGAATGGCGTGGTGGCCAATGCCCCGACGGGGCAGATCATCCTGTGGATTCAGAACGCCGATCGGCAAGCCGCTCCGCAGGGCGGCGGCAACGACGCGTTGCTGTTGGCCATTTACACGCGGACCGGCAAGGTGGCGCCGCATTTCGTGTACGACATCACCGGCTCCAGCCCGTACGCCAACGTATTTACTGGATCGACGCCGGGGCTCTAAGCCCGCGTCCGGTCCGCGAAAGGTATACCCATGACGGCGAACCAACGACGACGCTCCGGCGTGACGCTGATGGAAGTGATGGTCGCCACCGGCATCATGGCGATCGGCCTCGTCTGCATCATGGCGCTGTTCCCGATCGGCGCCGTGAACATGGCCCGCGCCATCACGCAGGATCGCAGCACCACGCACGGCGTCAACTCCGATCAGACCTTCCGCTACTACTGGAAGGCCGCGTGGAACGATCCGAACGGCGGCAACATCCGAGCTTCGAACGCGGACGCCTATTACTTCTCGCAGGAGCCGATGCTCTGGGCCTTCGAGAATCACCCGAACAAGAACTATGGCATCAACGGCACCATTCCCGCGGGTGCGGCCGCGGCCAGCGTCGGTTTGCCGACGCTGAGTCAGCCGAGTTTCCCGGTGTTGGTCGACCCCGTCGGCTTCTTGACCAAGGCGGGTACGAACGATCAATTCCTGATCGCCGGTCAGTCAGTTCTGCCATCGCGGACGACGCTGCGGCGCTGCATCAACGTGAACGGCGGCTATTGGTACGACCCCACTTTGCCTTCGCCGCCAGCGCCGGGACCGTGGCCGAATCCGCCGTTTCCGTATCCGCAGTTCAGCCCGCCCACGCCTGTAGTTCGCAATACGGCCTTGCTCGACGACATGACCTTCGCCCGGCCCGGCGACGGCTCGACTTTTTCGGTGATGGGCGAACCGGCCGACTTTACGGGGCAGATCGAGCGGGCCGGCCGCTACAACGTGGCGTGGCTGGTCTATCGGCCGCGGAACGACATCCCGGCCGAAGCCAACGTGTCGGTCCTCGTATACGCGGCCCGCTCGGCGACGGACACACCGTCGCAAGAGACCGCGTTCAACGCCTATGCGGCGCCCGGGCAAAAGAACATCCTCGTTCAGTTGGGCGGCCAGGTGATCCCGAACCTGCGGCGCGGCGGGTGGATCGCCTTCCACCGCATCATCAGGCCGCCCACGAACGCGCCACAGGCGTTCGTGCCGTACATGACCTTCGATTTCTATCGCGTCTCAGGCATCAATTCGGACATCGCGGGCTTCCTGGCGCTCGAACTCGAATCACCGATCAAGCCCGCGCTGCCGGGGACCTACGCGATCGATCAAACGTATGGTCCCTCGGGAATTGCCGTGGTATTCGACAATTTGGTGGAAGTGTTCGACCGCGGTACAGTGTCAGCGGCGGGGGCTACGAAGCAGTAGCTGGCAAGTCTGGTTTGGTTCCCCCTCTCCGTTGCGGAGAGGGGGCTAGGGGGAGAGGTTTCTGGGCGAACCTCGATAACCTCTCCCCCCCAACCCTCCTCTCCGAAGCGGAGAGGGGGGAGCAAGACGGCCGGAGTAAGCAGGGGACAAGCCATGCGAATTCGATCACACGCCCGCTCCGTGCGTCGATCGGCGTTTACGCTGGTCGAGATGCTCGTCGCGACCGCGCTGGTCATGATGATCATGTTGATCATTTCGCAAGCGCTGGCGGCGGCGTCCAAGACGACCTCGGCGTTGCGCACGGCCGGCGTGCTCCAGGAGCGCAATCGCACCGCGATCACGCTCATGCGCAAGGATCTGGGCGGCGACAAGTTTGGCCCGCCCTATGGTTCCGCCCGCGGCGGCCCGCGTCTGTCCGACCAGCGGCTCGATCAATCGGGATGGACGCCGGCAAACAGCGGTTACTTCGAGATGCGCCAGTTGGGCGAAGGTCCGGCCGGCAACCTGGCGTCGATTCTCGAACCGTTCGCCAATGCACGGACCGACGGTGAAGGGATCACCTCCACGCGGGCCGTGAATCACAAGATGCGCTTCACCGTCCGCTTGCCGGACGGTCCGCAAACCGACCTGTTCGCCGCTCAATTTCTTTCGACGTTCACCGCCGATTCGCGGGTGAATTCGTTCATCAACGCCCAGTCGATCATGTACACGCGCTGGGCCGAGGTCGTTTATTGGCTCGAGCCGACGGTCGGCGAATTCGCCAGCGGCGGCTTGCAGTTGTATTCGCTGCGCCGCCGCATTCGTCTGCTGCCGCCGACGAGCGTCGATTACAACAACTTGCCGCTGGCCCAGGCCATGCAACTTGTCGGGAGCTACTACGTCAGCTATCCGAACGTGCCTAAGTATCCCGACGTGATCGCCCCGATCATCGTGACGCCCAACCCGATCCCGGCCCAGCCACCCCAGTTCGTCACGGTTCGCCTTCCCGGTCCGGAAGCTTTGAACAATCCCGACGTCGACTGGACACCGACGTATGTCGACAACACGAAACCGCCGCAGTACGTGCAGCGAATGTCGGCGATTCCGCACCCGTACTTGATCGTGGCCGGCGTTCCGACGACCGGCGAAGACGTCGTGCTAACGGACGTGTTGTCGTTCGACATCAAGCTCGCCTGGTTCAACAACGCGACGTTCAACACCGTGGTGCAGAACAGCTCGCCGCCGCCGGCGATTTTCGCCACGGGCAACATGGACGAGCCGTTCTCGGACATTTATTGGAATTCGGTGTTGATGCCGGGCCAGGGCCGCGTGTTCGACACGGGCCTGCGGACAATCCTCGGCGACCCGCGTTTCGCGCCCATTGATCCCGCGGATGCGGATCAGATGACGTCGTTCCTGACGCCGAGTGCCGGCACCGTGCCCAACCGGATCAACGTCCGGGCGATACAGATCAAGATTCGAATTTACGACCCGCGGGCCGAACAGGCTCGGCAGGTCACGATCGTCCAAGAGGTTTGATTTATCCCTGGGTTGCTGGCCATACCCCCCGGCAGCCCTCCTGTTACCTGTCTTTTGGAGGTTCCTCCCATGCGGCCCTACAGCACGTCAAAAGGCGGCCGGCGCGGGAATGTCACGGTCATCGTCGTGGCCTTCTTGTCCATCTTCCTGGTCCTCGGCCTCACGTTCGTGTTCTACTCGATCGCGGAGGCGGACCAGACCAAAGTCTATCGCGACGGCGGCAACGGCGGGCAGTCGGGCGTTTTGCCGCCGACGCACGACGGCGCGCCGCCGGAGCCGGAAACGATCTTCAATATCGTGATGCGCGACGTCATTTACGGACCGCCGAACGATCTCGGCGGGGCGTTCGATAGCTTCCGCGGTCACGACTTATCTCGGCTCATCTACGGGTTCGATATCGACCCGGGTACGCCAGCGCTCAATCTACCGAGCAAGGTCGGCGACGCGACGCAGCCGTTCAACGGCGTCGGCCGCGTCAATCCGCAACTCATTCACCCGACCACGCTCGGCGACAACGGCGGTTCCAAGCCGCCCATCCCATACTCGGACCAGATGATTAACTTCACCTGGGCGCCGTGGATGGCCGCAGTCGATCCGAATTTGCAATGGATGTTCGACATCGATAACAACTACGCCCGCAATCCCAAGTTGAGCGTGCCGGCCTTCAACGCGGCAACCTATCGCTATTACGCCAAGAACGCCAACTACACCTATCCCGACTTGAACAACATGTTCCTGGCGGCGATGGACCCGACGAGCGGCCGCATCCTATTGCCCTCCTACGAGCGGCCGTACTTGATGGTCGATCCGAGCAAGCCGCCGATGCCGCCCTCGCAGGTGCCGCAATGGATGCCGCCGGTCGATCCGCTGACGGGGCCGACCTACGGTCAGGCGTTCGCGGTGACGGCTGCGGCTAATCATCCGACTTCAAACCCGAACCCGTGGACGAATTCGCTTGGTCGTTACAAGACCCTGCGGCCGCGGCCGGTCGACCACATGGTCCAGGTCGGCGCCAATCAGTGGATCAGCTACTTCCCGCACCCGAAGTGGAACTTCTACCCGAACGGCTTGCCGGACGGCACGTACGGCGACGTCGAGAACCTTGAAGGCAAGCCGGGCGGAATGCAGTACGACAGCGTGTGGATGGACTTCGATTACCCGGTCCGCCGCTGGCAGGGCAAGAATTACAAGCCGCTCGTGGCGCTCCTGATCGTCGACCTGGATAGCCGGGTGAACGTGAACACGGCCGGCAACTTCTATCCGCTGCCGGACAACATGGCGTCGGCCCCGAACCCGGGCCAGCAGCCGCCGTCGACGGTGCCGAACTTCCGCACGGTGATGGTGCCGCAATACGGCCACTATTCGAACCAGGGTATTGGGCCGTGGGAAGTGAATCCGGTGATGGTCATGCCGATGCAGATTCCGGCTGCGTATCAGCCGATCAGCGTTGGCATGAACAACCCGCCGAACGCCCAATGGAACAGCAACGAAGCGGCCATGTTGTCGCGTCCGGCGCTGGCCTGGCGGACCGGAAGCGATCCGGCGCCGCCGCCGGAATGGAAATACGCGGCGACGAGCGTCCACAATCGCTTCGCGGGTGACACGATGCCGAATCGCCGGCAGCGCGCCTATCCGAACGAATACGCGGCCCCGCCGCAGAACCAGCCGTCGCCGGGCGCCGGCGCGCCGTTCTACGGCCTGGTCGACTTTAACGGTGTCGCCGCCAACTACTACCCCGCCAGCGGCTACATCACGCGTGCGACCGCCAAGCGCTGGTCGGACCCGGGCTTGCCGTTCCTCGGTCACACGACAAGCACGGTCTTCGGGCCTTCCTTCTTGAGTGGTCCGCCCATTGCCTATCCCGATCCGGACAGCCGGTACGACAACGGGATGGCCATCCCCGGCACCCCGTACGACGAGCGGACCGGCCACCCGTCCATGTACAACCCGTACTGGATGAAGACGACGAAGAAGTCGACGCCGGCCGGCATCGATCGCACGTTCGGCCCCGAGGAAATGCGCTTCCTGAACGAGAAGTACAACTATGGCAAGTACCCGAACAGCGACCTCGCCGCCCTGGCTTCGAGCACGCTGGGCAACTCGTACTTCCAAAATGGGCAGTTCAACTCGCGGTTCGGCATTACGACGCTCAGTAGCGATTTGAACCTGCCGGGCGCCGGCCCGTGGCTGCCGAACCCGACGACGGGCAGCTTCGTGATGGGCGCCACCTACCCGTATGGCACGCCGCAACCGTTCAACCCGTCGGCCTCGAGCAGTCCCAAGCCGACGTTCGGCGGGGCGGCGCCGGACCACGACGATGCCTATCGTGCCAAGCTCGCAGCGATGCTCGGGCCGGTCGACCTCAATCGCAAGCTGACTGATTACCGCACGCGGACCGACCTGCCTCTGGGGCCGGATAACGTTGGTAATTACCAGCGGGCGTTGAAGGATCGGCAAGACCTGGCCAAGGATATCTATTATCGCCTGCGGGCCGCGACGACGGGCGTGATGCCGACCCTGGCTGTGCCCGGTCCCGGTCTGCCGGCTGTCTACACGATGCCCGCCCCGGCGCCCGCCGAGGTGAACTCGCTGCGTTGGTTGGCCCAACTGGCGGTCAACATCGTCGACTACATCGACAATGACGACATCAGCACGGCTTTCAACTGGAACCCGACCGGCGTCAGCATCAAAGATGGGTGGGTCTATGGTTTCGAGCGCCCGCGGCTCGTGATGAACGAGACCTACACCCGCATCGAGAACGACCCGAAGGACAAGGGTACGGCCATTCCGATGAAGAACAACAAGCGGGCGGGCGACCCGCTCAGCTTGCGGTGCTGGTTGGAACTGCACAACGCGTTGACGCCCGGCTCGCTGGGCGACCAGAACTGGGACCCGATGGGCGATGGCGCAACCGTGGCGGCCCCGAACACCGACCCGACGCACGGCGGATATCGGACGAACTTGGAGGAAAAGGTCCACACCGACCCGACCAACCTGAACTCGGCGGCCAACCTGCAGACGGCTTACCGGATCGTCATGTACAAGATGCCGGTGGGTCAACCGCAGAACATCAAGATGCTCGATTTCGACAACGTGACGGGCTTGCCGACGCCGCCGGCCAATCCGCCGCAGGGCAACGGCTGGCCGCGCGTGATTGACTTCACGAAATCGAAGTCGGCCCCGAACGGCAAGACAGTGCAGCCGAACGTTCAGGCCCAAGTTCAAGGCAAGATGTTCTACGTGATCGGGCCGTCGGACGATTCGCCTGGCGCCGGCGGCGCTGGCGGCGGCAACGATGCCAAACTGCCCGACAATTCAGTGACGGCCGACCTGACGCACGACAAGTTGAACGTGCCGTTGACCTACCCGCCGTTCCAACAGCCGCCCCAGGGCAACGAAGACACCGACGACAACGGCAAGCCGAAGTGGGTGCCGATGTTCGTCCTCCAGCGGCTGTCGAATCCCTACGTGGTGTACAACGGCGACCCACTCCAGGAGTTTGGCGGCACGCCGGACAATCAGTACGTGACGGTGGATTACATCGATCCGGACTGGTCGGGCAACTCGGTCTACGACCACATCGAGTTCCTGCCGAACGGCACGCGCGGCCCGGACCCGGGTTCGAGCATGCAGCCGGACCTCAACACGACCTATTCGTGGGGGCGCCGACAGCCGTACGACGCCCGCATCAAGTGGAACGATCAGCAGCACTATCGCCAGGGCGCTGGCGGCGCTGGGAACGGTCAGATCGGCGGGCACACGTTTAGCAAGCTCAACGCCAAGAACGGCAACTGGCCGGCCGACGCCGGACCGGGCGGCTACGTGGGCGGGGTCGACGAGAACCCCGGCTCGCAGACGAACGATACGTTGCAGACGCCGTTCATGCCGCTCAACCATCTGGATCGCGGGCTGCTCAACCCGATTGAGCTGCTGCATGTGGTGTCGACCAAGCCACACCTGCTCACGCACGCGTTCTTCATGCAACAGACCTCGGGCAACCCGCAGGATCGCCGTGTCGCCTACATGGCCAACTGGCTGGACGCCCCAGATGATCCTTCGAACCTGCCGGCGGGCAAGTCGACGTTCCTGTTCCGGGCGCTCGATTACCTGCGGCCGGGCTCGTTTATTGAGGGCATCCCGTTTGGATCGCGGATCCCCGGCCGGATCAACGTGAACACGATCCACAACAACCTTACCGGCGGATCGGGCACGGCCCCGCAGTTCAGCGCGATCGGCGACGCGCAGCAGGCGAATCGCTTTACCCAGGGCGACGTCGACCGGGCGTGGCAGTCGTTCGTGAGTCAGCGCTTGAATGGCGGCAGCCAGCCGTTCCAGTCGGCCGGTGATAAGCCGATGGTCGGCCTGGCCGGGCCGGTTGAGTATGCGGGCATGCCTACTGGAAATTCACAGGATGCAACGCTTGCACGCAGGGGCGCGCTGTGGGCCAGCCAGACGGGCGACGAGACCTTCGCGCCGGCGACCGGCGGCAGCGCCGGCCCGATGCAGAAGTTTGAGTTGTTTGCCAAGTCGTTCAACCAGACGACGACGCGCAGCAACGCGTTCGCCATCTATGCCACGATCGGTTACTTCGAAGTTCTCAACGACGGACCGTACGACGACACGAACCGGCCGGTCCTGGGCAAGGAACTCGGCACGGACGAAGGCTCGGTCACGCGGCACAAGTTCTTCGCCATCGTCGACCGGACCAACCTGTCGATCGATCAGACGCCGCTGACGCCGAAGAGCCCGTCGCCGAAGCAAGGGACGCCGCCGATCTACTTCGATTACAACCCGGAAGTGATGCTGCCGAACGGCATCCCGTACAACAGCCCGTCGCTGGGTCTGATTCCGGGCAGCTACAACGTCATGCCCGACCCGGACACGCGGCCCAACCCGCTGGGTGCGCCGAGCGTGTCGCAGGTCAAGTGCCGTATTCCGGTGAACAGCCAGATCTACGGCCAGGGACCGCCATACCCGACGGTCAAGCCATTCAAGACGATCCGGCTCGACGGCGTCTACGACGGCTTCCCGTGGACGATCATCGACACGACGCCGAACGCGGGCCCACCGAACCCGCAGAAGATGTCGCTCGCGATCCTCGACGTCGGCGACAAGGCGGAGCCGGTGATCATTCGACTGCCGCTCGAGTCGATCGATCCCACCTCGTCGAACGGGGGCGCCACGACGGCGACGATTATCCTGGAGTCGGCCCAAGCCGACGGCTTCTTCCACTACAGCCACGGACGCGGGGCGCCGATTCGCTTGATAAATCCCGATCCGTTCTACCAGGGCTTCGGGGCGGTGCCCGGCAACCCGGGTCAGCAACCCGGGTTCCAGTACAAGGCGCCGCTTTATGCTCCGATTGTCAAGTACGCGGAGCAGATTCGGTAGCAATGCAATGAAACGCTTTCGGCCCGGCGGTTCCTCGCGTACCGCCGGGCCGGCTTCGTTTCGTTCACGCCGAACGCCCGGCGACGTGCGCGGCGGGCATCCAGCTTACGCGCAATCGGGTCAGAGCCACATCCAGAAGCGATTGCGAGCTAAGGTTTTACGTCCGCCTAGCACCAGAATCCCCGGCGACGCTCGAAAAATGAGAAATACGTTCAGGGGGGTGTGTGGCGCGCGAACGTATCGAGTCGGATCGACTTCGGTCAGGCGATGCGGCTGCGCTTCAAAGCGGTTTCATACGTCATTTCAAGCTCGACCGGCACGGCTTTCACGGCATTCAGCCACAGCGGCAGCGTCGGCAACACCTCGCCTAAGGCCAGCCTGCGCGTCCACATGTCGATTTGGGATTTTTCCTGACGAATGATCGGCCGATAAGCGCACGCGTACAGACTTTGCTCACCGACAGGCGGCAACTTGTCGCTCGTAATCAGCGGACCGATTTCGTCGTGCAAGTTGGCATGGCGTTCGGTGACAATGTCAATGATGACGACAGCAATGCTGTTGTGCAGGTAGCTGGCGCATTTCGTTGCGAAGGCCTGTCGGGATTCTGGACGATCCTTGTTGGCGGGACTGATGAGTTCGATCGCGGCCACCAACCTGGAGCCGCCAACATCATTGAAGACTCGAATCTCTCGATCATCGGCTAGTTCAGTCCCAACAGACAAGTCCGGCTCAGTCGATGTGAAAACTTCGGGCATGACCGCCAACGCCGTCCCGCCGCCGTCATTGGCCGTAACGGAGGGCTGGCCGTTCCGCGGTGCGGCATCATGGTCCTCGTCTCGGAATGTGCCTACGTCGATCTCGATCGATGCGCCCGCGTGAACCTGCGCCTCGGCGAAGTATCTTTCCGGCAATCGTTCGTTTAGCCGCTCGGCGATGGTGGTGATCCACATTGCGTGAAATGAGCCCCAGTGTCGTTCCGTCTTGAGCGGCGCGTGAAAGTGGTCGCGTAGTGGCATCGCCATTGACCTCTCGTAAGATCATCCCCTGCTTAGTTTATCGCATCAGGACCGCGTGCATGAACGTTCCGCTGAAGTGGCTTGCCGATCACGTGGACCTCGCCGACGTCGCGTTGCCCGAGTTGGTCGAGCGGCTCACGCTGGCCGGCCTGGAGGTCACCGGCGTGCGTCTGCTCGGCCTGCCGACGCCGGCCGGGCTCAAGGCCAAGGTCCTCGAACCGGGGCCGGTCTGGGACCGCGATAAGGTCGTCACGGCGCTGGTCCGCAAGATCGACAAACATCCGAACGCGGACAAGCTGAAGCTCGTCGAACTCGACTATGGGACCGGCACGCCGAAGACGGTGGTAACGGGAGCGCCGAATATCGCCGTCGGCGAGAGCGGTCAGAAGGTGATCCTCGGTTTGCGCGGCACGCGCTACTTCATGGAGGAAGAAGACAAGGCGACCAAGCAATCGAAGAAGGTGATCAAGACGCTGGAGCCGAAGGAACTGCGTGGCATCCCGAACGATGCCATGTGTATGTCGAACTTCGAGCTGGGTGTCTCCGACGAGCACGAGGGGATCATCCTGCTAGAGGCCGACGCGCCGGTCGGCGTGCCGGCCGTCGATCTGCTCGGCGAGGCGGTGCTGGAGATCGACGTCCTGCCGAACATGGCCCGCTGCTTATCGATGATCGGCGTCGCGCGCGAAGTGGCCGCGCTGTTCGGCAAGACCGTCCGCGTTCCGGCGGCGACGCCCGCCAAGATGGGTGGGCCGATCGCCGGCAAAGTTAAGGTCGAGATCGTCGACGCCAAGCTCTGCTCGCGCTATACGGCGGCGATGATCGAAAATGTCACGGTTGGTCCGGCGCCGGGTTGGATGCAACGCCGCTTGACCCACGCCGGCATGCGGCCGATCAACAATCTAGTCGACGTCACCAATTACGCCATGCTGGAGTGGGGCCAGCCGCTGCACGCGTTCGATTACGACATTCTCGTGAAGCGCGCCGGCGGTAAGGCGCCGACGATCATCGTCCGTCCGGCGAAGGACGGCGAGATCCTCAAGACGCTCGACGGCCAGGACCGCACGCTGACGCCGGAGACGCTGGTCATCGCGGACACGGCCGGCGCGATCGCGCTGGCCGGCGTCATGGGCGGCGCCGAGACGGAAGTGACGACGGCGACAAAGACGGTGCTCCTCGAATCGGCAAGCTTCGACTTCGTCAGCGTCCGCCGCACGGCCCACCGTTTCGCCTTGTTCAGCGAAGCGAGCACGCGTTTCAGCCGCGGCGTCCATCCTGAACTGGCGCCGCCGGCTTCACAACATGCCGCCCGGCTCATCGCCGAAAGCGGCGGCGGCACCATGTTGACTGGCACGATCGACGCCTATCCGGCGCCGCTGCCGGCCCAGATCGTGACGCTCCGTCGCGCGGAAATTCGCCGACTGTTGGGAGTCGATTTCCCGGACGCGGAAGTTGAACGCGTGTTGGCGGCGCTGCAGTTCACGCTGACGAAGGTCGCGGACGGCTGGCAGGCGACAGTCCCGCTCACGCGTCTCGATATTCAAGCCGGCGCTGCTGATCTCATCGAGGAATTGGTGCGAACCCACGGCTACGATCGATTACCGAGCATACTGCTCTCCGGCGAATTGCCGCCCCAGCGGAACAATCGAGTGCTGGTGCTCGAGGACACCGTTCGCGACACGCTGGCCAACGCCGGCCTGCAAGAGTGTGTGACTTACTCGCTGACCGCCAAGGATGGCGAGGCCAAGCTGGGCGTCGCCGGCCCGTGGGTCGAGTTGGTGAATCCGATCAGCCCCGAACGTTCGGTGATGCGGACGAGTTTGCTCACGAACCTGCTCGAAGCGGCCGAGGAGAATTTGAAGCACGAGCCCGCGGTGAAGATGTTCGAAGTCGGGCCTGTGTACCTGCCGAAGGCCGGCGAGAAGCTGCCGGTTGAACCCAGGCGCTTGGCACTTGTCCTGTCCGGCCGCCGTGCGACGGAAGCGTGGGACGCGCCTTCCGGCGGACAGGTCCTCGACTTCTTCGATCTGAAGGGCGTCATCGAGCGCCTGGCGGCCGCATTGCATCTGCCTGGAGTCGCCGTTCGTTCGACGAAGGAGGTGGCATATCTGCATCCCGGCCGGTCCGGGGAGTTGTTCGTCAATGGTAAGGCGGTCGGCTGCTTCGGCGAACTGCATCCGAAGACGGCGGCCGCATTCAAGTTGAGCGAGCACGCGGTCCTTGCTGCCGATCTCGATTTGGAAGCGATCCTGGCGGCGGCACCCGAGCGTTTCGCGTACGTCGCCGTCCCGCAGCATCAAGCGGCCTTGCGCGACGTCGCCGTGGTCGTTGACGAAGGACTGACGAATGAGTCGGTCGTCGCCGAGATCCGCGCCGCCGGCGGTGAATTGCTGGCCGGAGTCCGGCTCTTCGACGTTTACCGCGGCGACTCGATCCCGGCCGGCAAGAAGAGTCTTGCTTACGCGCTGACTTACCAGGCCGATCGAACGCTCAAGGACACGGAGATCGACAAGGCGCACAAGCAGGTCGAGAATCGGCTTGTGCACGTGCTAAAGGCGAGCATTCGCGGCAAATGATCGCCGCTCCCACGGCAACAGCGGCACGTAGTAGCACAATGCGTAGAGCGGGAACAGCCCCACCTCGAGATGGATCAACGTGCCGACATGGAAGAGCACGCCGATCCAGATCGTGGCCGCACGCGTAAGCGGCATGAGCACGAGTACCGGAAAGAGCAATTCCCAGATCACCGTAGTCCAAGCGAGAAACCGTAAGGCCACGTCCGGCAGCGGCAGATAGTCCGGCGAGAAGTGGGCCCAACTCGGGTTCTGCGCGATCGCGGCCATGACCGATCCATCGCGCCAGGCCGGGCCCATCGATTTGTAATAGCCGTTCATGAAGTACATCACGGCAAGCTGGACCATCAACAAACGGATCGGCCATGCCTGAACGAGGACAGGCCCAACACCGCGGGCGAGCGGATGGCGCCGCACCGACCAGCAACCGTCGGTCGGCAGGAAGACGAGCATGAGCAGGGCAACAATCTTGAGTTGATCGCCGCCGTTGTGGAGGCTGTGATTCGAATTGGCAAACGATACCGCAGCCATCCAGCAGACGAGCGCAGCCAGTCGCGATCGATAGCCGATCAGCAAGGCGACTGCAGCGACCAACCAGTTGACGATCAGGAATTGCGGTCCCCACGTGGCCGGCAGCCAGCGCAACATTGACCAGCGGCAAAAGGGCGGGGCGAACATCGCATCGAAGTTGGCGGGATCGCCGAAGCCGCCCGCGCCGTACAGTGTTCGAAGGTTGGGCAGATAGAGCACCAAGATGTCAAACAGCAACACGGCGCCGACGGCAATCCGGAGCGCGGTCGCCCGCTCGGCCGGCACGGGCGTGATGAGCCAGCGCCATTGCCGCAACGGCCATGGCAATGCTGGCGTCAATCCAAGGACGATGGGGTTCGACACGGTCACACCGCAAGTCTAGCACGTTTCGCCAGCAGCTTGTTGTGTCCGCGTGGTTGTCGGGGTATCTTCACTGCTCTCCTACCGTGAGTTTCGCCATGATCCGAACAGTTGCCGCGCTCCTTGTGCTTGTCTTTGGCGCCTACGCTCAGGCCGCCGAACTCAAAGCCGGCGCGTTCGCGATGGACGTGACGCCGACCAAGTTCCCGATCAGTGTGAACGGCAACCTGGCCGACGGTCAGGCGAAAGGGGCGAACGATCCGCTGCATGCCCGGTGCCTCGTCCTCGACGACGGAACAACGAAGCTCGCAATAGTCGTCGTCGATAGTTGCATGATCCCGCGAGAATTGGTGTTGGACGCCAAGGCCCAGGCGACGAAGGCGAGCGGCATCGCCGCCGATCACATCCTGATCTCGGCGACGCACACGCATAGTGCGCCGACCGTCACCGGTGTCTTTCAAAGCGAACCGGACGCGGTTTATGTCAGGTTCCTCGCGGCCAAGATTGCCGACGGCATTCGCATCGCACACGAACGCCGGGGGCCCGCGAAGATCGGGTTTGGCCGAGCCCGCGATGAGACGAACGTCTTCAATCGCCGTTGGAAACGCGAACACGACCTCATTCCGGCCGACCCGTTCGGCAATACGACCGACAAGGTGCAAATGAATCCCGGCAACGAGGCGAAGGGCCTAGTCGAACCGGCCGGACCAGTTGATCCGGACATCTCCTTCCTCTCAGTCCAAACCGCAAACGGCAAACCGCTCTGCGTGCTCGCCAACTATTCGCTGCATTATGTGGGCGGCAATCCCGCCGTGTCGGCGGATTATTACGGCGCTTTCGCGGAGCGCATCAAACAACTCGTCGCGGCTGATTCCAAGGACTTTGTGGGCATCATGTCGAACGCAACGAGCGGGGACATCAACAACATTAACTTCGGCATCGCCGCGATTAAATATGGTCCGGGCGAGCGGATCAAAGTTGTTGCCGATAGTGTTGCGAAAAAAGTGGCCGAGGCATATACGAAAGTCGAGTATCGAAGCGATGTGACGCTTGCCGCCGCGACCAAGGAATTGCAACTCGGCGTCCGCAAGCCGAACGATAAGGAAATGGATCGCGCTCGCAAGTTGCTGGCTGAGCAAAAGGACCCGAAGAACCTCGTTGGCCGCGACGCGATTTACGCGCGCGAGACCTTGTTGGTGGACAAATACCCCGCGGCGGTTCCGGTCACGATTCAGGCGCTGCGCATCGGCAACGTCGGCATCGTTGCCATTCCGTGCGAGGTGTTCGCGGAGATCGGGCTGGAGATCAAGAAGAAAAGTTGGCTGAAGAACACCTTTACAATTGAGCTGGCGAATGGCTACAACGGCTACCTGCCGACGCCGGCTCAGCATGCGCTCGGCGGTTACGAGACTTGGCGGGCGCGCTCGAGCTATTTGGAAGTCGAATCCGCCCCTAAGATCATGGCTGCAGCGCGGTCGTTGTTGTGGCAAATCGTTGATCGGACCGACTGATCGGTCCGAATCTCAGATCGTGGTCGCAGTGCGGGACATGTTGCGGGGCTTGGCCAGATGAAAGATCAAAGCGGCGGCTAGTTCAAAATGACCGTGATTGGCGTATGCCTCGCCATTGACGCCCCCTGTCCACCGCCATACATTTCATCTTTTACGTCGGCACACCCGACCCGGGTCCGATGGACAACGCCATCCGCAAGGCCGAAGCCCTCGTCGAGGCGCTCGGCTACATCCGCACCTTTCGCGATTGCGTCACCGTCATCAAGCTGGGCGGCAGTGCGATGGAAGACCCGGTTGCGCTCCGGGCCACGCTGCAGTCCGTCGTCTTTTTGCAAGCCGTCGGCCTCGTGCCGGTGCTCGTCCACGGCGGCGGCAAACCGATTGACCGAGCGATGGCCGCGTCGGGGTTCGTGCCTCGCAAGGTCCAGGGGCGCCGGTATACCGATGACGCGACGTTGCGAATCGTCGTTGACGTTTTGACGAATGAAATCAACGCGGGAATTGTCCGGCAACTCCGCGAACTCGGCGGCCGAGCGGTGGGTCTACATTCCGGTCCGCAACAAGCTTTACGTGGCGAACGACTTACCTTGCCCAACCCCGGCGGCGAACCGATCGACCTCGGCCACGTGGGTCAGGTGACGCGCGTCGACTGCCAATTGCTTCGGGAAATCACGAACGGGCACATCGTTCCCGTGTTGCCGTCGCTGGCCGTCGATGCGGCGGGCGGATGGCTCAACGTGAACGCGGACACGGCCGCCTGTGCCGTCGCCGCGGCTCTCAAGGCGACCAAGCTCGTGATGCTCACTGACACGCCGGGCATCTTGAGAAACGCGAAGGACCCGGCGTCCCTGATCGCCCAATTGGATGCGGCCCAGTGTCAACGGCTCATCGATGCCGGCGCGATCGACGGGGGAATGATCCCCAAAGTCGAAGCGTGTTTCGATGCCTTGCGTGCCGGCGTCGGCACAGTGCATGTGATCGACGGTCGCCGGCCGTATTCTTTGTTGCTCGAGATCTTCACCGACCAGGGCGTCGGCACGGCCATGAAGCTTGAGGCACACTAAGTCGCTCGGGAAAACACCATGACGTCCGCGGAAGTGATCGACCTGTTTGGCCGCTATGTCATCGGCAACTACACGCGCTATCCCGTGTGCCTGACACGCGGCGCGGGGTCGTCCGTCTGGGATGCCGAGGGCAATAAATATCTCGATCTGTTTCCGGGCTGGGGTTGTGGCTTGCTCGGTCACTGCCCGCCGCGCGTCGTCAAGGCCGTGCAGAAGCAGGTGGCCGACCTCATCCATGTGCCGAACACCTGGTACACGGAATCACAAGGTCAACTCGCCCGCGCGCTTAGTGAACGGACAACTTTCGACGGCCGCGCTTTTTTCTGCAATAGCGGCGCCGAGGCGAATGAGGCGGCAATCAAGCTGGCCCGGCTCAATGGACGAGGCACCGGGCCTGCGGGTGGCGATCGGTACAAGATCGTCACGATGTTGAACAGTTTTCACGGCCGCACGATGGGGGCGCTCACCGCGACCGGCCAGCCGAAATATCACCAGGGCGTCGGGCCCATGTTGCCGGGCTTCAATTACGCTCCGTTTGGCGATCTGGATCGCGTGTCGAAGGCCATTGATGCCGAGACCATCGCCGTCATGGTCGAGCCGATCCAGGGCGAGGGCGGCGTGAATTTGCCGCCGGCCGGCTATCTCGAAGGCTTGCGCGATCTATGCGATCGCTACAAGCTTCTGCTCATTTTGGATGAAGTGCAGACCGGAATGGGCCGCACTGGCAAGTGGTACACGCACCAGCACTGGAACGTGAAGCCGGACATCATCACGCTCGCCAAGGCGGTGGCCGGCGGCGTCGCACTCGGCGGCCTGCTTGCGAAGCCCGAAGTCGCGGAAAAATTGAAGCCCGGCACGCACGCGGCCACCTTCGGCGGCAACCCGCTGGCCTGCGCCGCGGCGCTGGCTACCATCGAGACGATCGACGCCGACGGCTTGCTCGAGCGAGCCGTCCATGTCGGCGACATTTTCCGGCGGCGCTTTGAAGCGCTTAAGGCCAAGGTCCCGCACATCCAAGAAGTCCGCGTGAAAGGCGCGATGATCGGCGTGCAACTTGCTACCGATGGCGCCCCGATTGTTGCCGAATGTCTCAAGCGCCGACTGTTGATCAACGCCACGCACGGGACGGTGATCCGACTGTTGCCCGCGTTGAATATCACAGATGCGCAGATTGACGAAGGCTGCTCGATTATTGAAGAAGTAATTCTCGGTTTGAAATAGTGATTCGCGGCCAGTGCTCGGTGGTCAGGCAAGACCACCAATCACTGGCTTTTTTGTTTTTCACCTGATCACCGACCACTGACCGCTAATATGAAGCACTTTCTCACCGTTATTGACCACGACGCGGACACGTTACGACAGCTTATCGCCGACGCGGCCCGGCTCAAGGCGGCCGTCGCGCACGGTGAATATGCGGACACTCTTCGTCACAAGATTGTCGGCCTCGTGTTTGAGAAGCCGTCGCTGCGCACGCGTGTGAGTTTCGAGGCCGGCGTCGCCCAACTCGGCGGCACAAGTTTGTTCCAGGCCGGCAGCGAGGTCGGCCTCGGCGTCCGCGAATCGGTCGCCGACTTCGCGCGCACCATGTCTCAATTCGTCGATTGCATCGTCCTCCGCGTCTTCAAACACGACACCGTCGTCGGCGTGGCGAACCATGCAACCGTTCCCGTCATCAACGGGCTTTCGGATACCTCGCATCCGTGCCAAGCGATGGCCGACGTGTTGACGTTGCAAGAGACAACCGGCGACGTGCGCGGCAAGACGATTGCCTTCATCGGCGACGGCAACAACGTGGCACGCTCGCTGGCCGTGTTGTGCGGCAAGCTCGGCATCAACTTCATCCTCGCTCGGCCGGACGGCTATGGCTTCCCGGCGGACTTCAAAACGAATTACACAACGCAGGTCAACCCGAAGCTGCCGCTCGAAACCGCCGACCCACTTGCCGCGGTGAAAGCGGCTGACGTGATCTACACGGACGTCTGGACCAGCATGGGCCAGGAGTCCGAACGAGAGGAACGCCTGCGCATCTTCGCCCCATATCAGGTGAACGCCACCCTTCTGAAGAAAGCGCCGCGCGATGCGAAAATTCTCCACTGCCTGCCGGCCCACCGCGGCGAGGAGATCACCGAAGACGTGATGGAAGGCCCCGCCAGCGTCGTCTTTCAACAAGCGGGCAACCGCATGCATGCCCAAAAAGCAATTCTGGAGTGGCTATTGAAGGCTTAGGGTTAAGAATCACGAAAGACACGAAACACACGAAAATGAAGACAAGAACCAATCAAGAATAACTGATTGGTCTGCATCATCTTGTCTCTTTTCGTGTGTTTCGTGTCTTTCGTGGTTCCTACCTTATCCCCATGCGTCCCAACAACCGTCTGCCGAATCAGCTTCGCCCACTCTCCTTTGAGCTGGGCTTCACCCGCACCGCGGCCGGCAGCGTACTTGTGCGCTCGGGGGCGACCACCGTGCTGTGCACGTGCAGCGTCGAGCCGGCGGTGCCGCCGTTTCTCGTGGGGACGGGCAAAGGCTGGATGACAGCCGAGTATGCGATGCTCCCCGGCTCGACGGGTTCACGCAAAGCTCGCGACAAGGTGGGCAAGGTCGACGGGCGCTCGGTCGAGATTCAACGGCTCATCGGCCGCAGCCTGCGGGCGGTGGTCGATCTCACCAAACTCGGCGAGCGCACGCTGTGGCTGGACTGCGACGTGCTTGAAGCCGACGGCGGCACGCGGACTGCCGCCATCAATGGCGCGTTCGTCGCCCTGTGCATGGCCTTGAACAAGCACGCCGCCGTCATTGGTCCGCCGGCCAACGTGGTGACCGACAGCGTGGCCGCCATCAGCGTCGGCATCATTGACGGCGAGGAACGGCTCGACCTCGAATACGTCGAAGACCGCGATGCCGACGTCGATATGAACTTGGTGATGACTGGCTCTGGCCGCTTCATCGAAGTCCAGGGCGCCGGCGAAGAGGCGACCTTCTCGGCCGATCAACTGATGCGCCTGATCAGCGTCGGCACCGCGGGCATCCAGGAAGTGACGCGCATCCAACAGGCCGCCCTGGATTCCGCGTGGCCACTGGGTTGACGCACGCTCGTAACGACAGAACCCGAAGAGCAACGCGAGGGCGACGCCGCAAAGGGAGACTGCACCAATGCCCAAACCCAAAGTGACCGAAGCCGCCGGCATCAGTTCCGAAGCCGTGCAGGCTAAAACCGGCAAGACATGGTCCGAGTGGATCGCCGTGCTCGACACGGACGGCGCGGCCGCGTGGACGCACAAGGAAATCGCCACGCACCTAAGCGAGCAACACGGTTGTCCCGGCTGGTGGAGCCAGATGGTCACCGTCGGCTACGAGCAGGTGAAGGGCCTCCGCGTCAAGCATCAAAAGTGCGACGGCGAATTCTCGGCCAGCGCGTCGAAAACCATCGCCGTGCCGATCGCGGACCTGTACGCGAGCTGGAGCGAACCCAAGAAGCTGGCCCAGTGGTTGCCGGACGGCGCCAAGATGACGGTTCGCCGGGCCACCGCGAACAAGTCGATGCGCATCACCTGGATCGATGGCGAGACGAGCGTTGAAGTCAATTTCTGGAACAAGGGCCCCGCGAAAAGCCAGGTTGCCCTGGAGCACAACAAGCTCAAGGACCTCGCGGCCGTCGGGCGCTTCAAAGCGTACTGGACAGCAGCGCTGGCGAAGCTTCAGACGTTGTTCGAAGGGGCAAACGCCAGCGAGGCAATTGTTCGCGGACCCAAACGCCAGGGGCCGATCAAGAAGACGAAGCAATCGTAGCCTTCTCGCTCCGCGAGAAGAATGCAAGACTCGGGCTGACAGCGTGTGGTCCTCACCGCGGCGAGCCATGCAATCCTCTCGCGGAGCGAGAGGGCCACTATTGACATCCTATTTCACTTTTGCATTGTGCGCGACCGACCGGCCGAATAGCCTGTCCTTCGGTACCCCGCTCACTCTTCCCCACGGTGCCCCATGCACGTCCAGAAGACCGATCCGGCCGTCGAGAAACTCGTCCTGTCGATGGTGGCGACTTACAAGAGCCTGCGGCACCTGCTCGTCGCTGTCGCAATCATCTTTTTGGTGTCGCTGCTCGCGTATCATTTCACGAAAGGCGACGGGATTCAGCGAAATTCCATTTCCGCGTATTACCACAGCCAGGAGAAGCTCCTCGGGCATATCCCGATCCGCGACCTGTTCGTCGCCACGTTCGTCTCCGTCGCCATGATGCTGTTCGCCTACAAGGGATTCACGTGGAAAGAGAGCTGGGTCCTCAACATTGCCGCGATCGGCTTGCTTGTCGTGGCCCTCTGCCCGATGGAATGGAACCAGCCCGCCGTCGTCGCCGACGACGTGACACTCGCGCTGCAACAGAGCAATGAGCGAGCACAGATCATCGTTGAATCAGACATTGCTTCCAATAACGACGCGAAAACGGCACAACTGAAAGCGGACACCCAGCAATTACAGGATGGCATTCAAGAGAAAGCGGATAAGGCCAAAGCCATCGCACAAGGTCTGCACGCGATCGACGCCGACCTGAAGAACTCATTGCCGCAAACGCTGCGAGGCTGGTTGCACTATGCCGGCGCGCTCACCTTCTTCTTCGGCATCGCGTGCGTCTGTTGGTTCCACGCCGACGACACGCTCAAGGAATTGTTCAAGACCGACCCAACGCGTCAGAAAGTGTATAGCAGCCTTTATCTGTTGACCGGCACCCTGATGGGCCTCGTCCCCGTGCTCGCCGTCGGGCTGTACTGGTACGGCCTGCGCTCCACCGTCCTCTTGGTCGAACTCGCCGGCGTCCTCGTCTTCATGCTGTACTGGACGATCAAGAGCCTGGAACTGTCGAACGTCGAAATCCAGGGGACGGCGATCAAGGGGGTGTGAGGTCGGGCAGCCCAGGCGGACGCAGTTCGCAAATGAAGCTTGCCTGGCGGCGTAACACCTAGCACGGGTCGCTTGCCGCAGGGGATCCATTGGGTCGGCGAAGGCCTCGAATGCTCTATTTTTCCATCCAGAGGTCGCGATTTTATTTTCTTGATTTCGAGTCGTAGTAGCCTACGCGTGTTGCCGACGGTAAACTCTGCTCAGACGGTTGTATCGAGCTGGATAAGGCGAGCCGGTGGGAACACAGCTGCTCTAAGAAGTGCAGCGCCCTTCAGTAATGCTGTCGTGATCAGAACCACGGTGAAGGATGACTGCGGTTGTCGCCCGAGGAGCGAACGCTGATGGCGGATCAATCTGGACCAATGTCACTAGCGTCACCGATCAAGCGGTTTCAGATCAAGGGTCTGTTTGGTGACCGCGACGTGGACATACGGTTCGACGAGCCGGTGATGGTTTTAATCGCCGACAACGGCTCCGGCAAGACAACAATCCTTAGCATGATTTACGCCGTCCTCTCTCGGCAACTGTACAAGCTCAGGAAACATAACTTTGAGTCTATTACCGTCGAAACCGCAAACGGCAGAGTTATCACGATTTCAGCAGAAATGGCAGAGGTAGGGCTCATGTCGGCGAAGCTTGAACCTCGGCTTCGACGACTACTCCACAAGGTGCCAGAGGAGGATCTTTACCGGTTGAGCGAAGAGACGCGCGGGCTTCGACATCCCGATGTCCGCCACCACCCAATGTTAATTCACATGGCGGAGACAGCGGGACTTCCGCCAGCGTACATTCTTGACGTTTTACGTTCCGAGATGATACACGGCCCAACCGGCGACTCTCCGAGTCTTTTCGAGAATGAAAACGTGCGGAGGCATTTATCGGAGGCGTTCCCTTTTACGAATCTCTACTTCCCAACATACCGTCGTATTGAAGAGGAGCTGGAAGATCTCGGCTACACCAGGAAAGAAGGCTTTCGTGGCGAAGGTCTAATCCGATTTGGAATGAGCGATGTTACGCAACGGATCAGAGACATCACGGGCAGGATCGAAAAATCGTCAGTCGAATGGTACTCGCGCATCAGCGGGCAAATGTTGTCACAACTTGTGGACGGGATTACCGTCGTAGATGAACTGAAAAGAATTCAGGACAAGAGCGCTCTCAAGATCGTGCTCGATCGAGTTGGTAATAATATCAGCGCTGAACGGAAGAATAGAATTATGCAGCTTGTCGAGTCAGGTGACATTGCACAACTGCAATATGAAACTCTTGTGTATTTCCTCGCTAACCTAATCAATGTCTACGATCAGCAGAAAGAATCCGACGCAGCAATCAAGGAGTTCACTCGCGTCTGCAACAAGTATCTCACAGACAAGCAAGTAGTTTACAACGAAAGCACTGTCGATCTCCGGGTAGTACACAAATCCAACGAGAAGCCTGTCGAGTTGGCCAAGTTATCGTCAGGAGAGAAGCAAATAGTGTCACTGTTTTCAAGGGTGTACCTCGAAAATGGTGCAAAGCTTGCCGTCTTGTTTGACGAGCCAGAACTCTCGTTATCGATCGAGTGGCAGAAGATGCTGCTCCCTGACATTATGGATTCCGGCAAGTGCTCATTCCTCCTAGCCACAACGCACTCTCCGTTCGTCTTCGAAAATGCATTAGACGGTAAGGCACATGATTTAACTAGGTTTGTGCAAAGGAAATAGGCATGAGCCGAGTAGAGAGCCTGCGCGGTAGCCGCGACAGCTACGCCGTAAAACTACGAGACTTTTTGCGCATAAGGAGCAGACGGCCAAACGCGTATGTGATTTTCTTTGAGGGGTTTGACACAAAATATTACGCACATCGTATAGAGATGCTCCGGCCCGAGTTGGCATGGGAGGGGATAAATAGTGGCGGAAAGGATAACGTCCTGAAACTATTCCGCCTGATTGCAAGCCACGACCAACATAAGTTAGCCTATACATTGTACTTTATAGATCGCGATTTCGACCATCCTTCTGAGTTGCCTTCCGATGTAATAGTGTATATCACGCCGACGTATTCCGTGGAAAATCTATATGTTTCCGAACAAGCCTTCCGTCGCATATTGCGTTATGAGTTTCACCTGAGCGAACACGCCGAAGGGGATGATTCGTTCGAACGATGCCTGGCAGCCTTCACGCAAAGCGCTAGCGCCTTTCTCGATTGTACTGCGTTACTGAACGGATGGGTCATGCTCCAGAGGCGCTACGAAAAAGCCCATCCTGGCGCGACGAGTGCTAATCTGAACTCAATCAATCTAAACAAGATCGTTCAAATTGGCTTGCAGACTTCAACTGCCACCTACACAATTGCCGCAATTGAGAGGAGTACGAATTCTACGCAGACATTTACCGACACAGAGGCACAAGAAGCAATACTAATGATACCGCCACAAGATCGGATGACTCGGTACAGAGGTAAGTTTCAAGCCTATTTCTTTCGATTGTTCCTCTCAAAGCTCTGCGAAGACGCGAACCTGAAATCACCGACACTCCTCTTGACATCTCGCCACGTGCCGCTGAAAGTATCAGAAACAAATTTCATATCCGAACTCTGCCAATATGCGGACACGCCACAATGTCTGCGCGAATTCATAGCGGCCATTCCGGTTCCCTCGTCGTCATGAACGAAACAGTTCTTTCTATGAGTCAATATTCCGGGTCGTTTGGCGGTCACCCAAAGAAAGATTGTCGCGATCACGAGTACAGCGGGTGGTGTCAGCCCGGTCGCATACCGATAGCTGATCATACATAGTTTCTCGGATGGTCAATCTCACGCGGCCCAGAAATTCGCTCAACGGCCGGCTGCCCTGCCACCCTAGCAACATGAATCGGAACATATCCGACTCGCTTATGAACGCGTTGAACCAGTGCGATGTCATTCTGATCGTTATCGACAACTTGCTCGTTGTGGATCGCAACGAACTTTCCCGGATGCGTGGCCAGCAACTCCGGTAGCAAGCGCAAGAAGGCCGACCGTTCCCGCTCGCCTTTCGTCTGCGCTGGCGGCAGCGGAAGATGGACTTCAAATGTAGCCGTGTCGATCGCGGCGCTCATGTCGGCCACTCCATCGATTTCGGAAGCTCTGTCAATTGTGATCGACGCGGCTCGGAACCGAAACGTCCCCCTCACCAAAACACATCCGGCGCCCGCGGCAAATCCTCCAGCGGCTCGTAGTAGTCGCGGTTCAGCTTCCAGATCCAACGGCGTTCGTTGGTTTTGCGATTCACTTCCAGCGTCGAGATGACGTGGGCCGATTTCTTGGCGCGGTCGAGCGTGCGTTCCGGGATGCCGGCCGACTCGGCGGCGCGGGCGATTTCCTTGGCGGGGCACGGGCCGGCGCGCAGTTCGGCCATCAGCCATTCGGTCGCCAGGATCACATTCATGAGTAATTTGTCGTCTTCTGTCGGCGGCGGGTTGAGCGCCTCGTCGGCCGTCAGATCGACGGGGCCTTCCCAGGCGATTGTGGCGATTCCCGACTCGTTGCCGACGATTCGGTAGGTCAGCGCGGGCGGCGGCGGGCCGAGGTTGGCCTTGGTGGTTGTCAAAACGACGCGGCCATCGCCCGACGGGTGGGCGGCCGCCAGCAGGGCCGAGCGGGCGACGCCGACGATGCCGATCGAGCCGCCGCCGCGGTAGAGCGCCTTTTGGCCTTCGGTCTTGTTCAGGTGCCGGATCAACATAATGGCGGCCCCCGTTTGCTTGGCAACTTCGGCCAGTTTGCCCAGGACACGGCGCACCGACTGGTCGCTGGTGGCCCACACGCGCCGGGAGAGGAAGGATAGAAATGGATCAATGACGACGAGTGACGCGTTTGACTCGCGGATCGCTTGTTCGAGCCACGGTGTGTTCCACGGCAAACGAAAGACGCGGGCGCTCTCATCGGGGAGGACGAACACATTGGCGAGATCGGCTCCCGCGGCCTGCAAGCGCGGGAGCACGGTATCCGCGGTTCCGTCTTCGACTTGGATGATCAACGTGCGCCCGATGGTTCCGGCGCCGGCGCCGTCGGGGAAGGTCTGGCCACGCGACCAGCGCGCGGCCAGATCGAGCGTGGTCAAGGATTTGCCGAGATTGGGGTCGCCATCAAGGATCGTCAGCTTCCCTTTTGGGATGTAGCCGGGCCAGAGCCAGGCGAGAGATCCGGTCCGGACGTCGGTCATTGGAACGGGTAGAGGGTGTGACATGATGCGGGCTCCGGGAGGATGTGTTTACCACTTTTTGGGAGGGTTCCTGGTACCACTTTTTTGGTCCGCGAAATCGCTCCATCTAACAACCACGTATTGGGATGTGCGCGCAAACGCAAGCAAAGAGCGCCAACCCCATGCACCCCTGGCGCTCTTCGTGGCGCTCTTTGATTGGCGCTCTCTGAAATGCAACGCGTTGCCGCGGCGTGAAATGAATTGTTCCGTCAATCAAGCGGAGCCCTTGGCCGGACATACGGCGACCGTCTACTCATCCCGAAACGGCTTCTTGTCGCGATAAAGCGTCAGCCGGTGGCGAGCACCTTCACTTTCTTCCTTCATAAAGTCCGGATCGTCGAGGGCTTTCTGTTGCGTCTCCACCGCTTTGTCGAAATCGCCGGCTTCGGCGTAGGCGGCGGCGAGGGTGTCGAGGTAGCGGCCGTCGCGGTACTTGATCATGTCGACGGCCTTCTTCGCTGATTCGACCGCTTTCTTGCCATCGCGCAAGCGGGCGTCGGGAGCCGTGGCGTAGACGCGGGCGAGGTACATGTGCAGGCCGGGGACGCGTGGCTCGGTCGCGAGTGCCGTGTCGAGATCGGCTTTGGCCTTGGCGAATTGCCGGCTGCGCAGATAAGCTTCAGCCCGGTTGTACAGCGGGAAAAAGTAACGCGGGTTCGTCGTTAGAAGATCGCTGAACTCGGCGATCGCCTTGTCGTATTCCTTGCGCTTGATGAAGCATTCGCCGCGGTTGTTCTTCCACGCCGTGCTTTCGGGATTGAGACGCACGGCTTCCTCGGCATCCTTCAACGCCCGGTCGAGTTCATGAACGGCCATGTACGCCCAGGCCCGGCAGGAGATGGCGCGCTCGTCGGTCGGGTCCTTGTCGAGCACGGCCGTGTAGTGGTTGATCGCGTCGCGTGGCCGCAGCACGGATTCTTTCTTGACCCACACCACCTGATCGTCGCATTGGACGGCAACGAAGTCGCCCTTCTCGTCGGTGCAGCGCACGTCGAGGTAACGGAAGCGGAACGCCTGCAATTCGAGTTCACCGTCCTTTGTAGGCTGATAGGTCTCCGGGCTGCTCGATTTGAGGCAAACGACGACGCCGACCCACGGGTCGCGCGGCTTCGCCGGCGCCGGGGCGGCGACGAGAGCAGCGATCAAAAACAGCGGGGCCGGACACATTGGCGTTTCCTCGCGACAGACAACATGGCTGCGCCCGATTGTACACGGGTGGGCCGGCGAGTAAAACGCGAAGGTCGGTTGGTTACATCGGTGAGACCGGAGGCTTGATGCTTGCACCAGCGTTGGTCATCTTGTCGTTAAAAATCGCGGTGAGCGCGGTCACCCTCTTGCTGATCGCCTCGCTGATCGCGCTGGCGGCCGGTTCGCCGCGCTGGCATGGGCGCATCAACAGGGTCTTCTTTGCGTTGACGATCTTGACCGTCATCGGCTTCGAAGTCATCATCCGCTTCGTGCAGCCGAACCTGACCGCCAGCTTTAGCCCGGAACAACGTGAAGCGTTGAACATCCACCTCTGCTTTTCGGTGCCGGCCGCGCTGATGTTGCCGGCCATGTTGTACACAGGCACGCGGCGATACAAGACCGCCCACATCGCGCTCGCGATCGTGTTCTCCGTCCTCTGGATCGGCACGGTGGTGACCGGCGTATTCTTCCTCCCCCATTCATTTGACGCGTCATGAACGAACCGGCACCGGAAGCCGACGACCTGGCGGCCGCCCGACGGCTCGGCGAGAGCTATGCCACGCTCGTCGGCGCGAGCGACTGGGAACTCGACGTGTCCGCGGGTGAGCCGGGAGCGTCAGTGACCGGTGCTTTGCCTGAGCCGGAGACACCGGTCGCTAACGCTCCCGGCTCGCCCAAGACGCCGCCCTTGGCGGAGGCGGTGAACGAGCCGACGGTGCCGCCGGGGCCGATCCAGATTCTCGAAGCGCTCTTGTTCGTCGGCGGGCCGCCGCTCACAGCCGAAGACGCTGCCGATGCGATCCGCGGTCTGGGGCCGGAACAATTCCGCGAATGCATCGACGCCCTGAATCGCGTCTATCGCGCGCAGAATCGGCCCTATGCGGTCGTTCATGGACCCACGGGATATGTGCTGCGGGTGAGCCGGAAGTATGCGGCCGTCCGCGAGCGCCTCGTCGGAGGACCGCGTGAAGCTCGGCTCAATCAACCCGCGCTCGACGTGCTGGCGCTGATCGCGTACCGCCAGCCGACGACGAAGGAGGAAGTCGACGGGACACGCGGCGTCGACTCGGGGGGCGTGCTGCGGCAACTGGCACGGCTTGGTCTGATCGCCAGTGCGCCGGGGGAAACCGGCGAGACGCTCTATCGCACGACGCCTCGATTTCTCGAAGTCTTTCGCATGCGCCAATTGGATGAGCTGCCGACCGTCGGCGAGCCGAAACGCGTTTCCTTTTAGCCTGGGGCTCTTCTGCAAAACCGACTTCGTTTCAACCGAAAAGGAGAGATTGCCAACAGAGATTGCCACTCTCCCCCTATGGTTGGCAATCTCTGCCCGCGTTTTTGCACACAAACCGATACCAACAAAGCAGATGGGTTGGAAACGCGAAGCCCGAAATTCTAGCGCAATAAAGCCCCGAATTCACGGCCTGCATGCGCCACCACTGGTTCGTAGTTCGTTGCCGATGAAAACGAAGCAACGCAATGAAATGAATGTGGCAAAACGTCCCTATCGTCCCATTCGCTTAAGCGCCGCCTTGGCGTCGATCGTGAGCCGTGCACCTGCAGCGCCGCTCGCCCATTCGGCAAGCAGCTTCTTCGCCTCCGCGGTTCCCGCCAACTCCATCGCGGCGACGGCTCGGGCGTTGACGCGCTCGGCGGCGGTGCGTTCGCGGGGCAGGTTGACGAGCAAAGAATCGAGTCGGTTGCGGACCTCGTCATCCGTCGTCTTGGCACGCAGCGTTCGGAGTTCAGGCTCGACGCGACGGCCCAGATCGCGAAGGGCGGTCGTGGCCGACTCGCGCGTGGCGTAACGCGGCGCGCCGAGGTCGGCGATCCACTTCTGCATCTGCGCGGCCGACGCGTGCTTGACCGGAGCGATCTTCGAGCGCAAGAGCGCCGGGCCGTCCGGATCGTCGGCGATGGCCCAGATGGCCTGATACGCCGCCCGCGATTGTTCGCCGGCCAATGCTTGCCACGCCGTCTGCGGTAGCTTCCGATCGGGCCGCAGATCCCACACGAGGGCGGTCAAGTCACGCGATCCGGTCACGAGTCGCCGCGGACCGGCGAAGCCGAGGCTGGTCACGCGGTCCGAATGTCCATCCTCTGCCCAGACCTGATCGCCCGTGGCCACGTCCCAAAGGGCGACCAGGCCGTTGTCGCCGCCGGTCGCGAGATAGAGGCCATCGGGGCTGAATGAGAACGCCTGCACCATTTTCTGGTGCACATCGATTGTGCGCCCCTGTCGGCCCGTGTCTGGGTCGCGCAGAACTGCCTTGCCAGGTCCGTCCCAGGTTAGAAGCCAGGCGCCATCGGGACTGCACGCAATCTCGGCGCTCGCGAGGCCTGCCGCCCAACCGTCGTCAATGAGCTTCTCGTCTTGGAATGGCCCGCGGGAAGTGCCTGTGACGAGATCGATAAACGTTGTGTCCTTTCCTGATCGCCTCGCCACCAGCGTTCGGCCATCCGACGCGAGCGTCATTCGTTCCTCTTCACCGAGCTGAATCATGCGCGTTCGCTGACCAGTCTTGTTGTCGATCACGGCAATGCGGGTCCGAAGGTCGTAGCAGTGGCCAAAGGGCACGACCATCAAATCGCTGGCGGGCGTAAATTGGACGGGTCCGCCGAACGCGGTGATGAGTGCGTGTTTCTCGTACCCCCGAGTGACGTCAGCCAGCTTCAGGCGTCGCTGCACTTTACCGGTGGTGGCGTCGCGAAAATCAATCTCCCAACTGCCGACGCAGACCACGCTCCGGGACTCGGGGGTCCAGGAGAGACCCTTTTGCGCGTGTTCGGGGACAACGGACCAGAGCAATCGGCCGGTTGAATCGAACAGATCGATGCGACCTTCATTCGAGGCCGTCGCCACGTATTTGCCATCGGGACTTGGAGCGGTCGTCACGTCGTTGACAAATCCGTCCGGCGGCGCGATCTCTCGTCGCGTCGCCAAGTCATAGCGCCGCAGTAGTCCGTCAATGCCGACGAACAGGACGCGTTTGCCATCCGGGTGCGGAACCAGGCGGCCGAAAGGCATACTTGGAAGCGGCTCGAGCCAGCGGCCCGTCTTCACGTCGAGGCGACTCGTCGCCAAGTTGTATCTCCACAAATAAATGACCGTGTCGTCGGGAGAAATAGCCAGTCCGTCGGGAGATACACCCTTCGCTGTAATGACATCAGGTAAATTGAGGACAGCGAGCGACGCACCTGAATGGGCGTCGAAAGTCTGCAATTGGTATTTGCGATCAATCGCGTAAAGTCGGCGGTCGTCCGCCATTATCACCATCTTCCGTTCAAATGCCAGTTGTGGCTGTCCCGAGATGTTTGGATAGCTCGAACGGATCTTGCCGTCAGCCAGGTCGACCAGGACGAGAACTCCGTCGTCGGAACCGAGAAACCACCGTCCGCTCGGAGACAATCCAAGCAGCGGCACTTCTGACGTGATCTTCGAGATGATGCGACCATCTTTGGCATCAATGATGAGACCCGTTTTTTCGTTGTCGACCACGGCGAATCGAGTCGTGCCGGGGATCGGAGAGACTCGCTGTCCGCCCCTTACCAGTCCAACGGAAAAGCGAAGCCTGCAGGTCTTGGCGTCGTAGGCCTTGAGTTCTTGTCGGTAGACGCTGACGAAGATCTGCCCGTCGGCAGTGAACGCGAGTGGACCGCAATTGGGATAATTGATGTCGTGTCCCGTAATCCCTATTCGCAATCCGGGCCGGCCGGTGTCGACGTCCCAAAATGTGATTCCGTGCGACCCCTCAACCGCGAGCGTCTTGCCGTCCGGTGACAAGGCGACGGGCCCGACCGTTCCGACGCGATAGCGCACTGTGCCGAGGCGGGCGACGGCCCCCTTGGGCAGCGGGTCGCCATGCTGGTCGGTCGGCGGCTCCGCGGCGAGCGGGCTGGCGAGGACGAGCAACGGAATCAGGGTGAGGCGCGACATGGGGCGGGTGAATCATAACCGGAGTGGACGGGCAACGGAAGCGCCTTGCTTCTTGCTAGACGAGAACCCTCAAGCTGTCCTTCCGCCGGTCAAACAAGACCCGGAACATTGAGCGGACCGACAGGCAAGATTGAAGTATATAGTTCGCCGAATCGACAACGCCGGCGGCGAGCGCGCCGTTGACCAATGATTGACGATCGCTGGATCAGGTGGAACAGTCTCTTTCACTTGCTGCCCCCTTCGCGTATATTGGTCGAACTCGCTGACAATCCCAACCCGCCCTTACTCCCCTCGTAAGGACCTTCCCATGGCTCGTAAGACTCCGTGCTTGCGCCTGAAAGTGCAATCGCTCGAAGACCGCGTCCAACCCGCGGTCGTTCACCCATTGCGTGTCGCTTTGATTAGCGATGCCGTCGGCCCGATCGATCAGGTGCTGGCGGCCGTCCCCAAGAATGTCATTCCCGTGACGTTCAATGCGGGGACGAGCACGCTCGACGGCCTCGTCAACACGCTGGCCGGAGTATCGGCGACACATCAAGGAGCGCCGATCGGCCAGCTTGCGTTGATGGCCCACGGCCAAGAGGGCAGCATCATCCTCGGTGGGGCCGACACGATTAATACCCTCGACGTCGCGAGCGACTCCGCGACGTGGACGAAGCTCAAGGGCCTGCTCGATCCGAAGTCGCGGATTGATTTGTACGCGTGCAACGTCGCGTCCGGCGCCGATGGCAAGGCGTTCGTTAATGCACTCGCCGATCGCACCGGCGCCGCCGTCTATGCCAGCGACGACCCCGTCGGCCGCGGTGGCGACTTTGTGTGGGAGTATTACACGTTCCGTCGGCCGCGGCCGGCGGTGTTCCGCACCGACCTGCTCAAGAAGATCAAGACGCTGAACCTGGGCGAAGACGGCTACGAAGAGAACGACACGATCGCGGTGACCGCTAGCCGGCCCGAGGGCGTGGCCCTGTCGCCCAATCTCGGCCCGGTGACCGGGAACAAACTGGTCCAGGCGGCGATGGAAGACCAGGCGGATTTCTATCGATTCACCCTGTTGGGAACGGGTCGGCTCGGGGACTATGTCAGTGTGGAGTTCCCGGACGTCGATCCGGATGTCGGCTTGTACCTCTACGACTCAGGCAGCAACTATCTGTTCGGGTCGGCCAACGGCGGGGGCGACGGGTTGAGCCTTGATGGACTCAAGGCGGGCAGCTATTACGTTGAAGTCTTCCCGCAGAACGCCGCCAGTCTCGGCACGCTCTACGATCTGCTCATTGCCGCTCCGCCGGACACCGGGGACGACGCTTACGAGCCCAACAACACGCGCGCCCAGGTGGACATTCCCGGCAATCCGTCCGACCTGGGCGTGGTGACGGGCTCGCGCACTCTGACTGGTTTGGTTTTGGACGATGCCGCCAATAACGACTGGTTCAAGTTCACCATCGCCGGGACAGGCCGGCTCAACAATTTCGTCAGTGTCGACTTCCCGCCGAGTTATGCGGACATCGGCATCTACTTATATGATTCGAGCGGCACCTATCTGTTCGGGTCGGCCAACGGCGGTGGCGATTCACTCGGTCTCGATGGCCTCAAGGCGGGGACCTACTACGTGCAGGTGTTCAACCAAGTTACGGCGCGACCGGGGATGCACTCCTACGACCTCCAAATCTTCGCGCCGAACGACACCGGCGACGATGCCTATGAGCCGAACGACACGCGCGCTCAAGTCGACGGCGGGAGTCCTGCCGATCTAGGTACCGTGGCCGGCTCGCGTTCGTTGATTGGCCTGGTTCTCGACGACCCGACAAATAACGATTGGTTCAAGTTCACGACGACTGCGACCGGCACCGCTCAGGATTTCGTGAGCGTTGACTTTCCGCCCAGCTACGCCGACCTCGGCATCTATTTGTACGACTCCGCGGGAACGTACCTCACGGGATCAGCAAACGGCGGCGGCGATCAAATTCAATTGACCGGCCGAGCGGCTGGCACCTACTACGTGCAAGTGTTCAACCAGGTCTGGAATCGGCCCGCGATGGCCTCATACGATCTGCAGATCAAGGCCCCAGGCACTGGTTTGTCAGTGAGCGATGTAACCGTCGTCGAGGGCACCGGCGGCACGAACAATGCCGTCTTCAACGTGTCGATGTCGCAAACGTCGGGCAGCACGGTCACCGTAAACTATTCGACACAGGTTGCGACGGCCGACGGCACGGACTTCACGTCCACCGCCGGCGTGGTGACCTTCAATCCAGGCGAGACGAGCAAGCCGGTCAGCGTGCCGATCACGACGGATAGCACGCCGGAGGCCGACGAGCAGTTCTATTTGAATCTCTCCGGCGCGAGCACCGGTGTCATCAATCGCGGCACCGGCGTCGGCACGATTCTCGACGACGACACGGCCGGCAAGCTTCAGTTCAGCGCGGGGTCGTACAGCACGTTTGAGAATGCCGGCACAGCGACTATCTACGTGACCCGTGTTGGCGGCGCCAGCGGGGCGGCGGACGTGGCGTACACGACCAGCAACGGCACCGCGGCGGCCGGGGCGGATTACACCTTCACCGCGGGTGTCTTACATTTCGGCGTTGGCGAGACAGTGAAGTCGTTCGATGTCCCGATCCTCGCCGATACGATTGATCCCGAATCGACGGAGACCGTGATCCTCACGCTCTCCGGCCCGACGGGCGGTGCCGTCTTAGGCAACCCGGCGACGGCAACGCTGTTCATTCAGAACGCGCCGGCCTCGGCGCCGGGCAGCGCGACCCTGATCGTCGGTGCCGATGCCGGCACGCAGCCGCGCGTCAAGGTGTACCAGGGCGAGACGCTCATCAACGATTTCCTCGCGTATCCGGCGGGCTTCCTCGGCGGCGTGCGCGTCTCGACCGGCGACGTGACCGGCGACGGCACGCCGGACATCGTGACCGCTCCCGGCGCCGGCTTTAGCCCCGAGGTCAAGGTCTTCGACGGCAAGACCGGCCTTCCGGTCGGCGGCACGGCCGGCAGCATTCTTGCTTATGCCAGCAATTTCTTGGGCGGAGTCTTCGTGGCCGTCGGCGACGTCGACAAGGATGGCCATGCCGACATCATCACCGGTCCGAACAGCAAGCTGGCGCCAACCGTGAACGTATTCAGCGGCGTCGACGGCCATCTGCTCGGGACGATGACGCCCTTCGCGGCGACGTTCAAGGGCGGCGTCCGCGTCGCGGCCGGCGACGTCGATGGTGACGGCTATTCGGACATCATCGCCACGACCGGCGCCGGCACCGCCGTTCGCGCTCGCGTCTTCAGTGGCAAGGAACTCGCGGTCAACAAGAAAGTGCTCGGCCTGCCGGGCATCCTGGGCAACGGCAAGTTGGCGCCGCTCGGCACGTTGACCAGCGGGGCCTACATCACGGCCGCCGATCTGAATGGCGATGGCAAGGCAGACCTCATCGTCGGCGCCGGCAAGGGTGCTTCGACGGTGACAGTGATCAATGGCCTCGACGGCTCCGTGCTGAAGTCATTCACGGCGCTGGACGCGGCGCTGACGGGCGGCGTCCGCGTTGCGACCGGCGACGTGAACGGCGACGGCCAGGCCGACATCATCGTGGCCCCCGGCGGCATCACGGGCGGCACCGGTGCGATCCGTGCCTACGACGGCGTGACTTACCAGGAAATCGACCTGACAGTCGGCACGGACCCGCTGTGGCCTTTCGGCGAGCTATTCGACAAGGGGATGTACGTGGCGGGGAGCGGAGCGTAAGCGATCGGTTTTGTAACTGTCAAACGGAGAATGCAAGATACCTGAAGCTACCCCTTGACATGGCGGGTAGCAGGTCGCGACAATCGCCGCAAGTCCAAGAAGTGTTCATCAATCGCGACACCGCCTTGGACAAACGATCGGGATTGCGGCGATTTGACTTCTGAAATCTGGTCCATCGACTGGCTTAGAAGCGACATGTCCCTATCGGAGCCAATTGGTTTCTTCAGGCGTACAACCGCTGGTTAAGCTGAACCGTCGCCATCTGAGGCCGCCTTGGCGCGTTGTTTTTCTAAAAGGTCGAATACCAAGTCACCCCGGCACAGCGACCCGCACCAAGCTCCCGTCTTCCATGACGACGAGCATTTCGTTCGTCTTGCGGCTCGGAAAGATGCCGGCGGCGTGGACGGGCACGTTCAAATCGGTGGACGGTGCCCATTCCTCGAAACGGTTGCCGCGGGCACGTAGCCAGAGGACGCGGTTCGCGGCGGTCACGCCGACCACCTGGCCCGGCCGCCAGATCGCCACGGCCCGGAAGCCTCCAGGCGCGATGAAGGGGATCGTCCGCGTCATGAGTTGGTCCGGATACCGCCCCACTTCGGTCCAGTAAAGTGTGGCCTTGTCGAACAACCCGGCCAGTTCGACTTGGGCAGCCGACGTGACCAGCCAGGCGATCGGTGGACAGAACACGCCGTGATCCGGCGGGCGCTCGGGCATCCAGCCGATGAACGCTTTCGCTCCGCCCCAGGAGATGCCGCCGCCTTGGAAGATCAAGAGGAATGATTCGCCGTAATACGGAATGCGCAATTTCAGATGCATGGTGGCGTGGACCGTGCCGCCGACCAATGACGGATGCGGAATCAAGCCGGGCACACTGTATTCGACGAGGCCGTTGACCGTGCTCACGCCGAGTTCCATCCCGGCGGATTTCATGTCGATTTCGGGCAAGAGCGTTTGCACGACCTCGGGGGAGATGGGAAGGTCGGCCCGCGCCTGCAGTTGAAAGCCATTGTCGCGCCGGACGCGCTGCTCCAGAACGAATCCCAATACCGTGTTGTCCTGCATGGCGGTGGAGCGCAAGTCCACGAGCCACAGTCCGTGTGAATCCGTGGCCAGCGCATAGACTGGTTCCGCGCACGGTCCGCGAATGGTGCGTACTTGGTTCGTTTGCGGCGCCAACCAGATCGTTGTCCCGTCACGGAAGCCGACAAATAGGTCGCCGCTGACAAAAGCTTGAACAATTGCCCGCACTTCGCCCACGTGGAGGCGCGTCGCCGTCAGCGACCGATCGATCGGGCGGTTGTCTTTTGGCCGCTTCTTCGTCGACGCATGTAACGCGAAGTGCGCATCCGAAACGACGCTCGGCGACCAGTGGCCGGATGCGGAAAGTAGGTCTGACACGATGGTGCCGAGCGTGCATTCCGCTTCAGCGTGCTGGCGAACTTTCAGCGCGAGGCCGAGGCGGGCGCGATCGCGCAGCTCACCGCGGTCGTTCGTCAGGTGCGGCAGGCGGGCACATTCCGACACCGCATTGAAGAAACGTCCCGCATCGGTAACCCAGCCCGGCTGTTGCAGCCACTCTTCGGCTTCACTGAGAAGTTTCCAAAATGGTTCGCGCTCCTCGGCGAGGGCGAGGATTTCGAGGAGACGCGTCGCGCACACGACGGAGTTTTGCGATAGCGCGGTCGACTCGGTTCGCCCGACCCAACCGCGGTCGAAATACGGGACAGCAAGGTCGGCGCGGCCGGTCTTCTTCATAATCAAGTCGCCGGCTTCGGCCCAATCGTTCCGCAGTTCGATCGCCCGCTCGGCGGCCTTGTGGTACTCGGCGAACGCCGCGTCATCGTCACCGAGGCGCCGCAGCAGGTCGCCGGCATCGATAAACAGCATCGCCTCGCGATAGAGCCGCAGTGCCTCATCGTGTTCGCCGGCCAGATCGAATTCGCGGGCGGCACGATCGAACTGCTTCACCTTGTCACGGAATATGATCCCCGCCTCGCGATGCAAACCGCCGCGTGTGAGCACTTCGCCCGCTGCACGATAGTCGTTGAGCAGCTTGGCGTAAATCAGCGCGGCACGGCGGAAGTCGCCGCGGTCGGCCGCCTGCTGGGCCGCCCGGCGATATTCGGCGACGAGGTCACGCCACGTATCCGGCTTGCCACCGGCCCAGATGGGCGCACCGCGACCACTGCTGCCACCGGAGCCAAAGAGGCTGCCAAAGGACCATTTCCAATTGTTCGTCGGTAGCCGGTCCGAGCCGTAGACGCCGCCGCCGCGGCCGGGATCGCCGCCGATGGGGATTGCCTTTCGCAAAGCATCATCCGTCGCGCCGCTGCGGAACTTCTTGAGCAATTGTTGAAGGGCAGCCTCCTGCTTGCCGAGCAGGCCTTCGGTAATGCGGGGGGCCAGCGCCGCACCAAGGCCCGCAAGTTTGCCGCCGAGCCTCGCGAGCTTCGAACTGCCGAGCGCTCTGCCGAGAGCGCCGAGCCCCTTGCCGAGACCCGCGGACACGTGTCCCGCCACCCGCCGGCCGGGACCGACTTGCGGCGGCCGGGCGTCGTCGGTGCCGATCGCTGGGCCGTCGGCTTCGAGCATCTCGTCCGGCGGGATCGTGATCTCGCGGACGAGGGCCGTCAGTCGATCAGCGGGCGGATTGCCGACGGGGAATGGCTCCCAGTCGTCGCGACGCGGCTTGCGAACGGCCAGGAACGCAGCCGGTTTGAGCGGGCTCGTCGCGTCGAACAACAGCGGTTCGCGATTTGGCAGAAACACGAGGCCGTTCTTCGCCGTCAGATCAACCGCCTCCGCCGGCCGCAACGCGGGCACCAAATCCGCGTCCGTGGGCAACAGGCAGTTCTCCGACAATCGACGCAATCGGATCGTGGCCGGCACAACCTCGGGAATCGAGTCGGCGACCAGGATGAAACCGTTCGCCACCGGACAGACGAGCGGATCGGTGAGACGCGCGCAGGCCGCGAGCAGCGCCGCCGGATTGTCGCTCAGCAGCAACAGCGCGACGGCCGGCGCCGGCTCGGCACGACGACGCAGATGAAAGGGCACACGAACGGGCACGGCGATGAGTCCCAGGTTGACCGTGTCCATTCTAGCGGACGCGTCTTCGCTCGAAATTCACGATCCGTTTCCGGGAGAGCCCATACCGTAACCAACATCCACGGGAGCCTTCCATGTCGCGCGTCATCATGTTCATCGTTGCTGGCTTGATGTTGGGCCTGTCGCCCGGCCGGGCCGCCGCCTGGAACAGCGTCGGGCATCTCGCGGTCGCCAAGCTCGCCTACGACCAGCTCAGCGACGGCGACAAGCGGAAGATCTACGACATCCTCAAGCACCATCCGCATTTTGAGATGTTCCTGGCCGCCGGTCGGCCCGATGGCATCGAGGAGGCCGAGTGGGTGATCCTGCGTTCGGCCATCTGGTCGGACTGGGTGCGGCCACGCGACAAAGACCCGCGCGGTCCCGCGGTCACCAAGTTTCATCGCGCCGAAGATCATTACATCAACATCCCCTTCATCGATCCGAAGGACGCCGAAGCGCTCGCTGGCAAGACGCTCGTCAACCCCGACATCATGAACATCGTGGCCGCACTCAAGCAACGCTGCAACGAACTGCATGCCCGAAACATTGCGATCGAAGACAAGGCCGTCGCGATCTGCTGGATCTTCCACCTCATCGGCGACATTCATCAGCCGATGCACGCGGTCGCGTATTTCTCGAGCGCCCCCGCCTTCAAAGACGGCGACCAGGGCGGCAACAAGTTCGCCATCAAAGTCGACGGCCGTGGCTTTAAGCTCCACGCCTACTGGGACGATCTACTCGGCTCCGACCCGAAGTACGCGGACGACTCCGGCGATCGGCAGGCGCGCATCCACAAGATGGCGGTTGAAGTCGCCACCGGGTTGCGCGGCCGCGAATTGACCGACGCGGACAAGGATAAGCTCACCAAGAACAAAACGTTTGCAAGCTGGTCGGAGGAGAGTTTTGAATTGGCGAAGAGCGTCGCCTATCGCAAAGCGGACGGTTCGGGCTTGTTGGAAGCCGTCGAAGTGCGCTTCAACCAGCCCGTGCCGGACTTTGCGCCCGAAGTCGGTGAGAAATACGCGGCACTCGCGAAGGCCACCGCCGAAGTGCGCGTCATCATGGCCGGCCGGCGTCTGGCGGACCGGCTCAAGATCGTTTTGGGGAAGTGACCGGTCTCGGATTGCGTTTCGCAGCTGAATTCGTGAGAATTCAAAAAATCGGGCCATCGCGTTGACTGAATTCTTACGAATTCAGCTACAACGCTCACGGATGCTTCTCATGCGGTATTTGCTCGCGCCCTTCTGCATCTTGTTCGTTGTCGCATCGACCAATGCCGCCCCGCTTGAAGGCGCGTCGAAGAGCGGGTATCAGCTTCGCGTCGTCATCCGCACGGGCGATCACTCGACGCTGACGCGCCACTTTCGCGCGGAAGTTCTCAAGGGCGTGACCAGCGCCTTGCAAGCCGCGCTCGGACCGACAGGAGCGGTCGAGGGGGTCGATCTCAATTCGACGCCGCCGGAGAATCGCGACCCGCTGTGGACACTCGTCGATGAGAAGGGGCTCGAAGCGCTCGACAATGTCACGGCCGCGGTCGGGCCGAAGACGCATTTTGTGTTCATCGATTTCGCCGACAACAAATACGAGATTCGCACGCGTCAACACGATGGCAGCACCGGCTACTGCTCGCCGTTCGTCCGCAAGCAGGTGCATGGCGACCGCAGCTTCGTGGCCCGCTTGGCTGGTCTGGCCGTGGCGCAGGACTTCGGCGTCGTCGGCACGTTTGACCCGATTGGTCCGCAGGTAAGCGTTGTCCTCAAGGCGGGTGAACTCGGGCCGCTCAACGGGTTCATCAAGAAAGGCGACGTCTTCGCGGTCATCCAAGTGCGTGAAGGTCGGCGGGCGGTCGCGCCGAAGAAAGCGAAAGCCAAGTCCAACGAGAAGGAAGCACCGCCTCCCGCTCCGCAGCCGATGACGGGGACACGGATCGATGGCGTGCTGCTCCACGTCATTGACGAGCCGCGCAACGGGATGTGCGTGTGCAAGATGTACAACCGCTTCAAGGGCCTGCCGCAGCGCGACGGCTTCACGCTCGGCTATCGCTGCGTAAAGCTCGGCACCGGCGAGGGGCCGCTCAAATTGCAACTGACCGACGCGGCCGGCGCCACCTATCGCGGCGACACGCTACAGCCGCGTGCCGGAGTCAGCGATTACCCCGATCCAACGATGCCGCGCCAGCGTGAAGATATGCGCTATGCGGATGGCGTTTTCACCTCGACGGAGCCGTTCAAGAACATCGCCTTCGTGCTGGTTCGCAACGGAGAAATACCGGTCGCGCGCTTGCCGGTCGAGATTTATCCCGATCAAATCGCCGTCCGCAAAGTGAAACTGGACCCCACTACGGAGCCGAGCCCGGTGCAGGCCGCCGCCGCCGACCTGTTCGATCGCTGCCTTTCCGCCCGCGTAATCCAGGCACGCTGTTTCGAGGAGATCGCCACGCTCGAAAAGAAGGAGAAGCCGAGGGCGCTCGAATACGGCCAGAACGCCGCCGACTCGCTCGAGAAGGAAGCCGACGTGCTGCGGACCGACATGGAGAAGGCCCTCGAGCGCTATAAGGCCGACTCGCCTGCCGCCCTGTTCGACCGTTGCGAAGGCGAGATTCGGACGCTGGAGAAAAAGACGAAAGAGTTCCGCACGCATCTGGTGAAATTGAAAGACGTGATTCGCATCGAGAACGACCCAGCCGCGGCGGCGGTGCGCAAGAAGATCGACGGCATCCTGCTCGAAGCCGACGCAGCAATGAAGAAATTTGATTTCGACGTGGCGATTGCCAAATACGAGGAAGCGCTCACATTGGCCGATTCCGACTTGGCCAAAATGGAGATCACGCGCGGTCTCAACGAACTGAAAGCGCAATGGGAGATCAAGGACGCCGAGCACGCCGCGGCCCGCAAGTTCGTTTACGAAACCTGGGCGAAGCTGGAGAAACCCTCGGACCTGCGTGACGCGTTGCCGGAAGCCCGGCGTGCGATGAACAAGCTCAAGACGGTCGGCGACCGCATCACGTTGCACAAGATGCACCTCCTGGCTCCTGAAGTTGGCCAGCGCTATCTGGACGCTCTCAAAGCCATGATTGACGCGGCTGTTGAGGATGAAGATAAGCAAGCGCTCGCGGCGTATCAGAAAGTGTCGCGCGATCTGGAGAGTTTGATTGGGGACTTGACGAAGGAGCTGGGCCTGGCGGATAAGAAGTAGCCCGCATCAATATGCCACGCTCGTTACAACTTGTTACCCGCAACACGTCGCCGTTCGGTTACACTCGCAGCATGGAGGTTGCGTCATGAAACAGCCAAGTGCGCTTCTTAAAGTGGCGGCCATTACGAGTGCCGTCGTGTTGGTCGGCGGGCTCATTGCTTTCCGCGCCGGTGCTTTCGATACGCCGGTACTGGTTAACCCGCCGACGGTAGAAACGCCGCCCGAGCCAACGCCGGTCAGTACCGAGGCCTATCACGATCCAAGCGTGGTCGATCCTTCGATCATGCTGAGCACGTCGAAGTCGGCCGGCGTCGTGATTCCGGTCCCGCCGCCCAAGGCGGACGAGCCAAAGCCCAGCGCGCCGAAGACGATCATTGGCGGCTCGAAATCGCTGGCACCACTGCTGCCGCCGAAGTCAGCGGAGCCCAAGGCCCCTTCCACGCCACCGCGCTGACGAGCCGCCCATGACCATCATCGCGCTCTTGGCATCGACGGGTGTGAGCCTGTTGTTTCTCGTGGTCGTCTTTCGACCGCTGGAGATGGCGTTCCCCGCCAAGCCGGGCCAGCGCTTTTTCCGGCCGGCCTGGTTTCTCGACCTGTGCTTTTTCCTCGGCCAATATCTGTTATGGAGCGGGCTCGTCTTTTGGGCGTTGACGTATGTCGCGCGCTTCCTGGGCGAGACGGTGCCAACCGGCTTTCGCGCCCAGGTCGCCAATCAGCCGATGTGGTTACAAATGCTCGAAGTGATATTGCTCAGTGATGTGTTAATTTATTGGGGCCATCGCTTGCAACATCGGAGCGCATTTCTCTGGCGCTTTCATTCAGTTCATCACACTGCCGAGCACCTTGATTGGCTCGCGGCCCATCGCGAACATCCGCTCGACACGATTTACACGGTCGGACTGATCAATCTACCGGCGTTCATCATCGGTTTTCCGCTGGAGACATTGACGGGATTCATCGTCTTCCGCGGTATCTGGGCGATCTATATTCACTCGAATGTCCGGCTGCCGATCGGCCCGTTGCGTGCATTGATCGGCGCGCCGGAATTGCATCACTGGCATCACGACCGCGATCGCGATGCGGGGAACTATGCGAATATATCACCGATCATGGATTTATTATTTGGGACCTATCGGTGCCCGAATCATGAGCCGGACGCGTTTGGCATTCGTGGGCCGGTTCCAAAGACCTATTTGGGTCATATGATTCAACCATTGTTGCCGGACAGGAATTCACGGGCAGCCGTCGCGTCGAATGGAGAATCTCATGATGATTCGTTTGCTGCCGTTGATGCTGGGATTACTGATCGTAATGACCGGCTGTACGAAGGAGCCGGGCAAGGTCGCGTGTGAAATTCGCCACGGCAACGTGACGTCGAAGAGTAACTTGTCCGCCGATGGTGCGTGGGAAGCGGTCGGCGAAGGTGCGGACGCCCGGCGCGTCGACATCCGCGATGGCCATGTCTTTGCGAATGGCAAGGACTGTGGCGAGATCGCGGCCGGCGATATGGTCCTGCTCGACGACGATAACCAACTCTGGGTGAACGGGCAGAAGCGAAAGCCGCAGTAAAACGAATGGTCGAATATCAAGGCCGCCAAGGAACGCCTCATGTGCCGACAAGTTGCTGGCTTGATTTTGATGGTTGCCGCAGTCGCCGTCGCTGCCCCGTCGCCGAAGGACAAGTCGGCCGAGTATCAGAAGAAGGCCAATGAAGCCGTCTGGGACTGGGCTGACGAGCGGGCGACGCTCGATTTCTCCGTTCAGCGCTGCGCGTTGAAGACGGACATTCGGGCCAATGACGTCGGGCGGATCACAGTGGCCGTCACGAACGCGGCCGACAAGACGATCACGTTTGACGCGCAGAAGAACACGTCGTTCGTCGTTCACGGTACCACGCTCTTCTACGCCGACTACCATCGCATGTCGAGCGGCTGCACGCTGGTCGCGCTTGACTTCGGCACCGGAAAGCAGCTGTGGAAGGCCAACCTCAAGGGTCTCGGGCCGATCGAACACACCAAGTACTTCAACCTGGTCACGCTGGAAGTCGACGACGTGGCGATCAAAGTGCTGAGCAAGGAGAGTGCGGGGCGATACGTGGAATTCGTCGATCGTGAGTCGGGTAAAACTCTGGGGCACAAGGTTTTTCCACGCGAATAGCAAGTGTTGTAGCTGGATTCGTGAGAATTCAGCGCTCGCCACGCCAAGAACTGAATTCTTACGAATTCAGCTACATAATATACCTATGTTCACAATTCCGTAAGCCATGAGAGTATTGGTTGTTGACAGCGCCCTGTCCAGCGACTACCCTTTCCTCTGGCATTACAAATGCTACCCACCCGCAAGGTGCGCTGATTGTTGCGCACGCCAACCACCCGCCGCGACCCATAGCCCAGGCCGCCGACACTCGCCCAGACGCTCATAACCCAATGCTCCGGAGCCAGTCCCATGCGTCCGATCACATGGAACGATGACCCGTCTCACTTTTCACCGCCGAGTCGTCGAACGTTCCTTCAAGTAGGGGCCGCGACCGGTCTTGGGCTGACCCTCGACGGGTTCCTTCGTTCGCAGGCCGCACGCGGCAACGAGGTCAATAAGGAAGGGACCGCCAAGTCGGTCATCCACATCTTCTTGCCGGGCGGGGCCGCCCACCAGGAAACGTGGGATCCGAAGCCGAACGCCCCGATCGAATATCGCGGCGAAATGACCCACATCAAGACCAAGATTGAAGGGGTCTACTTCAACGAGTGCCTCAAGGCCACCGCCCAGATTGCGGACAAGATTGCCGTCTGCCGATCGATGACGCACGGCGAAGCGGCCCACGAGCGTGGCACCCACAACATGTTCACGGGCTACCGGCCCAGTCCGGCTCTGCAGTATCCGTCGTTCGGCTCAGTGGTCAGCCATGAGTTCGGCGTTCGCAACAGCCTGCCGCCGTACGTTTGCATTCCGAGCGTGCCCACGACCTATGCAGGAAGTGGTTATCTGTCGAGCAAGTTTGCTCCGTTCGCGCTTGGTTCGGATCCGGCCAATCCGGGTTTCACGGTTCAGGATTTGGCCCTGCCGGGCGGCGTCGACGACAAGCGGTTCACCACGCGCAAGAACATGCTGTCCGCGGTCAACGACCACTTCGCCGCCAAGGAGAAGTCGGACAACATCGCGGCGATGGACACGTTCTACCAGCAGGCCTACTCGTTGATCTCAAGCCAGAAGGCCCGCGAGGCGTTCAACATCAACGCGGAGGACGCCAAGCTTCGTGACCAATACGGTCGCAATGCGGCGGGCCAGCGGATGCTGATGTCGCGTCGCCTCGTCGAAGCCGGCGTCCGCTTCGTGTCGCTGACCTTCGGCGGCTGGGACATGCACGGGCAGATCAAGCAGAACATTCAGGGCCAGCTCCCGCAGTTCGATCAGGCGTTCGCGACGCTGATTACCGACCTCAGCAACCGCGGGCTGCTCGACAGCACGCTGGTCATGATTTCCAGCGAATTCGGCCGTACGCCGAAGATCAACGCGACGGCCGGGCGCGATCACTGGCCGAAGGTGTTCAGCGTCGTGCTGGCGGGCGGCGGCATCAAGAAGGGCATCGCCTACGGCACCTCGGACGCCACCGCGACCGAGCCGGAAGACGATCCGCTCGACGTCGATGCCCTGAGCCAGACGGTTTACCACTGCCTCGGCATCTCGGGCGAGAAGAAGCTGATGTCGCCGGGCGATCGGCCGCAGCGGATCGTCGACGGCGGCAAGCCGGTGAAGGAATTGTTGGCTTAGTGGGGAATTGTGGTTATGGGACCGATGGGACGCAGGGGACCCATAGGTCCCCTGCGTCCCATCGGTCCCACTTGTTTTGGGTGAGTAGCGCCATGATTCGCAATCTGATCGCTTTCGCGTCTGTTGTGTGCCTCTGCAGCGCCGCCTTCGCCGCTTCACCGTCGCTCGGCGGCGTCCAGCCGCGTGGGGCACAGCGCGGGACCGATGCCACATTCGTCTTAAGTGGCGGCGCTCTGGCTGATGCGCAAGAAATTGTCTTCTATTCGCCGGGCTTCACGGTCACGAAGCTCGATGTCGTCAATCCGAACCAATTGAAGGTCGCGGTCAAGATCGCCGCGGACACCCGCCTCGGCGAACATGCGGTGCGCGTGCGCACGGCGACCGGCGTCACCGAATTGCGGACGCTCTGGATTGGGGCCCTGCCGATCGTCGACGAGAAGGAACCAAACAGCGACTTCGCGGCCCCGCAAAAGATTCCGCTCAACTGCACGGTTCACGGCGTCGCGGACAATGAGGACGTCGACTACTACGCGGTGGAAGCCAAGAAGGGCCAGCGGATCAGCGTTGAGATCGAAGGGATGCGGCTCGGGACGACGTTCTTCGATCCGTACATCGCCCTCCTTGATGCCAAGCGCTTTGAACTGGCCACGTCGGATGACACGGCCCTATTCAAGCAGGATGGCTGCCTGTCGATCGTTGCTCCCGCCGACGGCACCTACATCGTGATGGTCCGCGAGACGTCGTACCAGGGAAATGGCGCTTGCCAGTATCGGCTACACGTCGGCACTTTCCCGCGGCCGCTGGCCGTGGTGCCCGCAGGCGGCAAGCTCGGCGAAGAAGTCGAGTTGCGTTTCATCGGCGACGCCTCGGGCGACATCAAGCAGAAGATCAAGCTGCCGGCCACGATGCCGAAGGACGGCAAATTTGAAGTGTTCTGTCAGGACGCGGGCGGCATCAGTCCGTCGGGTCTGCCATTCCGGTTGAGCGAGAACGCTGCCAACGTGATCGAAGTCGAGCCAAACGACCTGCCAACCCAGGCGACGGCCGGCCTGTGGCCGTGTGCTTTCAACGGCGTGATCGAGAAGCCGGGAGACATCGACCATTTCAAGTTCGCCGCCAAGAAGGGGCAGGTGTTCGACGTTCACTGCTACGCTCGCCGGCTCGGGTCCGCCCTCGATTCCGTGATGTACATGGGCTTGATAGGCGGTGGGGCATTCATCGGGAACGACGACGCCATTGGGCCGGATAGCTATTTCCGCGCAACGATCCCACAAGATGGCGAATACTGGATCAGCGTGACCGACCATCTCAAGAAAGGTGGGCCGGCCTATTCGTATCGCGTCGAGGCGACGGCCGTCGAGCCGAAGCTGGCGCTGAGTGCCCCGCCGTTCGCCCAGTTCTCGCAAGAACGGCAAGTCTACGCGGTGCCGCGCGGCAACCGGTTCGCGACCTATGTGAACGCCGGCCGCATCGACTTCGGCGGCGACTTGAACGTGCAGATCAACGGGTTGCCCGCGAAGGTGACGATGGCGACCGAGACGATGGCGGGCAACATGTCGATGGTGCCCATCGTGTTCGAAGCAGCGCCCGATGCCCCGCTCGCTACGGGCCGCGTAGCTTACACCGGTTCGCATGTCGACCCGAACGTGAAGCTGAAGAGCGCATTCGACGTGCGCTCGGACTTTGTCTACTCGGCGCCGGGCCAGTCGCTTTACACCTACAAGAACGAACCGGAGACAGTGCTCGCCGTGACCGAGGCGGTGCCGTTCAAGCTGACCATCGTCGAACCGAAGGTGCCGCTGGTGCATGGCGGGTCGATGAATTTGAAGATCGTCGCCGAGCGGACCGCGGGGTTCAAGGCCGCGATCACGGTTGTCCCGCTGTACAATCCGCCGGGCGTCGGGTCGGCGTCATCGGTCGTGATCCCCGAAGGTCAGAACGAAGTGATGTTGCCGCTCAATGCGAACGGCGGCGCTCCGGTGCGTAAATGGAAGTACGTGGTAATGGGTAATGCCCCGATCGCCAGCGGGCCGGTGTGGGTGTCGAGCCAGCTTGCGACGATTGAGATCGCGCCGCCGTATTTGAATGTCACCATCGAGCGCGGAGCTGTCGAGCAGGGCAAGGACACGCAGATGTTCGTGAAGCCGACCGTGGCCAAGGCCTTCGCCGGCGACGCGGTCATCCGGCTCATCGGCCTGCCGACCAAGGTGACGACGACGGAATTGAAGATCAACAAGGACACGAAGGAGATCGCGTTCCCGATCAAGGTCGAACCGACCGCCCCAGCCGGGACGCATCGCAACATCTTCTGTCAGGTCGTCGTCATGGAAAACGGCGAACCGGTCGTGCATAGCGTCGGTTCGAGCGAACTGCGGATCGACGTGCCGTTGCCGCCCAAGAAGGATGCCCCGCCGCCCGCCAAGACGGTGGCCGCCCCACCGCCGATGCCGAACCCCGCGACTCCACCGAAGCGTCTGAGCCGGCTGGAACAGCTCCGGCTCGAACAGGAAGAACGCGAAAAGGCCGCCAAGGCCGGCATGCCGCCGCCAAAGGTCGAGCCGAAGAAGAATTGATTGCGTTTCATTGCCTCGTTGGAGTCCCGCCTTCAGGCGGTCTTGGACCAGCAACCGCCTAAAGGCGGGACTCCAACAGGACTCCGGAGGGTGTGGCAAAACGGTGGCGATCTTGGCGACCTTACCCAAAAACGTGCTGAAAACGCACTTTTTCAAAAAGAAAGATCGCCAAGTTTCGCGGGTATGAAAATCGGAGTCGACCGCGCACCGGGCGGACGGGGGTTGCCGCCGTATACCAAGGGACAGCGACTTTTCCCTGGAAACCGGCCGGCGGGGACTGATGCCGACCTACCTACCGTGGCTCGACCTGCTCCGGTTCGTGGCTTGTGTGCTGGTCATCCTCAGCCACATGAACCCGTTTCCGGAGAACCCGGACGCCAACCACTTCGGGCACAACGGGGTCGGGTTGTTCTTTTCCATCTCGGGTTATTTGATCGGCTCCGTGCTGATCAACGGCAGCACGAAACCCGCGTGGGTTTCACGGTTTTATGCGAACCGGTTGCTGCGCATTTATCCGCCGTTGCTCGTCGGGCTGGTTTTCTTTGGAACACTCGTGGCGCTCGGGCTCGGCAATTCGCCGCACATGTGGGACAAGTTCGTCGGGAACTTGCCCTACTATCTGACGTTCACGGCCCAGTTGTCGCCGAACCAGGGCGACCCCTACGCAATCGTGTGGACGCTGTGCGTAGAGGAGTATTTTTACCTGCTTCTCCCGCTCGCCTATTGGGCGGTTGGACCGCGTTGGACGGCCGTTGGTCTGGTCGGAGTGATCATTGTCCTGTCCGAGCCTGGCCTAAGGATGCTGCCCGGCACGCAGTTCGGGACCTGGTTCTTGATCCCGGTCAACCTGCTTGCGGGGGCAATCCTCGCGGCGTTTCGACCGACCATGCGCGAAGGCCGGCCGTGGATCGGGCTGCTTGGGCTGGTGATGGTGGTGGCCAACGGCATCTTCGGCTGGTTCCGCCCACCGTTCGGGCCAGTCATGGGCTTGGTGACCACGATCACCGTCTGGTCGTTCGCGGTGACGCGGATGCCGGTGCCGCGGTCGATGAACTGGCTCGTGTTGTGCGGCAAGTGGAGCTACGGCATCTACTTGGTGCATTTGCCGTTCTGCAGCGCCGGGCTGCGTGTGGCCCAGCGGTTGGGGTTGGATGAGGGCCCCAAAGTGCTGTACTTTGGAGTGGCCACGCTCGTGGCAACGGTCGGGGCGACGGTGCTGGCGGCGGCGATGTACTACGTAATCGAGCGGCCGATCTCTGCATACCGGACCGCGGTGACCGATCGACCGTGGGCGCGGGGGCTCGCGACAGCCATTCAGGTGTCGCTGGTGCCGATTGGGCTGCTTTACTGGCTATGGGTGCGGAGCGGACGGTAAGGACGCCCGTTGGGAATGGATTCATGGCGACGATGATGGAACTCCCGGAGCGCACCGCGGTGATCGAGGCGCCCAGCCGCGAGGTCGTTCCGGTTCGCGAGCGGGTGCGGCCGCCGGTGACCGACACCGGCGCGAGCGAGGCGAAGCCGCTGGCCGGGTCGAACATGGCGGTCTATCTGCCCTGGGTTGACCTGCTGCGATTCGTGGCGTGCGTGCTGGTGATTTACAGTCACGCGTCGGTCGAAGCGCATTTGCGCGTGGCGTTCGGACACGCAGGCGTGGCGTTGTTCTTCAGCATCTCCGGCTACCTGATCGGGTCGGTGCTCAAGAACATGTATGGGCAAGCGAACTGGTACGCGAAATTCTACGTGAACCGGTTCCTGCGCATTTATCCGCCGCTGTTGGCCGGCTTGGCGTTCTTTGGCATCCTGGCGGCGTGCGGCTTCGCGAACAAGCCGGGCACGCTCGAGGTGTTCCTCCGCAACGTGCCCTATGAGATCACGTTCACGGAGCCTCTATCGCCGGACAAGGGCGTCTGGCTGCCGTACGGGATCGTCTGGACGCTGTGCATCGAGGAGTGGTTCTACTTGCTGTTGCCGCTGATCTTCGCAGTCGTCGGCCCGAAGCGGGCGTTGTTCGTGTTGATCGGCCTGATGGTTTTGACGGCCGAGCCGAGGCTGGAAAAGATCCCGGGAACGGATTACGGGATGTGGTTCTTTTGGCCGTGCAACTTGCTGGGCGGAGCGGTACTGGCGTTGTCGAATGTCCCGAAGCGGACAGGATTCCCGTGGGTCGGGATCGCCGGACTGATTCTGTTAGTGGTGAACGCGGCTCTGGAATGGTGCCATCCGTTCGGGCCGGTCATGGGGCTTGTAACGACGACGACGGTCTGGTCGTTTGCGACGACGACCACGGCCTACCCGAAAATGTTGAACTGGGCCCTCTTTGCGGGCAAAAGGAGTTACGGGATTTATTTGCTCCACATCACGGCCGTGAGTGCCGCGATGCGGGTGGCACAGAAAGCAGTCGGAGGGACCTCGGGGCTGGTGTACGACGTGATCGCGGTGACGCTGGCGGTCGCGATGTCCGTCGCCGCCGCGGCCGTCTTGTGGCGACTCTACGAGGAGCCGATCCTGAACTTCCGGAAGCGAGTGAAGACGTATCCGGGCGTGTTCTGGGGTCTATTAATAGTGCAATTGGGCTTGGTGCCGGCGGGGATTGCGTATTGGTTGGTGATGACACGGTTGTAAACGGAACGGGCAATGGCCTACGGCGACTTCACTCTCGAATCCGCGACAACGTCCTTTGGCTTGGCCATTGGGGATGCCCCGGACCTGTTCGCCGATGTGCAAGAAGTTGCCCCGAGTGATTGGCTCCGAACAACGCTGGGAGTGGCCCACCTGGCGCGGGCAATGAACACGGAAAAGGCAAGGTCGGAGTTCATGATCGCGCCGTTTTTCTCCGAATTATGGCAGCGCTATCGAGACCGATGCAGCTTTTTCTCGGGGATTGATTTCAACGTTGATGCCGGCCGCGGTCTGCGCGGTTTCTGCGATTTCATATTGTCGCGATCGCCAACGCCGTACGTGCTGACGGCCCCGGTTGCGATGATCACGGAGGCAAAGAACAGTGATTTGCCGAGCGGGTACGGCCAGTGCGTCGCGGGAATGGTTGCCGCGCGGTTATTCAACGAGCAAAAAGGAACGATTGTTCCCGCAATCTTCGGGGCGGTGAGCACCGGGGATCTTTGGGGTTTCCTGCGATTGGAAGGTCTTAGCCTCACATTGGATCGTCGGATTTATGACATTCACGAGTCCGGCAAGGTCCTGGGCATCTTGTACATGATGGTGGCGTGAGTTTGTTTTACTTAACTGTGTTTGCAATGGGCGAAGTGTGGAGGCCGCACAATGACAAAGACCTTGGAAATGTCTGAAGCTGCCGCGGAGTTACTTCCAAAGCTCAATGCGCTCTCAGCCCGAGATCGATGCCTGATTGTGCAGCGGCTGCAAGTTGATATCGATGAACCCGAGGAAGACCCTGCCGAGGTTCGCGCTACATGGAAGGCGGAACTCCTTCGCCGTGTCGAAGAGATTGACCGCGGGAAGGTGAAGCCAGTGCCGATCGAGGAAATGTTCCGCAAGTCGCGGGAGAAACACCCGTGAAGACCGTGTCGCCCCATCCAGAAGCAGAAGCCGAGTTCGACGAGGCAGAAGACTTTTACGAAGATCGCGCACCAGGATTGGGGGTTCGGTTTCGTAATGCGGTTGAGCATGCAGTCCAGCGCATCCAACTGTAACCGAACTTTTTCCCGGTCTATGAGGACACACCGTGCCGGGAATGCCCGGTCAAGGACTTCCCGTACACCGTGTATTACGTCGAGCGAACCCATTACATTTGGGTTGTGGCATTCGCTCACCATCGCCGCAAGCCCGGCTATTGATTGAACAGGCTGCGAAGACGGTAGTTGACTCCCGCCCCACGGAACTGGCCGAGCCGGTTCCTCGTTCGAGCACCGAGGATTTGAACTCATGGCGATCTATCGCTTTCTTGTCGCGTCGCTCATGCTTGCCGGCTCCGTCGGCAGCGCGTCGGCCCAGTCGCCGTTGACGTCGCTCGAGGTCTATCCACCGGACATCAACCTGGAATCTTCGCGCGACCGTCAGTCGTTCGTCGTTCAGGCCTGGTTCGCCGACGGCTTGTCTCGCGACGTGACCACAGCCGCCAATGTCAGTCTCGGTAACCCGATGCTGGCACGTTTGGCGGCCAACGTAGTTTACCCGATCGCCGATGGTTCGACCGAGTTGTCGGTCGAATGGGGTGGCAAGGTCGTCAAGGTGCCGGTCAAGGTCGCGAGTGCTGCCATCGATCGGCCGATCTCGTTCAAGCTCGACGTCATGCCCGTCTTCATGCGCTCCGGGTGCAACGTGGGTTCGTGCCACGGCGCCGCGCGCGGCAAGGATGGGTTCCGCCTCTCGCTGTTCGGCTTCGATCCGGATGGCGACCACTACCGATTGACGCGTGAGATCAACGGTCGCCGCATCAACCTTGCTCTGCCGGCCGAGGGGTTGTTGATGGAAAAGGCGAGCGGCAAGGTGCCGCACACGGGCGGGCAGCGCATCAAGGAAGGCGACGAATATTGGAACACGCTCATTCGCTGGCACGAAGCTGGCGTTCCGCTCGATCCGCCCGAGGTCGCCAAGCCGATCGCCGTCGAAGTCTTCCCGAAGCGCGCCGTTCTCGACGGCAAGGGCGCCACGCAGCGGATCACGGTACGAGCGAAGTACAGCGACGGTACCGACCGCGACGTGACGAACCTCACCGTCTTCATGTCGAACAACGACAACTCGGCCAAGATCGGGCCGGAGGGCATTGTCACCGCCGACAATCGCGGCGAAGCATTCGTGATGGCCCGCTTCGCCACGTTCACCGTCGGCTCGCCGTTTGTGGTGTTGCCGAAGGGAGTGCAGTTCCAGTTCCCGGCCGTCCCCGAGAACAACTACGTCGACACATTGGTCCACAAGAAACTCAAGGACCTGCGCATCGCACCGAGCGAACTCTGCACCGACGAGGCGTTCGTTCGCCGCGTGTATCTCGATGTAGTTGGCATGTTGCCGACGCCCGAGGAATACGATCGCTTCATGAAGAACCCAGCGAGCAACAAGCGCGACGTGCTGGTCGACGAGTTGCTTGGCCGCAAGGAGTTCGCCGAGTTGTGGGTGATGAAGTGGGCCGAATTGCTGCAAATCAAGTCGTCGAACCAAGTGAGTTACAAGGCCACGCTGCTCTATTACAACTGGCTGCAAGACAAGATCAGCAAGAACGTGCCCGTGAACGAGTGGGTGCAAGAACTGCTCGGCGCGACGGGCGGCACGTTCAAGAACCCGGCCACCAACTACTACCAGAACGAGACGGACATCCTGAAGGTGTCCGAGAATGTGGCCCAGGTGTTCATGGGCATGCGCATTCAATGCTCGCAATGCCACAACCATCCGTTCGACCGCTGGACGATGAACGACTATTACGGCTTCGCCGCGTTCTTCAGCCAGATCGGCCGCAAGGGCACCGACGATCCGCGCGAGATCGTCGTTTTCAACTCGGGCGGCGGCGAAGTCTCGCACCCGTTGACCAAGCAGGTGATGAAGCCCAAGTTCCTTGGCGGCATCGAGCCGGACGTCGCGGGCAAGGATCGCCGGCAGGTGATGGCCAATTGGCTGGCCTCGCCTGAGAATCCATACTTCGCGACCAATCTCGGCAACATCGTCTGGGCCCACTTCTTCGGCAAGGGCATCATCGATGAGGTCGACGACGTGCGTGTCTCAAACCCGCCGTCGAACGGCGAATTGCTCGCGGAACTCGGGAAGAAATTCACCGAGTATAAGTACGACTTCAAGAAGCTCGTCCGCGACATTTGCACGTCGCGAACCTATCAGCTTTCGACGATCCCGAATGCGTCGAACGAAGGCGACACGCGGAACTTCGCCCACCAGACCGTGCGGCGCATCCGGGCCGAGACGATGCTCGACGTGATTTCGCAGGCGACCGAGACGAAGAACAAGTTCCCCGGCCTGCCGCTGGGCGCGCGTGCCGTGCAGATCGCTGACGGCAACGTCAGCACCTACTTCTTGACAACCTTCGGTCGAGCGACCCGCGAGAGCGTCTGCTCGTGCGAAGTGAAGCTGGAACCGACGCTGTCGCAGTCGTTGCACATGCTCAACGGCGACGCAACGACGCAGCGCATTCGTCAGGGAAACTTGGTGCCGAAGCGCATGGCGGAGAAAAAGGCACCCGAACAGATCATCGAGGAGCTGTATCTGCGCACGCTCGTCCGTCGGCCATCGCCGATCGAAGTCGACCGCTTGAAGGCAGCGCTCAACGACGAGCCGGACAAGGCGAAGGGGCTGGAAGACGTGTTCTGGGCGTTGATGAATACGCGCGAGTTCGTGTTTAACCACTAAGAGTGTTTCACCACAGAGACACAGAGTCACAGAGAAGTCAAGAAAGTCAGAGTCCAGAGAGATCCAACGAAGAGGCTTGCGTCATGATTAATCGATTTTCCGTTTTGTCTTCTCTGTGTCTCTGTGCCTCTGTGGTGAATCCTACTTTCGCCGCGGACCCGAAGGCCAAGGTCAACTACGACCAGCACGTCCTTCCGATCCTGACGGCTCATTGCATCGGCTGCCACAAAGGTGAGAGCGCCAAGGGCGGGCTCGATCTCTCGACGTACGCGAAGCTCAAGGAAGGCGGCGCATCGGGCGAAGTCGTGAAGCCCGGCGACCCGGAAGGATCGCGGCTCTATCGGCTGACGGCGCACAAGGAGCAGCCGTTCATGCCGCCCAAAATGCCAATGATCGACAAGGCGCAACTCGACACGCTGGCCGCGTGGATTCAGACTGGAGCGCTCGAGAATCCGAACGCCAAGGCGGTCGCGATCAAGCCGAAGGCGGAAGTCGGGCTCATGTCGGTCAAGCGCGGCAAGCCGGATGTGATGCCGATGCCGACGAAGCCGTTGCGCAAGGACCCGGTCCTTACTACGACCAAGGCGAACGCGGTCATCGCGCTGGCCGCGAGCCCGTGGGCACCGCTCGTGGCAGTTGGCGGGCAGAAGCAAGTGCTGCTGTTCCACGGCGACACGATGGAGTTGCTCGGCGTTCTGCCGTTCCCGTACGGCACGCCGACCGTGTTGAAGTTCAGCCGCAATGGCGGTCTGTTGCTCGCGGGCGGCGGCCGTGGCGGACAATCGGGCAAGGTCGTCGTGTGGGACATCAAGACCGGCGAGCAGATCATCGAGGTCGGCAACGAGCCGGACGCTGTGCTGGCCGCCGACATCTCGGCTGATCAGCAGCTCATCGCGCTCGGCGGGCCGAACAAGATGATCCGTCTTTATTCGACCAAGGACGGCACGCTCGTCCGCGAGATGAAGAAGCACACCGATTGGATTTATGCCATCGAATTCAGTCCGGACGCCGTGCTGCTCGCCACCGCCGATCGCTCGGGCGGGCTCATGGTCTGGGAGGCGGCGACCGGCCGCGAGTTCTACAACCTGCGTGGGCACACGGCAGCCATCACCGATCTGAGCTGGCGCGACGATTCCAACATCCTCGCGTCGGCGAGCGAGGACACAACGGTCAAGCTCTGGGAAATGGAGAACGGCGGGCAGGTCAAGAACTGGGGCGCACACGGCGGCGGCACGGCAGCGATCAAGTTTTCGCACGACAACCGCCTCGTGAGCACCGGCCGCGACCGCGTGACCAAAGTTTGGGACATGAACGGGACCAACACCAAGGCGTTCCCGGCGCACCCAGACGTCGCACTGCGGGCGGCCTTTAATCACGATGGCACCAAGGTCTATTCCGGCGACTGGACGGGGGCCGTGCAAGAATTTAATGTGGCCGACGCCAAGCTCATTGCTCAGACGACGACGAACCCGTTGACGCCAGCGCAGCAACTTGACGCAGCGACCAAGAATCTGACGGCCAAGCAGCAAGCCTTTGACGCGGCGAACGCCGCCTATGGGCCGGCCGATCAGAAGGCCCAGGTGGCGAACGCAGCGCTGGCCCCGGCGCAAAAGCTCGCGAGCGACTCCGCCGCGATTGCCAAGACGGCCGCCGATCAAGCTGCGGCACTGAAGGCGAACGTCGACAAGGCCACGGCGGCCCTGGCGCCGGCGCAAGCAAAAGCGATGGCGGCCGGGGTCAAGGCGGGCGCGCTCGGCGAGGCCTATGCAAAGATCAAGGCGGCCGCTGATGCGAACAAGGCCAACGCCGATCTGCAAATGGCCGCCGCGCAAACCAAGGTGATGGCCGATGCCGCAGCGGCCGAGTTAGCGACCGCGAACAAAGCCGTGACCGACCTGACCGCCGCCGTCACGGCTGCGAACACGGCCTATGCTCCGGCCGCTCCGCAGGCCGCTCTCGCAGCAGCAGCCGCGCAACTCGCGACGGAGATCCTCGCCCCACGTGCCGCCGCCGCGAAGGCCGCGACGGATGCGGTCGGGCCGCTCAAGGCGAACCTCGACAAAACAACCGCCGAACTCAATGCCGCCAAGGCGGACATGGAGAAAGCGAAAGTGGCCGCTAATCCCCCTAAGAAAGGGTAGGCAATCGAGCTTGCCCAAAACTTCTTGACTACCCACTTCCCCTGGGCTTCGGCCCAGGGTATACTTTCTCTCACCCTGGCTCGCCGCAGTTTCCCTCAACTGCTGTCGGCACCCTCCTTTGCTTGCCAGCCTCCCTCGTTTATCTGATCTCGCGGCTTGGAGCTTGCACCGTGCCTCGGACAACTTCCTTGATGAGGGCAGCGCGCCTGCGCGTCGAATTGTTTGAAGAGCGTGCGCAGCCGAGTGTCGCTCATGCGCCGACCGTCAACATGAATCTGGTGATTCACCCATCGGCATCCGGCTCGCCGGGCGATGGCATGACGCCTGCCGAAATCCGGCATGCCTATGGCATCGACAAGCTGACCGACGACGGCAGCGGCCAGACGATCGCTATCGTTGTCGCGTTCGACGACCCCAATATCGCTTCCGACCTGGCAACGTTTGATGCTGCGTTCGGCCTCGCCGCACCGCCAAGCTTCGTCAAGCAGAAGATGGCCGGCGCCACGACCGACTCCGGTTGGGCCGGCGAGACGGCCCTAGACGTGGAATGGGCGCACGCGGTCGCGCCGAAGGCGAACATCCTGCTCGTCGAAGCGCGTTCCGATTCAACCACCGATCTGCTTGCCGCAGTCGACTACGCACGCCGGCAGGCCGGCGTCTCGGTCGTGTCGATGAGCTGGGGTGGCAATGAATCGTCGCTGTTGACCGCGAAGGACACGTACTTCACGACGCCGGCGGGGCATGTGCCGGTGACGTTCATCGCGGCCGCTGGCGATTCAGGCGCCGGGGCCGAATGGCCCGCATCGTCCCCGAACGTGTTGGCCGTCGGTGGCACGCGGCTCCACGTCTCGTCCGACGGCTCGTACCTCGGCGAGTCCGCATGGTCCGGCAGCGGCGGCGGGTTCAGCCGAGTCTACAGCGTGCCGACGTATCAATCGAACGTCGTCACCGGCCATCGCGCGGTTCCCGATGTAGCGTCGGTTGCCGATCCGAACACGGGTGTCTCCGTCTTCAACAGCGTCCCCGACCAGTACGGCGAAACCGGCTGGATGGTCGTCGGCGGCACGAGCGCCGGCTCACCCCAATGGGCCGGATTGATCGCGTTAGCGAATCAGGAACGCACGGCACACGGTCTCGCGAACATCGGGCGTGCCCAGGACACGATCTACGCGCTGCCCGCGAGCGACTTCCACGACATCACCTCCGGCGGCAATGGCTACGCGGCACGGGTCGGCTACGATCTAGTCACGGGCCGCGGCTCGCCGATCGCGAACTTGCTCATCCCTGCGCTGGCCAGCGAGACTCCGCCGACCACGACCACCACCACGCCGCCGGGCGTGGGTGGGACGACCGGCACCGGAACGACAGGAACCGGCACAACGACGACCTCAACTGGTACCGGTACGACAGGGACAGGCACGACCAAGACGCCGACAACGGGCACCACCGGTGCCCCGGTATGGTACATTCCGATCGGCTTCGGCTGGGGCTTTGGCAGCGGCCTGTTTGGATGGAATTTAGGTGGCTGGTCGGTGGGTCGAACTTCAACCGTTTGGTTGATGCTCTAAAGTCACAGGGCGCGGCTACTGGCCGCGCCCTTTCTCATGCGCACGCGCAACACTCGGCGCCGGCGCAGCAGTCGGCGCCGCCGATGCATTCGCCGAGACCGCCGGCGCACTGGCAGCAATCGCACGACATCGCCCCGCAAAAGCAGCAGTCGTCGGTATCATTTCCGCAACACGACGAATGCTTTCGGCCGCCCTTCTTGTCGCCGGCATCCTCGATGCCGCCAGGCAAACCGGGCGGCTGCCCGCTTCTTTCGGGTGGCGGATTAACCGGGGGCACGTCGCTTGCGCCGGGTCCATTTGCCGAAACCATCGCGGGCATCATCACGAAACGAGCCGCTCGCCGCGCTCGCGTCCAAACGCTTCCGGAATGCACTGGGCACGGCTTGGCTTCGACCAACGGGTTCATCCGCAACACGCGAGTTCTAACAGCCGACAGCGTAGCGGCTGCACGCGACTCGGCGCCGAACGTTCGTCGCGCCAACCCCTCCGCGTCGGCCAGCCGATCGGCCGCCTGAAGCCGTGCATTGGCTACAGCGTCCTCGTCCGCGAGCGGATTGAACTCGCCGCGCCGCCGATCGCGTTTCCAATCGACCGCACAGTCGAAGGCGATGATCGCCGAACCCAGGTGCCGGCCGAGCGTCGCCAACACGTCGCGGTGCTCAAACATCCCCGGCAGCCGCGCCATTAAGCTGAAAACGTAGCCGAACGACAACGCAGTTGGCTCGACGTATTGTTCGAGCATCACCGGTTCGTTCTTCGTTTCGAGTTGATGATGGTCGGCGATGAGTTGTTCGACGTTGCGGCCAAACTTCGGATCGAGCTTATTGAAATAGGTGCGAGTCCGAGCGATGCGCTTGCGCAACACCCAGCGAGCGCAGCGGGCAAGCAGGCCGCGCGAGTCGCGAATGTCGTCTTCGAGCTTGATCGAGCCGAGCAACAGCGCGACCGACGCACAGAAGCGGCCGATCGCGGCATCCGGATCGCGCGGCAACGACGTCGGCGTGGCGAGCTTGCAGCAGTGCACGTGAGGCATCACCGCCGTCGGAAACGCGCCGGCATCCACGGCGCACTGATACAGAAAGACGGCTTCGTAACTGTGGAATGGCAGCGAGAGAATACCGTACGCGCGCCGCTGGTGTTGGCACAATCGAGCGTACGCTCGACGATAATCCGCTGAGTGCGGGCGCGGGTTCAGGAAGCCGAACATGGGCGCTCCCGAGAATGCCGTGGCCCGCGCTATCACCGATGGAGCGCGAGGCTGATCTTATCGTACAAGTACAGCGACAGCGTAATGACAAGCGTCAGCAACACGGCGACGACCCAAACTTGAAATGCGATCCGATCCCAACGTCGAATCGGGGCTTCGCTCGCTGAATGCCGTGGAAAGGCCTCTTCAGGCGGGGCGGGGATCGGTTGTGAATTGGCGGCCATCGCCGGCTCCGTTGAAATCGGACCTCTGACTCTGATTTTATCGGCTCAAGGCAGGGTCCAGGATACCGGAATCAGGATTATTTCCGCGGTCGGGCTCTTGAGCTTGACCGTTACGACCCCCACTCCCGCTGCACGCGCTTGCGACAGATCGACCGTGATCCGCAGCGTCGCCATTGTGCCCGGCCCGGCTGCCCATTTGCAAGCGATGGCCGGATGATCTGACTCCGCCTTGTCGACGACGACTTCGCGATCTTCCGCATCGCGCAGTCTCACGAGTGACGAAGCCGACGTCTGATCCTTGGCAAAGCGCAACGCCGCGCTGCCGGGTGCTACCTGCACGCCCGTAACTGGAGCCTTCTTGATGACCCGCAGCGGAATTCGCAGCTCCTTGTAGTCCGGATCGTCGGTGTCGATGCACACTTCGTCTGCGTACTGACCCGCCGGGCAGGCATCGGCCACCGTCAATTCGATTTTTTGCGAGCGTTTGCCGTCGGCATCCGCGGCCGGCTTCACGTCAACTTTCACATCCTTCAAGCCAAGTCGCGCGCCGGTCACCGTCAGCGGTTTGCCGCGTCGATCGAGTACGGTTAATGCCCCGGTGATCTCCCGCTCCGCCGACAGCATCAATGCAACCGGCTCAACGCTCACGTCCTTCTTCACCTTCGCTGTCACCTGCACGATGTGCTCACCCGTCGTGGGTGAATCACCATCGACCCGATAGCGCACCGCGAGTTTCCAGGAATTCGGCCCTTCCGGCTGCGTAAGCAGGTTGATCCCAACCGTCAAGTCGGTCGAATCGCCCGGCTTCAACACACTGGTGGCGACGTCGCGGCGGATGCAACCACAGACGCCGGTCACCTCGGTGATCGTCAACGGCGCGACACCAGTGTTCTTCAAGTGGAACACGTGAACGAGCGGCTTGTTGGCGGCCCGCTCGCCGAGATCCACGACTGGCGACTCAATCGCCAGGGGCGCTGGATCCGTTCCGAGCGTCGCCGCGAGCAAGAGTAAGGGGATCATGTACGGAGAGATAACCGCCGACGGAAAATTGGGCAAGGCGACCTTGGCGAGCGGTGCCGCGTCAGCGGGCCGATAATGAAACAACATTATCGGGCCGCTGACGCGGCTCCGCTCGCCTGCACACTGTATGGCTAACTCTCTTGTTGCGAAACACCCATTAGGCGGGCGAGACGTTCGGACAACTCATCCTCCGCCGCGGCGCTCCAGGTGAATTCGGGCGGCGGCTTGTAGCCGCCTTCGGCCGTGAACGTCGCAGTTGGTACCGGGCTCAAGGGCAGCACTCCGAGCACACGGCCCTTGACCCGCAGTTCGAAGGCCGACGCGTGCTTCAACTCGCTCATCGGCAACATGCCGGGCGCGACCGGCGTCGGACCATCCGTAATTAGCACCGTCTGTTCGAGCACCGTTGGCGGATGGTCGACGCCCGGCACCTGCACGCCGATCTCGAACTCGGCGAGGCCGGCCAGGCCCGGCTCGCGGCTGGCGACGAAGAAGACGGGGCCTGCCTTCTCAACGCCCTCGGTTGGCATCTGACGGACGACGCGGAAATTCCCGTCCGTGTTAACGATCCCGAAACGTGTGTCGACGATTCGTAGCGAATTGCGGAAGGCTCTTGGCGTAATCGCTCGCAAACGCGTGGTTGCCAACTCGCGGCCGGGACACGTCCACGTCACCGACCATTCGCCGGCCTTGCGCGGCAACCGTGGCGGTAGCGCCGTCACGAGCGCTTCTCGTCCCGCAAGTTGCGTGGCCGAGAGCGGCACCGACGTGACGACGGTCTTCGTCCCGCGTGCTGTCCGAAAAGTGGCCGATAATCCAAGGTCAAGCAATGGCACCAGGCCCGTCGGACTTTGAACAACAGCGGACGCCGAAAGCCCTTGCTGTTGGTTCGTCACAAATGTCTGTGCCGCCACGCTGCGGCCCTGGATCGAAACGAATGCCGTCGGCAGGTGCATCCGTAAGTCGGTCAGGAACTGCTCGGGGATGACAACCGGGATCACGATTGTGCCGAGTGTATGCGACTTCCACTTCAGCTCCGCCGTCCCGGTCGCCTTGGGGACCGGGAAGCGGAAGTAGAGGCGGTGTCGTTGGCCCGTCTCGTCGGCCTTCAGAATCTCGGCTGGGATCGGATTAAAGCCGGGGACGTGCAAACTGAAGTCGCCACGTTTGCGCGCGGTCGGCGGCAAGCGCAAGAGCGCTTCGACGACGACGGCTTCCGCGGACCAGGGGACCGGCTGGTTGTCCAGCGTCAGGCCGCCCTTCTCGCTGCGGAAGTAGATGGCCTGCGGCTGCCCGGCCAGCCGGCGAGGGGTGACGATTTCAGTCATGGCCCAATCGCGCCAGTGCCTGATCCAGCGCCACATCGAGTTCCTCCCCCGCGGGCGCGAAATGCGCCCCACAGATGAGACACTCCGGCGAACGGGGGATGCGGAACCGGAATGGCCGCAACGCCTCGGCGAAGACCCCGTCCACCTTCGCCAGAGGCAACAACAAACTGTTGAACTCGGGCACCGACCCCGCCAACATGCTTAGGCTGAGTGATGCATGCAAACTCGCAATCACATTGATCGACGTCTTCGGGGCCGGGATCGTCGTCTCCGCGATCGGCCCATTCGCATTCGCATAATCGGGCGGCGGACTGTTGTCGGTCGTCACGGTCCGCTGCAAATGGCTCGCCACGCAGCCGTAGCACGCTTCGTTGGGCCGAAACGTGTGAACCCACCCACCGATGCCGCCGCTCAGAACCTCGCCGAGCGTCCACGGCTTCGCGTGCTTGCGCATCAAAGCGTCGAAGTGATACTTGGCCGGCTCGTTGTCGACGGCACAGACCCCCAAATCGCACCCCGCAACCGCGGCATCGATCTCCGACTGACGCTCCGGATCGAGCAAATCGACCGCGAGGGCGACGACTTCCAAGTCTGGTCGAAATTGCTTGATCCATTCCGCCGCGAGGTCGATCTTGCGGCGACCGACCTGTTCGATTCCGAAGTAGTGGCGGTGAACGTTGTGCGATTTATAGACGTCCGGCTCCAGCAAAACGATACGCCGGACACTTGGTTCGCGGCACACCAAATCGAGAACGACCATGCCCCCGGAACCGGCGCCGACTTGGAGGAGGGTGGACATGAACGCTGGCGCCGTTGAGTTGGATTCATCGTTTAGCGGGCGTGCCGCCGGCACGCCCGCCAAACGATCTGGAATATCACTTCGCCTCCGGCAGCGGCCACTCCCCCGTTTCGTGCCAAATCTCGTAACACGCCAGCCAGCGCCAAGCGGCTTGAATCGCGAACACGCAGGTGAACTTCGCCGGGTCCCAGCGGCTGGCGTCGCGGGTTGATCCCTGGCGCCACAAGCAGAGTGTTTGCCCTTCGAGCAAATGCGGGCAGTGCCGCATCGGCGTGATCACGCGCGTTTCGGGCGGCACCGTTGGGTAGCCCGAGTGCAGCCGCGTTTCCATCAGATAGACATTGTGGCATGGCTTCAAGTGGTAGCGCAGAGTGAGCGCCGACCCGCCGCGCACGATTTGGACCTTGAAATCCGCGTCGCGCCCCTCGTTGTAGCGTTCGATCGCCGGAATCTCGACGCACAGAAGGCGCCGCTTGCCGGGGTCGGAATCGAGCAGGCCCATAGTTGTCAGTTGTCAGTTGTTAGTTGTCAGTGAAATCAGTTTTCAAACTGACAACTGACAACCGGCAACTGACAACTATTCAGTAATGGCACGGTACCGAACGGATCGCGTTAATCACCTCTTCGTCCGGGACCTCTTCGGCGGTACCCAGGAACGAAGTGGTCTGGCGATCCATCAGGACCGCGAGACCGTCTTGCGCGTTGCCGCGGAGGGCGGTGGTGAGTGTTTTGCGTTCGGTTTCGGTCAGGGGACGGAAGTCCATGACAATGACTCCTCGGGCGACGAGCCGCTTGCGGCTTAGCGCGCGGCCAACTCAGAAAGCATCAGGAACACGCCGACATCAACGCGGTCCTCCCTCAGATCGGCCGCCAGCGCCCCGCGGTCCGGGGTGAGCAGGCGATAGCGAACATCCTTTCCCTCCAACTCGACCCGAACCGCACGTTGATTGTCCGGCAGCGGGATAGTGAGAGTCAATGCCGGCTTCCGATGCCCGGCCGTCACTTCAAACTTCACGCGGCTCAGTTGTTGGGCGAGCCGATTGAGCCGATCGGCGTGTACTTCCAGTTCGTCCCACACCGGCCGAAGCGGGGCCGCCAGGTCGGGCCCAATCGATAGCTCCACGGGTAACCCACGATAATTCTGGTCATCCTTGCCGAGCAAATACCAGGTCAATCGCAGATTTCCCAGGCACTGCACGTTCGGTGCCGGCTGCGAACTCACCTCCGCGTCACCTGTGTCCGCGTCGGCGGTGCCAATTCCGAAGACGCCCTCCTGCCCTTTCAAGTTCGCCACCCACTGAATGTCGCCGCGGTAATCGGCCGAACTCGGGTGCCGCAACGTCCCCGGATGCGTGTGCACGACGCCGAGCATCCGCAGTCGCCGCGTCTGTTGCCGCAGAATCCACCAGGCGAATTCCTGTGCTGCCCGGTTAAATTGTACGTGCTCGGTTCCCGCGTCGCGTGCCTCGCCGGCTGGCAGGGTGGCCAGCACGGTCGCCGTATCGTCTTGCCGGGTGCCGAGCAGGTCCCAGCCGATCTCCTCGTGGCCGCGTTCCGATGCTCGATGCGCGGCGTATTCGCCAAAAAGTGTCCGCGAAACCTCATCCGTCAGCTGAACCCGTTTCAATGGCATCAACGAGGAGATCGCTGTCCGCTCAGCCGCAAGCGGCGGTTGACGACCGGCCGTCCGGGTCAACGCGCGGAAAGATTCTCGCAACAGCTCGCGAAACGTGATCGGTTTGTTCTCCTCGGTCTGTCGTAGCTGAATTCGTGAGAATTCAGGTGCCTCGCACGGGCAGGAACTGAATTCTTACGAATCCAGCTACGACACTCTTGAGCATCGACTTATTGACGCTCCACTTAGAATGTGGAACTGAGAGTCAGACCGCCGGCCTTGGCGTCGGGGATCGGGTCGGTCGGAACTCTCGTCCCGTCCGTGCATCATAACCGCCCACACTGTGCGTGTCAAAACTTCCGCAAGGTCGGAATCATCGGCAAAGCCAGCACAACCGCTGCGCCCGTGGGAAGGCGGGCAACCCGCGGGCTCTACGCCGGCAAAGCCGTTGACATCCCCCGGGCGGCGGTTAGAGTGAATTCGTCTACGAGCGCACCGCGGCGGCCCAACCATTTCCCCGGCCCCGTCCCCTGGAGTTTGTCGTCATGGCCAAGAAGAAACAGGAGTCCGGTCCGGGTCCGTTCATGATCCTGACGCTGGTGTTCTTCATCCTCGCGTCCCTCATCCTGGGCGTCACCACCTACATGGGGTACAAGGGGCAGGAAGAACTGGAGACACAAGCGAAGGAAGCGAAGAAGAATCAAGATGCCGCCCGTGCGCAGGCCGACGAGCAACTCGCTCGCCGAGATGTGCTTCGCATTGCAATTGGTTTGGAAGATCCCCAGGATCGCGAGGAGTTGACCGGTATCGCCAAGGCACAGTCAGCGGCCATTCTGGAAGAGCACAAGCGCCTGACCGACAAACTTGGCACGTCACTGCCGAAGGGGGCGTTCAAATGGGACTTGATTGCCGACCTCGCCGCCGGTGGTGATGGGTCTTCGAAGCCATCGCCGGCACCGGTTAACACGATTCCCGCAATCGTGAAACTCCATGCCAAGACCGCCGCCGACTGGAAAGCAAAATTTGATGCGGAAAAGGCTTCGCGGCAAACTGCCGAGGCCAATGCGAAGGCGGCCCAGGATCAACGCGATGCCGACAAGAAGTCATTCGATGCCAAGGTCGCCGAACTCGACGCGAGTGTCAAAACCAAGATCCAGGCCATGGACGCTGCGTTCGTTGCACTCAAGACCGAGGCAGACAAGAAGGGCCTGGAGTTCAAGAAGATCATCGATGATTGGGCGGAGGTTCGCGCCAAGATGGAAGATACCATTAAGGCCAAGAATGACGACCTCGTTGCCAAAGACCAAAAGATCCTCAAGTTGCAGAACCCCGATCCGTCGGATCTTGATTTCAAGTTCAAGAACTGGAACCCGGCGGCCATGACCGAACGGATGGGCACCATCACTGAGAAGTCGGGCACGTTCGTCAACATTCAGTTCCAGGTCCAGATGACCCTTGTGCCCGGCCAGACGTTTGTCGTTCTGCCGCCGAACCGCTCGCTCGTCGAAGTGCTGGAGCGCGAAAAGGAGCTCGAAAAGCGGCATCACACGCACGTGAGCCTCGGGCCGCGTGAGCCGTTCACGGACAACGAGTTGATCAAGGGCATGGTGGAAATCACTGACGCGACCAGCAAGAGCACGGCACGAGCCCGCATCACCAACCAGGTTCAGGAAATCCGCAACCCGATCGCCAAGGGCGATCAACTGTTCAATATGTCGCTGAGCACGGGGCAGAAGGAACACGTTGCATTCGCGGGCATCATCGACCTTGACGGTGACGGCCGGCCGGACAACGATATGTTCATCCAGATCCTGGAGCGGAACAACCTGATCGTCGACGCGTATCTCGACCTGAAGACGGGTGAGATCCGCGGCAAGAAAATGACGACGGCGACGCGCTTCCTGATCATCGGTTCGGACGCTCCTCCTGTCGGCAATCTGGCTGCGATGATGAAGCAAGCAAAAGAACTCGGCGTTCAACTGATCGACGCCCGTTTATTCCTGAATCTGATCGGCGTCAAGCCGCCGAAGAACCCGGTACCGCCCGCGTACACGAGCGTGAACTTGGGAATCGACCCCACCGCGGCTCCGAAAAACGACGATGCCCCGATGCCGCCCGCGGTGCCAGATCCGAAGAAGTAGTCAATGCAAAATGTGAAATGATAAATGCAAAAAGGAAGGCCGTCATGGTCTTCCTTTTTGCATTTATCATTTCACATTTTGCATTTGCCTTTCCACCGCTCCCGCCGCCAGATAGCCGGCCGCCGGTTCCCAGGTGAAAATCTCCCAGCGCTGCCCGGCCGTGCGGTCGCCGTCGAGTTCGAGCAGAGCCGGCCGCTCATCGTCACCCAAAGTCACGTCGCAGCAATCGAGTGATTGCACGCCGCGGCCAATGGCTTTGAGAACCGCCTCCTTACACGTCCAGGCACGAAGAAATGCATTCGGCCGGTCGGCCGGTGGCAGAGACTGAAACAGCGAGCATTCGCGGCGAGTGAAAAAACGGCTCACCAGCCCTTCGGCATCGGGGACATCGCGAACGCGCTCCACATCGACGCCGACGCGCGTGTGGCCGACGGCGAATACGGCCAGGCCATCGGTATGCGAGATGTTGAAATGCAACGAGAAATCGGACGGCAAATGCGGTTTGCCGCCGTCGGCATACAGCATTGGCACCGCTCGCGGTTCGAGTTGCAAATAGCGCCCCAAGAGCTCACGCAACTGGCCGCGGGCAGCAACAAATTGGTCGCGGACGCGCGCCAACCGAAAGCGCTCGGCCCGTGAGCGTTCCTCATCCGTCAGATGGTTCCAGAACGCGCCTGCATCATTGAGCGCGGCGACATGGACGTGCGTGTCGCCATGACGCACGGGAATCAGCGGCTCACTAGTAGTGCAAAAGACAACTGGCATCGAAGTGTTGTTTTATTGGTCGTCGACGCATCCGGTTTGTTTGCGTTTCGTTGCACGATTCTTGCATGCACAAAATGCAATCGTCAGGGGGGTGTGGCAAAACGGTGGCGATCTTGGCGACCTTACCCAAAAACCCGCGGAAAACGCACTTTTTCAAAAAGGAAGATCGCCAACTCTCGCGGCCAAGAAAGTTGGGCGTGCCTGAGTAATGTGACGTTCATGCCATGAGATACTGCTTCATCTGTTCGAAGATCCGCAGGCAGCGATCGGTCCAGGCCGCCTTGTTCTTGGGCGGACCACCGCCGGGCACGCGGAAGACCGCGGTAATGACGAGTTTGCTCTGCGTGGGATTGGGGCGATCGAGATTCAAATCCAGTTCGATGCCGTCGCCTTTTGGTTTGGCAAAGAGGCGGCTCAAGAGACCGGTTGATCCAACGCCAAACGTCGCTTGAAGCAGGCCGGGCTGGGTATTCACAACCTGGCCGCCGGCATCTTGGAGAAAGCCGCCGAGTTTCAGGACGGCAATCCGGTCCGGCATCCAGGCTTCGACCTTGCGGAAAATGGTGTTTGGTTCACTGGTCGGATCGAGTGGAACATCTTGTGCCAGAGGAATCTCGGCCTCGAGCTTCTGCACGCCGACGGGCATGGTTTCCGCCCAAAGGTCGACGTTCAAGGCATCGCCCAACTCATTGGCCAGCACCCGTGCCGATGGTTGGCGCTCCTGTGAGAACTTTCTAAGGCACCGCTGGACGACGTCCTCAACCGCGGCCGGGAAATCGGTGACGCCGACGTCCTTGAAGCGGGGCGGCTTGCGCTTGAGGTGCGCATCGATGACGGCATCGACATCGTTCTCCGGGAAAGGCAGCCGGCCGGTCAACATCTCGAACAGCACGACGCCCGCCGAATACAAGTCTGCCCGGCCGTCGACGTCGTCGCCGCGCAGCAATTCGGGTGCGATGTACGCGGGTGTTCCCTGAGCGACGACGACGCCGGAGCCCGAGAGCTGGTCCTTGGAAAGGTGCGGCTTCGACGCCAGGTGCGCGAGCCCGAAGTCCATTACTTTTAGATGTTCCTGCGGCGTGCCGGTATTCACCACGATTAGGTTGGCGGGCTTCAAGTCGCGGTGGATGACGCCGCCGACGTGCGCGGATTCGAGCGCATGGCACAAGCAGCCGGCCAACCACGCTGCGCGATGGATGCCGACTCGCCCATCTTTCTTGAGCAATTGCTGCAACGTGGCGCCGGGAACGAACTCCATCACGACGCAAGGGCCGGCGGCCTCGTCGAAGCCGGTCTCCAGCACGCGCACAATGTATGGATGCCGCAGTCGAAGCGTGTAACTGGCTTCACGTTCAAAGAGTTGTCGCGCCCGGGCTCCGCCTTCCAAGTCGGCACGCATGACCTTGACGACGACGGTCGTGGCCGGGTCGGCGATGGGCCGGGCGGCGTGCACCTGGCCCATGCTGCCCAGGCCGAGCACGCCGAGCGAATCGTATTTGTTGAGGAATCGCACCGACATGGAGTCGGGACTTTCAGTGGGCGCGAACGTCGCCGAGCTATCTTAGAGTTTCGGGCCGGTGCCGCGATCATAAGCCTGTCCGCGAATCGGAATGCGCAGCCGGCGCGGGTTCGGGCCCGTGGTATTCAGGACGATCGCGCTTCCTTCGGGAAGGGCCGTGTACACCGATCCCTTGGGGACTGTCACGCGCAAGCGCCAGTGATTGCGGCCGTCGATGGGGTCGAGTGCGTCGAGCTTCACCTTGAGATAGTTCGGAGTCGTAGCTACGGTGTCCAACGACAGGTCAAGACCCGGTCGTTCGGCCAAGAGCGCGACGTCCTTCGTCCAGTCCTGATCGGCGGGGAATGAATTGCCTAGGTCGATCCGCCCTTCGATGGAGCCGCTCAGAAAGCTTACGTCCCCAAGGACACGGCCCTTGAGCCCCACCGGAGCGCTTCCGCCGTTCACGGCCGATACGAGGAGTTTGCGTTCGATCAGTCCAAGGTCCATCTGGCGCAATTGCTTTTTACCGTCAACTTCGATCTCGGTTCGTTCGCGAACCGTCACATTGATTTTGTAAATACTCTTCGGTCGCCTGGCGGCACTCTCCTTCGGGATCGTGTCGAAGAAAGACTGCGTTTCTTCAGGAGTGGCCGGCATCGCCTCGGTCCAGGTAATGCAGGGGTCGGGTTTGTCGATCGTCAGGGAGTAGATTTGCGTTTTGCGCGTTGAGGAAATCAGATAGAGGGTTCGAACAACCTCGGCGTTTTCACGCAGTTCGCCCACCGGCAGATCGGCCGCTGTGACCCACTGCGATGGTCCGTCGCGGCGCAAGAGATCGAAAGCCGGCACGA
>DATANR010000133.1:0-7925 GCA_036266155.1 Gemmataceae bacterium | reverse complement strand
CGACCGCCGGAAACTCGGATACCCAATTCCGCCGACTCCGTAGGAGTCGCAGAACTCCGAGAACGTCATCACATCTGTGATTCGCAAGAGCAGCGTTCTGCGATCCCGTTGGGGATCGGTTGATATTCCGATTTCGCGTTCCGGTGGTCGAGCTGGCGCTCGACCACTGGCTATTTTCTGCGGTCCCTTCGGGATCAATACGGGGCTATGCGATCCCGTTGAGCGAGAAGTGTCGGCCAATTGTCTCCCGCGTCAGCGGGGGAGCGTAGTGCGAGCGCTTCACTCCCCCCGCTGACGCGGGAGGCTCGCTCGTGTGTCAAGCTCGCTGGCCGGCATCGTTCGCCTTTTTTGCCGAACGCCGCGCCGCCCGCTGCGCCTGCCGTTCTTCCTGCTCCGCCCGTTCGGCCTTGGCTTCGGCGAGTGTCTTTCGCGGACCGTACAGATCCGGAAGCTCGACCGGTAGATGGAATGGGTCGCTGCGCCACACGTCTTCCATGCCGTCCAGCCAATAGACGAACGGATGATTGCGCCGGCCGTTGCCTGACATCAGGACGCGATTCTGCTTCACGGCCTGGTCGAGCCAGCGCCAGATCGCCATTGGACTCGGCTTGACGAAGTCTTGCGGCCAATACTTGTGGACCTCCTTGCGCGTCAACTTGCCGCTCGCATCTTCGAGAACGCCGGCCAGGACTGGCCAATTGTCCTCGAAGTCGTTGCCGATGTAGTCGCCGAGCGCGACGTAGTCCGTGCCGTCGGGCGTCAACTCGACGATCAGTCGCCGCTGCGTCGCCCGGTGCCGCGAATAGGCCGACAGCTTGCGTCGGCGATCGTCTTCGGCCGCCGACGCCATCAACTCCAACTCAATGATGATGTCGACGGACCCCGTCACGGCGCCCGACCCGCGCGCCAGGCGTCCTGCCGCTGTCGCCTTCTTGCTCGGGTGATGCAAAACCAGAATGGCGACGCCGAGCCGGGTCAACTCTTGCAACGGCAACAGGACGTCGAGCATGGCGCCGGCGTCGTTCTCCGACCGGCCGGGCACGAACGCCGCCAGTGGATCGATAACGAGGAGGTTAAACGGATCCGCCGCGTGGCGATCGACGAGTTGGTCGATCAGCGCTTGCCACTGTTGGGAACTCGGCCGGCCACGAAACGGCCGCGACACGATTGTGAGTTCATCGCCCAGGCGAAGGTGGTCAACGCGATCGGCCCACAAGTCGTCGGCTTCCTCGGAAACGACGATCGCCCGGCCCGCGCGGACTGCCAGGCCGGCGAGCGTCCCGCCCTGCGCGAGCCGGGCGAGCAGGACGGACAAGAGCGTTGTCTTGCCGGCCTTCCATTGCCCGACCAGGAGCGTTAGGTTCGCGGCGGCGAGGAAACCGTGCCACAGCCAGCGTTCGTCGTCGCGCTGGCGGGCGCGGGCTGCGACCTCGCAACTCTTTAGAAATTCAGCATTTGCGACATGAGTGTTCGACATGATGTGCTCCGGCGGCAAAAATGAGAAATACGTTCAGGGGGGTGGGGGGGTCCGAACGTATCGCAATCGACACCTATGCAATAATTCGATGTGCCGATTGCGCTACTCCTTTGCGGCCGGATTTTCGAACTTTTCTTGGCTCAATAATCCGAGATCGACCCGTCCTTGAGCTTCGCGCCCGGCCACTTGTACGTCTGCGGCTTCTTCGCCTCCTCGTCGAGCTTCTTCTCGTCGACTTCGACGCCAAGCCCAGGCCCCGGCGGCAGACCGATGTAGCCATCCTTGTCGAGCTTGTATTCCATGCGCGTGATGCCGACTTTGTTGAAGCCCGCGTTGTCCGGATAAAACTCGTGGATTAAGAACAGCGGGATCGCCGAGACGACGTGCAGGCTCGCGGCGATGCCGAGGAAGCCGGCCGTACAGTGCGGGGCCAGCGGTGTCTGCCACGTCTCCGCGAGGATCGCGACCTTCCGCATCGACGTGATCCCGCCGCCGTGGCAGCAGTCCGGCTGAAGAATGTCGAGGCAGCGATTCTGTAAGTACGGCAGAAACTCCCAGATCGTGCGGTCGCGTTCGCCGGCCGCCAGTGGGATCGAGATTTTCTCCTTGAGCCGTTTGAACACCTCGATGTTACCCGGCACCGCAGGCTCTTCCAGGAACAGCAGATCGTACGGCTTGAGCGCGCCGGCCAATTGAATCAGGCTGGCCGGCGGGATCGCGCAATGCGCGTCGAGCATCACCGCCCCACTCGGACCCACCTGCTCGCGGGCAGCCTTGATGTTGGCGACGATCGCGTCAACCTGCGCCGGCGTCAAGCTGTGCTCGTACGGCCCGCCGGGCGGCAACTTCTTCGCCTGCGGCGTATGGTAGACGCGAATCTTGTCGCGCGTCGGCCCGCCGAGCAAGCGATAGACGGGCGTGTTCCAGAGCTTGCCCGCGAGGTCCCAGAGCGCGATGTCGATACCCGCGATCGTGTGCACCATGAACGGCCCGCCGCGGATGTCGCGATGAGCGCGATAGAGCTTTTGCCAGATAAACTCGATGCGCGTCGGGTTCTCGCCGTCAATGAGTTCGAACAGCGACTCCGCGAGCGGCTTGGCCACGCGCGGATCGACGCCCTTGATCTCGCCCCAGCCTGTGACGCCGTGGTTGGTCTCGATTTTCACGTACACCGCCGGCCCGACCCACGTCGCCCGCATCTTCGTGATCTTGATGGTCGACGATCGGTCGGCGACATGGGCGGCCGGGTTGTTGTCCTGGGCGATGGCGTCGCTCAGCAGCGCTTGCCCGGCGGCAAACGCCCCCAGTGCGGAAAACACTTCGCGGCGAGTGGTGATCATGGTAAACCTCGGGAATGATTGGGCATTGGAATCGGCCCATCATCCCATGCTGAAGGTCAGCCGTCGAGAGGTGACCTGATAGTCGACCGGTATTCTCATCCGTCTAATCAGCAAGGATGCGTGCGCCCTTCTCACGGGAGCCATCTCAATGATTCGATTTGCCGTCGTGGCGTGCTTCGCCGTCGTCCTGTGTATGCCGGCGGCGGTCCACGCCTTGGCCACCGAACAATTGGGCAATGAACCCATCAAGGACGGCTGGGGTTTCAGTTCGCAGCTCCTGGCGGCCGTCAATATCGAGGAGCGCGTCTACTGGTACGAGGTCAACGGCAACCCGACCTTCTTCTTCAAGGGATCGGCCAAAGCGCTCAACCAAGCGATCCGTCGCTTCGTGGACATCCCGGCCGACAGGCGCGAGATCATTCTGTTGCCCGGCCCCGGTGGCACGCACACGCTTGGCGGCAAACCTGTGGCCTGCGACTGGAGTCTGCACGTGCCGATGGGCGACTTTGGCGTGGCCGACACGCGCGCGACGTTGACGATTTACGTGAACGCACTCGTTCCCGCGCCGCCGAAGAACATGGAGCAGGTGAAGAAGTGGATCGATCAATTGAACAGCGATGACTTCAAAACCCGCGAGTTGGCCGCGAAAGAGTTGACTGCCATCGGCCGCCCCGTCGCCGCGAGCCTGCGCCGGGCGATGAACGAAACCAAAGCGGCCGAGACGCGCGACCGGTTAGAACGAGTCCTGGCCGGCATGAGCGGCGCCATCGCGATCGACATTCTGGAAATCCCGACGAGCACTCCCGTCGTTGATCTTCAGATTCTGTTGGAACGGACACGCAAGGAACTGGCGAACACGAACCCCGACGTGCGCGGTCACGCGGCGACAAGTCTGTCACGTCGGCCGATTACGCCCGAGGACGTCTTGCCCGACCTGGAAAAGCTGCTGAAAACCGAAAGGCACGAGTATCCGCTCCGTTGCGCGATTAGTTCCGCAAGCCGCCTCGGCGCGGCGGGCAAACCACTTCTCCCGATTTTGCAAGAATTGCAAAAGTCGAAGGATGAAAACGTTGTCAACGCCGCGAAATACGCGGTCGATGCTATCGAAAAAGCAAAGCCGGTGGCCATTGACAAGACGGAGCACGAGACACAAGTCTCGATGCGCAAGGAGATACGCGAGTTTGCGCAAGAACGCGACAAGTCACGGAAATAGATTTCGCAAGATCTTGTCACAGCCTACCGATTCGCCGGTATGGGGGGGCAACCAGCCCCCAATCCGGAGCCGATCGTGTCCGCCAGCCATCTTGCCCCCGTCCTCTCCGCCATCCTCGCACCGGTCGCGTTTGCCGGGCCGATTGTGCTCGAACCGGTCGCCATCAAAGATCCGCAAATCAACAACCTGGAGGCCGTCACGTTCCTAAAGCCGAAGGGCTGGAAAGTCACGGGCGGCGTTCAGTGGTATCCCGACCTCACCAATCTCGCATGCCTCGAAATCAAGGTGTCGAATCCGGATAGCCTCGAACAGATCGAGACGTTCCCCTGGTGCTACGGCTGCTGGTTCAGCAACCCGGTTGTGCCAATGACGAAGGGCACGAATTACATGGGGTCGATCGTCCGCCCCGTTATCGAGCATCCGCACGACGTCGTGGAAGAACTGACTTTGCCGAACCTACGGGCGAAGTATCGGCCCAAGATCACCGGCTACCAGGACATGCCCGAAGTCGCCAAAGCACACTCCGCGTCGATGGGCGGCGCCAAGGTCAAAGCCGGGCGTGTGCGCATCGAGTATGCGATCGATGGGCAAGCCGTCGAGGAGGACATCTATCTGGCCGTGTTCGTCACGTCAGCCAACCTCGGCGTCAACAACTGCATCGCCTACACCTGGGGCCCGGTCAGCACGCCGTTCGCGCTCCGGGCCGCGAAGGGCAAGCTCGACGCGGCCACGCCGCTCATGCTTGCCAGCGTTCACTCGGCCCAGATTCAGCCGAAGTGGTTTGGCCAATACATGTACGTGAGCGACTTGTATCAGAATCGCATGGCCCAGGGCATCGCGAACGCCAAGAAGATCAGCGATACGATCACCCGGAATTCGGATGAGATCTTCAAGATGTACAGCGACGCCTACTGGAGCCGGCAGAAGTCGCAGGACCGGGTTCACCAGCAATTCAGCGACTACATTCGCGGCGTCGCTCGCTACGACACCCCGCACGAGAAGTATCCGGTGCAGTTGCCGAGCGGCTACAAGAACGCCTGGAGCAGCGCCAGCGGCGAATACATTCTTTCGGATGAGGCCGGTTTTGATCCGAATACTGGCGGGACGCGGTCTTGGACGCAGTTGAAGATGGCGAAGTAGCAAACGCTCGTTCGACGCTCTGCGTCGATGCGAGCGTGGCCAGCAAAGTCGAATGCCACAACGACGCAGAGCGTCGTTGAGAGCATTCGACGCAGGAGCGTCGAACTAGCGATTTTGGAATCTTGTCGACAGCCACCGCACCACACCTTAGAATTCTCTCTACCTGCCTGCCGGCCATCACCCTGGTCATCAACGTGACGCCCCGCATCACTCCGCCGATTGCGATCTGCCTGGCCTTGATTGGTCAGGTTGTAGGCGTTTTCGGCCTGCCCGTGGTGCGCGGCTCGTCGCCGGCGCCCGATGCACCTTGCGGCTGCTGCCTCGCCGATCGCACTGCCGGCCGTTGCTGTTGCCATCACGACGCCGACGCCAGCGATGATGTTGCACCCTGCTGCCGAGGCAAGAATGCCGGCACCGCTACGGTGACTTGGATTAGTCCAACACTCCAGTCGAAGTGCCAAGGCCCGAAGGATGTGGTGCCCGGCTCTGTGGTCCCCGCGAGCATTCCGCCTGAGCCGGCCGTAACGTGGTCAGTGCTTCCAAATGAAAGTTCGCCGTTCACCGTATTCGACATCGACGCCACTTCTTTGACCGTCCCACCGGACGATCCCCCTCCGCGGTCCATCTGATCGTTGTGCCGTAGGTATCACGCTCGATCGCGCGGCCGACGCCGTTCACCGGTGCGCCGTCGCGTCGGGTCCGCGCTCGGATTCACACCACGGACGAACTTCATGCGACATGGCCTGATACTCTCTCTCACGCTGGCGACTGCGTTGCCGGCGCTGGCCCACGACACGTGGGTGCAGACGAACACGAACCTGATCCGCACCGGCGATGCCGTCCACATCGACTTGATGCTCGGCAACCACGGCAACGACCACCGCGACTTCAAGCTCGCGTCGAAGCCGGACCTCGACGGCGCCACGCTGGCCGTCACCGATCCGGCGGGCAAGACTTTTGACGTGATCCCGAAACTCGCCGATCTCGGGTACGCCCCGAAGGAAGGCTTTCATTCGGCCAAGTTCGCCGCCGACAAGCCGGGCCTGTACGTTGTCAGCCACACGCAGGACAAAGTGGTCAACCACGGCAAGCCCGTTCGCTCAATTCGCAGCGCAAAGGCGTTCTTTCTGATCAGCCCGACGCTCGACAAGGTGTCGCGTGATTGGAAGGGTTTTGACAAGCCGCTCGGGCATGCATTGGAGCTTGTGCCTGACGCACATCCGATCACGCCGATGGGGCCGGGCGTCGAGATGAAGGTCCGCGTGCTGTTCCAGGGCAAGCCCTTGCCCGAGGCGCGCGTCAGCTTCATCCCGCGTGGCGAAACATTGGCCGCCGACTTCGACAAGAACTTTGAACGCAAGACCGACACGCTTGGCAAAGCGGCATTCACGCCGAAGACGGGCAACTACTACCTGATCGTCGTTCATCACAAAGAAGCCGCGAGTGGCAAGGCTGAGTACGACACGATCGCGTACACCGCCACGCTCACGATTTTTGTCCCCGACATCTGTCCCTGTTGCGGGGAGTAACCAGGAACCACCATGAAGAACATCACGCGCAACGCGTTTACGTTGATTGAACTGCTCGTTGTCATCGCGATCATCGCCATCCTGATCGGCCTGCTGTTGCCGGCTGTGCAGAAGGTCCGCGAGTCGGCCAATCGCTTGAAGTGCGAGAACAACCTCAAGCAGATCGGCCTCGCCCTGCACAACTACGAAAGCGCCATCGGCGCATTGCCCCCGGGGCGCGCCGGCTATCCGCTCGTCGTCTCGGTTCATGGCCGCATCCTGGCCTACATCGAGCAGGACAACCTGGGCCGCAACGTCGATGTCGGGTTGGTGCCGCTGTACAACTCGAACGTCGCCCAGTATCCGCTGATCCCGGGCAATTACCAGGCGTCGATCACCATCATCAAGCTGTACACCTGCCCGAGCGATCCGATGAACGGGCTGAACCCGAACGCGTTCGCCACCACGCCGAGCGGCGCGGTCTCGTCGACCGACAAGTACGCCGGGACCAACTACGTCGCCTGCATCGGCAGCGGCGACGGCAGCACGGACAACACGGGCACGTGGTGGGGCCAATACAAGACGAGCGACGGTATGTTCGGCCAGGAACCGCTCGCGATGGCCATGATCACGGACGGCCTGTCGAACACGGTGGCGTTCAGCGAAAGCACGATGGGCAGCGGCATGCCGGACACCAGCGGGGCGACGCCGCAAAGCGCCGCCCGGCAAGTGCTGACGTTGTCTGGCAGCACGGTGACGAGCGACGCCAACTGCGCCGGCGGCGGCACCTGGTCGAACATGCGCGGCGCGAAGTGGATCAACGGCCACTACGCCGACTGCAACTACAACCACCACCTGCTGCCGAACGACCCGCGGTGGGATTGCAGCAACGCGTCGCACAACCCCGGCCAGGCGGCCGCCCGCAGCTACCATCCGGGCGGCGTGAACGTGCTCCTCGGCGACGGCTCCGTGCGCTTCGTTCGCAACACGATCGACGCGACAACGTGGCGGGCGCTCGGCACGCGGGCGGGCGGCGAGGTTATTGGGAACTACTGAGGCTGCACGCAACTCGTTGCCGTGACAGTGTGGGGGTCAAGCCGTTGCCGGCAACCTCGGCAACGTGGCAACGAGTTGTCGTTCGTACGACGATTTGTTTTGTGTAACGGTTTATCAATTAAGAATTTGTGGCAAAAGCGCCGTGGCAAAGCGCTTCCGCAACTCGTTGCCGCCGCCGATATGTACGCAGC